>NZ_JBHXRM010000100.1:0-1038 GCF_042716895.1 Streptomyces sp. NPDC058653 | reverse complement strand
ATTCCACCGCGCGGCGCGATCTGTGGTCCGGTTTCGTCAGGCCAGGTGCTCGGGCTTGTCGCCGTAGCCGCCGTGCTGCGGGGGCTTGTCGCCCTCGTCGCCCTCGTCGTCGCCGTAGCCCGGCTTCTCGTCGCCGTGGTCGGGCTTCCCGTGACCGTGGTCGGGCTTTCCGTGACCGTGGTCGGGTCCTCCGTGACCGTGGTCCGGCCCGTGACCGTGGTCGGGCTTGCCGTGACCGTGGTGCGGCTTCCCCGGAGGCTTGCCGCCGTGTCCGCCGCCGGAGGTGTTGCCTACCGTGTTCCCGGTCGTGTTCCCGGTTGTATTGCCCGAGATGACCCCGCCCGTGGACCCGCCGGTCGTGCCACCGGTCGTCCCAGCCGCGGTGCCGCCCGTGGTGCCGCCGGTCACGACGCCGCCGAGTACGCCACCCAGCACGCCGCCGGTGGTGGTGCCGGTCGTCGCGCCGCCCAGCACGCCGCCGAGCACGCCGCCGAGCACACTGCCCGTCGTTCCGGTGGTCGTGCCGGTGGTCGTTCCGGTGGTGGTGCCGGTCGTGGTTCCCGTGGTGGTACCGGTGGTGGTGCCGGTGGTCGTCCCGGACGTGGTGCCGCCCGTGCAGGTGGAACGGGTGATCCGGTTGGTGTCCAGGGTCACCGAGCCGTTGCGCGCGAGCGCGCGCCCGTCGATGGTCGCCCCGGTCGTGGCACTGATCGAGGTCAGGGCCAGGATGTTGCCCACGAAGGTCGAGTTGGTGCCCAGGGTGGCCGAACTGCCGATCTCCCAGAACACGTTGCACGCCTGCGCGCCGTTGATGAGCGCGACACGGCTTGCGGAGGCGGTCGTCAGTCCGGAGCCGACCTGGAAGACCCAGACGGTGTTGGGGTTGTTCTGCGCGTCGAGGGTGAGGGTGCCGGTCAGGCCCAGTGTCGAGGGCGCGGTGTAAACACCGCCGACAAGCGTCAGGCCGCCGGCGTCCGGCGGGAGCACCGCGTCCGTGGCCTGTCCCGCGGCGTTGTTGAACGCGGTGACGAGGTCGGA
>NZ_JBHXRM010000099.1:0-1183 GCF_042716895.1 Streptomyces sp. NPDC058653 | reverse complement strand
CAGCCGGGGCCCGGGGCTTGAGGTCGACCAGGATCGCGCAGGCCACCGTCATCACGGTGGACTTGCCCTGCTGGCCGGGGCCGTAGCAGTTCAGCACGTGCGCCAGGACGTCCATCGAGTCGAGGGCGGGGCCGATCATCATCGCGCCCAGGACCAGGGCCGACTTCCCGCACATGGTCGTGTAGGCCCCGATCTCCTCCCACGCCTCCCGGGCCTGCTCCTCGGTACCGCGCAGCACCCGGTAGCCCAGGGTCTGGGCCTCGGCGGTCGGGAAGACGAGGTTCCCGTCCTCGTCGTAGTACGTCCGGGCGGGGATGACCGGGGCGTCCTCGCCCTCCTCGCGGATCAGGCGCGCGTACGCGTGGCGCTCGTCGTTGCCGGTAGGCCGGCGGAACCCGACCTTCGCGGACCAGGTGCCACGGTCCAGCTCGTCCTCGTTGACGATCCGGCCCCGCCGCTGGCGACGGCCGAGGACGAGGTACTCGATCCGGATGCTCTCGCCGTCGTCGGTGAGGTGCTCGATCTGCCCGATGACCTTCGGCACACGCCCGATCGAGAGCGAAGCGGCATCGGGGTTCTGCTGGTGGATGATCATGCGGTCTGCGGGCCGGTAGAACCAGCCCTTCTTCATGCCCGCGATCGGCCTGCAACCGGCCGGGGCCCCGTCCCTCTCCAGGTTCGAGACCGTTCCACCGCCCTTCTGGGCGGGTACTGCGGCGGGCTTGGTCATTCCCACTGGGGTGGCGCCTCTCTGGCCTGCCACCCGATGTGCGGATGGGCGACATCACTCTCGTGACGTCACGGCGGGGAAGACAGCACTCCCCACCTGCCCTACACTCGGCAGCAGACCTATGTGTGGTCGCCGCATTGCCCTTCTCCGGGACTTCGACTCGGCTTGAGGCTTCGAACCCTCTTGCAGAGCCCGGGTGGGGCGTGCGGCTTTTTTGCGTTTACGGATCTTGTTTCGCGGTTTCGTGCAGCCTACGGGGTGTAGCGGACACCGTCACAGCCGGTAGGGACACCACGTACGCGAACGCGGACGCGTCCTTGCAAATCTGGCCTGGCCAGGTCAGTCGAGTTCGTACTCGTAGATGGATTCGCGCTCGCCGTTGTTCACGCTTACGCCGGACTCGCCCACGACGTTCTCGCCGTCGCGCAGGACCGTGACGGACTGCTTCACGGC
>NZ_JBHXRM010000098.1:0-1187 GCF_042716895.1 Streptomyces sp. NPDC058653 | reverse complement strand
CACCAATGACGGTCGCACTATTGTCAGCGACGGCAAACCTAAAGAATCAGACTCAGGCCTGCTTGGCTATACAGACGCGAATGGTGTCAAACAGCAGATCAATAAAACCGACGTTAAAGAAGTCTCCGAAATTCCGCACTGAGCATCTTCTCCGAAAAAGGCCGCTAATGTGGCCTTTTTCTTTACCTGTGGTTCTCCGCCAAAATCCCAGCAAATTGCATCACCAAAGCTAAAAGCTTTCAGGGTTGTCTAAAAAGCACAAGACATAAGAGGAAGTGCGGTATTTTATAATCAAGCCCCCAAGAATTTACCATAACATCCGTTGCCCGCACCGCCTGAGACGCGTTCAGCGCGTTCCTGACGAAACCATGACAAAAACCACAACAAACCACCCCGGAACCCGTCAGAAACGCGCCTGTTAAATTTTAACGGCATGCATGACTATGCACCAGAATGACGCCATGCTCTTTTCACGCAAAAATCATCACCAGACGGGGAAAATCACCAGTGACCAGACAGGAATCCGCCGCCCTCAATATGGCCAAATTTATCCGCGCACAGACACTTCTCCTCCTTGAGCGGCTCGAGCAGATGGATCTGGATGAGGCTGCCGGCTGCTGTGAGCACCTGCACGATCAGGCCGAAGCGCTTTACGCCATGCTGAACGCACAGATAGGCGAGGAAAATGCGTGAAAATCGGTGAACGGGTGCGCAATTCAGTGCGCGGCCGTGAGGCGATGGCGGGGTGTCGGGGCGCAGCCCTGACCAGGGTATTTGTGATGCCGGCGCGTGCGCGGTATTACAAATGCACATCCTGTCCCGGAACGGACACCGGGAAACAGCAAAAAAAACCGGGCGGCACGCCCGGAACTCAATCAAGTTAGATTAGATTACTCTCACTCGTCCATAACAGCATCATGGAACGACGACCACCGTCCGTGACGGCCGCCTCGTTTAAGTATGGACAGAAATACAGAAAATGCTCAGGACGAAATGTAATGAATGCGAACGGATTCAAGAAATTCGAGCATGACAGTCCTTACGGCCGGTTCGGTTTCAGACAAAATCTGCCGGTATGCATCCAGCATCATGGCTCCGGCATCCCCTCCGGCACGCCGTAGCCAGACCGAAACAACGGACACAAGCAGGTGTCGCTCATCATCACTAAGAGTCATCAGGGCTCCGGA
>NZ_JBHXRM010000097.1:0-1233 GCF_042716895.1 Streptomyces sp. NPDC058653 | reverse complement strand
CGGGCGTAGACGACGACGAACGCGTACCAGGCCACCAGGGCGGCGAGTCGAGCAATGAATCCCTTGGCACCGGCCAGGTTGCTGCTGGCGGGGGCTTCGGAACCGCGGACTACTCGGTGCTGGAGGCTGCTTGGCGCGCTGCCTTGGTCGCGTCGACGCGCAACTGCATCAGGTCGATCAGATCGAACCGCAGTGCTTCGACGATGGTCTCCATCGCCTTTTGCTGAGACAGCCCGGACGCGGACAGCGCATCGTCCCAGACCTTGCCCTGCTGCTCGTCGAGGCGAAACTTCCGCTGTTCCCTGTGTACCGGCATATGCCCATGATCCCATTTGGGACCACGTGTGACCACGCAGCATGTCGTAGGTCGGCCGGCCGCTGTCGGTGCTGGTGAGTTCGTCATTTTTGCCGTTCATCTCTGTTCCCGTCGCGGGTGTCGGTGCTATCGTTGGACCTAATGGTACCAACTAGAACCCTAAAGGGTCTAGCCTGGTCCCAGATTAGGACCAACTACCGAGGAGAACCCTCTGATGAGAACCACCATTTCCGCCCACATCGACCAGCCGGTCACCGAGACCGAGCCCGTTCCATACGCGCTGGTCAACGGCCCCGCGTTCGCGATCCAGCTGGCCAACGGCCGCCTCTACCGCGACGAGCACGCACACCTCCAGGACCCCGAGGGTGACCAGCCGACGATCTGGTACGCCGAGGACGCGGCCGAGATTCAGCGACAGCTCCTCGAGGTGCTGCTGGAGCTCTGGTACGGCATCGAGCCTTTCGCGGCGAACCTGAACGTGGTCCGCGTCGAACGGGACGCCGATGGCGAGTGGCGGGTGCACGCCCAGGCCACCGCCGAGCGCGGTAAGCGCCCGCTCGATCCCGACACCTACGAGCCCGCCGAGCTGACCTGCACCAGCACCGTGGACCTCACCATCGACCGGGCGCGACGGGTGATGCGCCAGCATCGCGCCTGCGCGGGGTCGATGCCGTGCCTGACCCGGGGCCGAGCGCGGGCGCTGCTCGCGCGGGAGGGCGTGATGCGGCTCAACCGCAAGGCGTCGGCGTGGCGTGGTCTCGCACTGCCCGAGACGGCGTGATGACGATGGCAACCCTTGGCTATCACGCACTCACTGACGAGTGGCTCGTAATCCCTTGGGAGTGCACCTATCCCGGCCGTCTGACCGAGGCCGAGTCAAGGAACGTCCTGGCCGAGCACGGCGAGCACCGCACTGA
>NZ_JBHXRM010000096.1:0-1284 GCF_042716895.1 Streptomyces sp. NPDC058653 | reverse complement strand
GTCTACCTGCTGGCGACCCGTCACGGCTCCGAGGAGTGGCCGAAGGTGATCCCGTACTACCTCAGCAGCAACGCGACCGCGAAGGTCTTCGCGGGCGGTGACGACCGCCCGGACGTCTCCTCCGAGGCGATCCGCAACCGGCAGGTGCCCACCGTGGGCATCATGCAGGCGCTGGTCAACATGCAGTGGAACCGCCCGGCCGACGCCATCAGCGACGACGAGCGGGCGATGGGGTGGCTGCACCAGTACGACAAGAACGCGGCCTGGCTTGCCGCGATCGGCTCCGCCTGGCTCGGGATCGGTGACCCCACCCACTACCCGGACGGCACCCGGTTCCTGGCCAACAAGGCCGGGTACTGGCGGCTGCTGAACCTGCCCTACAAGGCCAACGAGAGGATGCCGGAGCTGCGGTTCCTTCCCTCCGAGGAGGGCGGGCACTGGGCCCGTACCCCGGCGGTCGGCCTGCTGGCCGACCTCTACCCGGGGTGGGAGCCCGAGGTGGCCGAAGCCTGGGTGTGGACCACCTCGAAGCGGGCGCTGTACGGGATGTACGACAAGCTGCGGATCGCCCGTGAGCGGGGATTCGCCGCGCAGGAGGAGGGCCGCCCCGGCGCCCGGTACGCCAAGCAGGTCGTGGGCCACCTCTACCAGTCCTTCCGCGGCTACCTCTCCCGTGCGGACGGACCGAAGAAGGACCTGAGCGACCCGACCGGCAACACCCTGTACGCCGCCGACATCTACTGGCGCCCGGACTGGGCCGAGATGGTCCTGGACCTGGCCCTGTGCAACACCTACCGGGACCTGGCCAAGTTCGAGGCAGAGGGCCGCCCGCCCCTGAGCCTGAAGGTGGACGCCGTCACGGTGGCCAGCAACGAGGCCGACCCCCGGGCCGCCGCCCCGGCCTCCATGAAGTTCGGCTCCAAGGGCGGGGAGTGGAAGCCCGAGCCCGAATACACCGTCCCGCTGGCCGAGTTGCTGCCCGCGATCGACGCGGGCAAGCCGGTGACCGTGGCCCGCAAGTCCTACCTGAGCGCGAAGGAGAACTGATATGGGCATCATCGGGCGGATCTTCGGACGCAAGGGCGGCGAGGAGCCGGAGGAGCCCCGCGAGGAAGCGGCGGCTCCGGCGCCCCAGCCGGAAGGCGAGGCGCCCCGGCAGGAGGCACCCGCGCCGGAGCGCAAGCCGGGGCTTCTGGGCAGGGTCAAGCGCGCGTTCAGCCGGAAGGAGAAGAAGCCGCGGCCCCCGGCCGAGGAAGCGCCGGCCCCCGAGGAGGCGGCTCCCCC
>NZ_JBHXRM010000094.1:0-1686 GCF_042716895.1 Streptomyces sp. NPDC058653 | reverse complement strand
GGTCCCAGGTAGAACTCGTCCGGTCCGAGGGAGGCCAGGATCTCCTGGACCTTGGGGTCCCAGATATCCACGGCGCCGGGCGGTTCGGGCGCGGGGGCCGGCGGCTTGGGCGGGGGCTTGTGGGTGTAGACGGCGCTGAAGTGCTCGCCGGTGAAGGTGTACCTGCCCTGCCACTCGCCCGGGAGCCGGGAGTTCAGCAGGCTGGTGACGTCGTCCTTCTCCCCCTGGGTGCCCCGGAACGACCAGGGCAGGCGGATGAGGATGCGGGCGCCCTCGGCGCCGAGCTTGTCGGGGAGGCGGAGCCAGTTCTCCCTGGGCTCGTCCTCGGGGAGGTCGAGGTCTTCGCGCAGGATCACCCAGAGGCGGGGCCCGTAGACCGCGTCGTCTCCGGGGGGCGCCGGCTTGAAGCGGTGCGCGAGCGCGACGGCGACGACCAGGAGGACGGCCAGGACCACGAGGGTGAGGGTGCGCCAGGCCGGGAGGGTCAGGCCGACGAGGGCGGCGGTGAGGACGAGGCGGGCCAGGCCGCGGGCGGCGTACGGCCAGAAGTGCCAGGCCCGCAGGGCGCGGGCGAGGGTGGCGACGACGGGGGCTACGGCCTCGTAGACGGCCCGTACGAGGCGGGCGACGTTCTGGTAGCCGCGGTAGGTCTTCTGGGCCCAGCGGACGGCCCACAGGAGCACGCGCAGGCCCCTGTCGAGGGCGGTGGCGCCCCAACCCTGGTAGGTCTTCACCCAGGCCGCCGCGGTACGGGCCCAGGGGCTCGGCCGGCGGCGCTTGGGCTTGATCAGGCTCACGACGGGCGGGGCGAAGGCGACGGACCCGAGCGCGACGGGGCCGGCGGGCCCGGCCGGGATGGTGGAGCGGGTGCCCCGGCTCCAGAACGTGGCGTCGGTCTTGGCCTCGCCCCGGATCGGGTAGCCGCCGTAGAACCGGACGATGGCCCACAGGCCCTTGAAGACGCCCGTGATGAGCGACCAGATGTTCTTGAAGATGCCGACGACCGCCTGGTCGGCCTTCTTCCAGTCGGTCTTCTTGCCGCTCTTGTCCTTGCCCTGGGCGATCAGGCCGAGGAGGAGGAGGCCGCCGAGGATGGTGAAGTTTCCGCCGGGCAGGTGGGCGGAGGCCCAGTTCCAGGCGTCCGCGAACCAGCGGGCCTGCTGCTCCTGGGCGGGGTCGGGTGGAGCCAGGGTGTGCGCCGCGAGGGCGGCGGTCATGCTGTGCACGGATGCCCCTCGTATCTCGTGGAGGGGACCCGCTGCCTGGCGGGTGGTGAACTCTGGCAGGAGTGCCTGCCGGGCAGCGAATCCCCGGTCTGGTGACCGCACAGGTGCTGCCGATCTTCCCTGGTGGGACTGACAACCTGGCCCCTGCTGGCTGTGGATCAGGAAGACGGGCCAGTCACTCTGGACAGGTGGTCGAGGTGGGGTCCGGTGTGACAGTCGGGCCCGGATTTCTTGGATTTCTGTGTAGTCGGCCGGGCTTGCCCGAAGGCTTGCCCGTGGACCGGACAGCGGGCTTGCCCAGCGTTTTCGGGGCTTGCCCAGGGGGCCGGCGGGGGCTTGCCCAGCGGAGCTGGGGGCTTGCCCACGACCCTTCTCCGGTGACGTCACCGGATCGGTCACCGCGGTGACCCGGGCGGGGTAACGGGTCGGTGCCGGTGTCTGAACAAGCCTGCAGGTTTTT
>NZ_JBHXRM010000093.1:0-1784 GCF_042716895.1 Streptomyces sp. NPDC058653 | reverse complement strand
AACTTGCCGCCGAAGTTCGCGTTGCCCGAGGCCTCGATCGAGGTTTTGGTGATGTCGACGTCCGGGGCCCTCTCCGGCGGCAGATCCGGCTTCTTGGAAGCCGCGTCCGACTGGCAGGCTCCCATCGCGGCGCCGGGGTTGTAGCCGCTCTGATAGCGGCAGCCGTCGTTCTGTGCGAGGTACGAGGCGAACTTCCTGGCGTCCTCAAGATTGAGTTCAAGGTCCTTCTGTGTGTCACCGGTCTTGTTGCCGTTGAACAGCCATTGGCCGCCGCTGCCGCTGCCCGCGAGGTAGGTGCCGCTCAGTTTGGCGCTGCCGCCCCAGTCCTCCAGGCCCTTGATACCGGCCGAGACGCTCGCGGTCGGGCCGACAGCGCCCTCGCCCACGCGCTCCAGGGTGACGGTGCCGTCGGACCACTGCTGGAGCTTGACCTGTTCGGATCCGCTGATTTTGATGAAGAGGATCTGGACGACGACGGTGGTTTTCGTCTGGTCCTGGGAGAGGAGGCATCTGGTGGGTTCGAAGGGGTCGCCGTTGGGGACGAACTCGTCTCCGCCTCCGCCGCCACCTTCGCCGTCGCCTTCGCCGCCTTCGTTGTAGTCGCCGGTGGCGCAGGCTGTGGAGTCGCTGGTGGGGTGGATCACGCGGCAGACGGCGCTTTTGAGGCCGGTGCCGGTGTCGGCGGGCACGCTGAGGCCGACGATCGCGGCGATGACCGCGGCGACGACTCCGAACATCGCGGCGTACTCGGCGCCGCTCTGTCCTCTGTCGCGGTGTCTGGGATGTCTCCGTCCGCGTTCGTGCGGTCGCGACTTCCACCACTGGTACGCACGGCCCTTCTTCACCTGTTCTCCCACCTCACGCTGTTGTCGCCGTCCCCTGGGCGCGAGCAGAGTAAGGACAGGTCAGGGCCCATTCGGCAGGGTCCACGGACCCAGTTGGGGGTGCCGGGCCCGGTGATACGGGAGGTGTTCATCTTCCCGTTGACCGGCAACACCACTGACGACAGCCCCAGTTGGGGAATCGGGCATTCTGCCCGCCGGGGGCGGGGGGTGTCGCGCGGGGGTCCGGGGCGTCGGACGCGGGGAGGCCGGGCTGGCTACGTGGCGCCTTGCGCGGAGGCCCGGTTGGGCCCACGGGCGGGCCCAAAGGCAGACCGGCGGGCCGGCTTTCTGTGTGCGTACGCGAGGGCGGGCCGGGCGCGACCGGGCGCCGTCGCCGGGCGCCGGACGGGTGCGGCGGGCGCCGGGCGGGCGCGGCGGGTGCGTTGGATGCGTCGGGGGCGGCGGGTGTGGACGGGGGCGAGTCGCGAGCTGGGGTCGCTCTCAAGCCCTGCCGCCGGTCGGGCGTCCCTCTCCGGGGCACGCGCGGGCACGCGCGGGCACGCGCGGGCACGCGCGGGTACGCGCGCGCCGTGCCGGCTCTGAGGGGGGGCGGCGCAACGAGGTCCGGCGGACCGTACGGGCCGCTCTCAGGTGTGGTGTGGGATTTCGTGGCTCTGCCCCGGCCGCCGGGTGTTCTGGCGGTCGGGGCAGAGGTGGGGGGTGGGGGATGGTCTGGAATGCGGGAGGGGCAGGGTCGTCACCGTCCTGGCCGGGGATGGTGCGGCGCCTGCCCTGTCTCGCTGGTGGGGTGGGGGTCTGGGTTTAGCCTTCGCCGCTGAGGATCTCGGAGACCTTGTCCGACAGACCGGTGGCGATGTCCTCGGCGACGCCGGTGCCGACGATGGCGGCGATGATGAGGGCGACGAGGACGATGACGCCGACGTACTCGACGGCTCCCTG
>NZ_JBHXRM010000092.1:0-1952 GCF_042716895.1 Streptomyces sp. NPDC058653 | reverse complement strand
CTCAGCTTGTTCTTTATGGTCTGCCCTCGAACGATGCCCCGAACGAGATCGCTCGTACGGGGATTCCGGGGACGTGAACACGGCCTCCGTCTGATCCTGTACTCCGACCAAAGATGCACTTGACCAGTACGAAGGCCGTGGGGGAATGAGTCTGCTGCATCACGATGTCCGGCGCGAAGCGTTCGCGGTGGCATCACACTTCCGAGACGACTTCTTCGACTCTCTGACCGTGCGTGGAGACACGCTGTTCGAGCTGACCGACGCCCTGTTGTGTGAGGACGGGCCGGTGACCACACCGGTAGATCTGACGCTGACGGCGGAGCACCGGCGTGGGCACGGTGCGATGTACGACGCGCTGAACCGAGGGAACATGGATGTGCTGCGGCTGCGGCGGGTGCTGGCGGGGCTGCCGCAGCCCGAGGGCGCCGACGGGCGCCTGGTCCTGGCCGTGGATGTCACCCACTGGCTGCGGCCGGACGCGCCGACCAGTGCGGACCGCTTGTTCTGTCACGTCTACGGCCGCAGCGGACGCTCCTCGGACCAGTTCGTGCCCGGCTGGCCCTACTCGTTCGTTGCCGCGCTGGAGTCGGGCCGGACTTCGTGGTGTCAGATCCTGGACGCGCTGCGGCTGGGGCCGTCCGACGATGTCGCCGAGGCCACCGCTGCCCAGGTCCGCCGGGTGGTCGAGGACCTCATCGACATGGGCCGTTGGCAGGCCGGGGACCGCGACATCCTGGTTGTCTTCGACGCCGGCTATGACGCTCCACGCATGGCCTATCTGCTGGCCGGACTGCCGGTGGAGGTCCTGGGGCGGATGCGCACGGACCGTGTGATGCGCAAGCCGGTCCCGGTGCCGTGGATCTCACCGCCGCAGGGTGGACGCCCGCCGAAGCACGGCGAGGAGTTCCGCTTCGCCAAGCCGGATTCCTGGGGCGATCCGGACGCGGAGACCGTGCAGGTCACCGACCGCTACGGCACCGCTCGCGTGATGGCCTGGGACCGAATTCACCCGAGGCTGACCACGCGCTCGGCATGGATCGACCACACCGGCGAACTCCCGGTCATCGAAGGCACGTTGATCCGTCTGGAGGTCGACCGCCTGCCCGGAGGTCACGACCCACTGCCGGTCTGGCTCTGGTCGTCGGCGACCGGCCTGTCGGGTGAGGACGTCGACCTGCGCTGGCAGGCGTTCCTGCGCAGATTCGATCTGGAGCACACCTTCCGGATGATCAAGCAGACGCTGGGGTGGACCCGCCCGAAGCTCCGCGCGCCTGCGGCGGCGGACCGGTGGACCTGGCTGATCATTGTGGCCCACACCCAACTCCGACTCGCCCGGCCACTGGTGGCCGACCTTCGCCGTCCATGGGAGAAGCCGGCCGAGCCCGGCCGGCTCACCCCGGCCCGGGTCCGCCGGGGGTTCAGGAACCTCCGCCCGAACCTGCCCTGTCCTGCCCGAGCGCCAAAACCCAACCGGCCCGGCCCCGGCAGGCCGCTCGGCTCGAAGAACCGGCGCCCCGCCACCCGCTATAACGTCGGCAAGACCACCAGACGCCCCGAAAGCATCACCGAACGCGACCAGCCCAGACGCTGAACACGGCTCAGAAGGGAACGACCAGCCCAGCTTCTCGCAATCCAAGCAATGCCCTGCCCATGCACTCGGCAGCCGAGGCCCCATCGGCCCTCACCCCAACATCCAGGGGCCCACCAGAGGCTGCAAATGTCCACGCCGGCTGACCATCACGCATGCGCTCCGCGTCCACCCGGATCATGGCACCCACACCCTGCTCCCCGAGCCATTCCAGGATCAGCATCGTCGCGTCCTCGACGCCGCTCTCCAGATCCACCTTGGGCCACCGCCCCAATCCCTTGGCCATAGCCACAACCCTACTCAGGGGCTGGACTGGCCTTGCCGCACGCTTTCAGGCGGCTCAGACCATAAAGAACAAGCTCAG
>NZ_JBHXRM010000091.1:0-2441 GCF_042716895.1 Streptomyces sp. NPDC058653 | reverse complement strand
GGAATTGTCAGCGTATGGAACAAAACAGCCGCCAAGATTCCCGGTGTTGCCGATCTCAAGGAGATGTCCCTTCCGAAGGGTTTCGCCCGCGGTGGCATCCTGCCGGGCTCCTCGTCGTGGCGGGGTGGGGACACTCACCTGCGCCCTATGCGCGAGGGCGAGGGCGTATACGTCTCGGAGGCGATGAGGGATCCCTACGAGCGTGCCCGGCTGTACGCGGTCAACCAGGCCGCCATGCAGGGCAAGTCACTGCGCGGGTTCCGCGGCTACGCGTTCGGCGGGATCGTCGACTCCATCGGCGACGCCGTCGGCGGGGCACTGAACAAGGGTGCCGACGTGATCAGGGGCGGGTTCGCCGACCTTGCCGAGGCCGCGTTCAAGCCCCTGAAGTCCGGGATCAAGAAGTCCCTGGGCGGCGACAAGGACACGTACAACGGCATGATCGGCCAGATGCCCATCGGGCTGATCGACAAGGCGATCGAGTTCATCCGCGGCAAGGACTTGCCGCCGGAGGGCACCGGGCAGTGGCTGAAGCCCGTCAACGCCGCGTATGGGACCCCGTTCGGCAAGGCTGGGCTGATGTGGTCGTCGGGCCGGCACACGGGCCTCGACTTCCCTGCGAAGACCGGAACCCGCATCGGGGCCGTCGACGACGGGCAGGTGCGTTCCCGCACTTCGGGCGGTCCTTACGGGCAGCACATCGAGATCAGCCACGGAAGTGGTCTCACCTCCCTGTACGCGCACATGTCCGCGATGCTCGCCAAGGCTGGGGCGGATGTGAAACGCGGTCAGCAGATCGGCCGCGTCGGAGCCACCGGCAACGTCACCGGACCGCACCTCCACCTCGAAGCCCGCATCAACGGCAAGACCGTCGACCCGATGCGCTACCTCGAAGGCGGCACGGGGGTTCCCCCAGGCAAGGGTGTGGAGCGCTTCCGGGGCATCGTCAACCAGGCTCTCGGGCAGGTTGGGCAGTCGTTGTCGCTGGTCAACACCACGCTGCGCCGAATGAACCAGGAGTCGGGGGGCAACCCGAAGGCCGTCAACCGCAACGACATCAACTGGATCAATGGCACCCCGTCGGTGGGACTGATGCAGGTGATCCGCCCGACGTTCAACGCCTACGCCGGCAAGTACAAGGGTGTCGGGCCGAAGCTGTACGGGGTCAGCATCGACCCGATGGCGAACATCTACGCCTCTATGAAGTACGCCCTGTCCCGCTACGGCAGTTTGTCGAAGGCGTACAACCGCATCGGCGGCTACGCCGCCGGCGGCACCGCGCGTCCGGGCGAGCTGGCCTGGGTGGGCGAGCAGGGCCCGGAGCTGATGCGGGTCTTCGAGGGCGGGGTGCGGATCTTCAACGCCCGCCAGTCCGCGGCGATGGCCCGCGGCATGGGGCAGCCGATCCCCGGCTACGCCTCCGGAGGCACCATCACCGTTGCGGGCCGGCGCATCGACACGGGCCCAGTAAAGGCCTCCGTGGGGGGCGACTTCCTCAAGACCCTGGCCGGGACCGCGGCGGCGATCAACACGGCCATGACCAAGGTCGCCACGGCGCTGAAGAACGGGTTCAAGGGTGTCCGGACCACCCTCGACGACAAGTTGATCAAGCAGGTCAACGCGCAGAACGCGCAGCTCAAGAGGCTCGCCGCCGACCGGGACAAGATCCGCTCCACCATTGCCGCGGCCACCACGTTCGCCACCGAGACCAGTGCCAGCGCCGCAAGCTTCGCCAGCCTTACCGGCCTGCCCAACGGTGGCCTGCCGTTCGGTGCCGAGGGCATCCTCAACGGCCTCAACGTCCGGTTGAGCCAGATGAAGGCGTTCAGTGCGAACCTCGAAATCCTTGGCAAGCGCGGCCTGTCGAAGGATCTCATCGGGCAGATCATCCAGGCCGGGCCGGACCAGGGAGCCCCGTATGCGGCAGCCCTGGTCAAGGCCACCGACGCACAACTGAAGTCGATCAACTCGACACAGGCGGCCATCGCCTCATCGACCACCGCTTACGGGCAGTCCGCCGCCAACGCCATGTACGACGCCGGCACCCAGTCCGGCAAGGGCTTCCTGTCCGGACTGAAATCCCAAGAGGCGTCCATAGTCAAGGCGATGGCCGACCTGGCGAAGAAGATCCAGAAGACCATCAAGGTCGAACTGAAAATCAGCAGCCCCTCCAAGGTCGCTCACCGACTGGGACGGTTCTTCGGCGGCGGCTTCGAAGGCGGCATCCGCGACAGCATCCCCGGCGCCGCCGCCGCGGCATCCACCATGGCCGCCGCGGTCCGCTCCACCACCGGCGTAGGCGCGTCCCGCATCGTCACCAACCAGGTCAGCAACCAGGGCGGCGACCGGATCCTCCAGTACAACGCCCTCGTCCGGGAACAGGCGTCCCGCCAGTCCATCCAGGCCGCCCTGGCCATGGAGGAACTCCTCCTCCGGCCCGT
>NZ_JBHXRM010000090.1:1379-2605 GCF_042716895.1 Streptomyces sp. NPDC058653 | reverse complement strand
AACACGGATGTTCGTTGTCTCAGAACTGACACAGTGGACGCGAGCAACTGAGGACAAGCCCTCGGCCTATTAGTACCGGTCAACTCCACACCTCACAGTGCTTCCATATCCGGCCTATCAACCCAGTCGTCTACTGGGAGCCTTACCCCATCAAGTGGGTGGGAGCCCTCATCTCGAAGCAGGCTTCCCGCTTAGATGCTTTCAGCGGTTATCCCTCCCGAACGTAGCCAACCAGCCATGCCCTTGGCAGAACAACTGGCACACCAGAGGTTCGTCCGTCCCGGTCCTCTCGTACTAGGGACAGCCCTTCTCAAGACTCCTACGCGCGCAGCGGATAGGGACCGAACTGTCTCACGACGTTCTAAACCCAGCTCGCGTACCGCTTTAATGGGCGAACAGCCCAACCCTTGGGACCGACTCCAGCCCCAGGATGCGACGAGCCGACATCGAGGTGCCAAACCATCCCGTCGATATGGACTCTTGGGGAAGATCAGCCTGTTATCCCCGGGGTACCTTTTATCCGTTGAGCGACGGCGCTTCCACAAGCCACCGCCGGATCACTAGTCCCGACTTTCGTCCCTGCTCGACCCGTCGGTCTCACAGTCAAGCTCCCTTGTGCACTTACACTCAACACCTGATTACCAACCAGGCTGAGGGAACCTTTGGGCGCCTCCGTTACCCTTTAGGAGGCAACCGCCCCAGTTAAACTACCCATCAGACACTGTCCCTGATCCGGATCACGGACCCAGGTTAGACATCCAGCACGACCAGAGTGGTATTTCAACGACGACTCCACCTGAACTGGCGTCCAAGCTTCACAGTCTCCCACCTATCCTACACAAGCCGAACCGAACACCAATATCAAACTGTAGTAAAGGTCCCGGGGTCTTTCCGTCCTGCTGCGCGAAACGAGCATCTTTACTCGTAGTGCAATTTCACCGGGCCTATGGTTGAGACAGTCGAGAAGTCGTTACGCCATTCGTGCAGGTCGGAACTTACCCGACAAGGAATTTCGCTACCTTAGGATGGTTATAGTTACCACCGCCGTTTACTGGCGCTTAAGTTCTCAGCCTCGCCACACCGAAATGTGACTAACCGGTCCCCTTAACGTTCCAGCACCGGGCAGGCGTCAGTCCGTATACATCGCCTTACGGCTTCGCACGGACCTGTGTTTTTAGTAAACAGTCGCTTCTCGCTGGTCTCTGCGGCCACCCCCAGCTCACACC
>NZ_JBHXRM010000090.1:0-1281 GCF_042716895.1 Streptomyces sp. NPDC058653 | reverse complement strand
GGAAATGGCCCCCCTTCTCCCGAAGTTACGGGGGCATTTTGCCGAGTTCCTTAACCATAGTTCACCCGAACGCCTCGGTATTCTCTACCTGACCACCTGAGTCGGTTTAGGGTACGGGCCGCCATGAAACTCGCTAGAGGCTTTTCTCGACAGCATAGGATCATCCACTTCACCACAATCGGCTCGGCATCAGGTCTCACCCTCAATGAGAGACGGATTTGCCTATCTCTCGGGCTACACCCTTACCCCGGGACAACCACCGCCCGGGCTGGACTACCTTCCTGCGTCACCCCATCGCTTGCCTACTACCACCTTGGACCGACGGCTCCACCACTTTCCATTCCCCGAAGGGTCCGGAACGGCTTCACGGTCTTAGCATCAGAGGATTCAACACTGGGCGTTTCAAAGCGGGTACCGGAATATCAACCGGTTGTCCATCGACTACGCCTGTCGGCCTCGCCTTAGGTCCCGACTTACCCTGGGCAGATCAGCTTGACCCAGGAACCCTTAGTCAATCGGCGCACACGTTTCCCACGTGTGTATCGCTACTCATGCCTGCATTCTCACTCGTGAACCGTCCACCACTGCCTTCCGGCGCGGCTTCACCCGGCACACGACGCTCCCCTACCCATCCCAACAGGCGTTAACCTTATGTGCTGGAATGACACGACTTCGGCGGTACGCTTGAGCCCCGCTACATTGTCGGCGCGGAATCACTTGACCAGTGAGCTATTACGCACTCTTTCAAGGATGGCTGCTTCTAAGCCAACCTCCTGGTTGTCTCTGCGACTCCACATCCTTTCCCACTTAGCGTACGCTTAGGGGCCTTAGTCGATGCTCTGGGCTGTTTCCCTCTCGACCATGGAGCTTATCCCCCACAGTCTCACTGCCGCGCTCTCACTTACCGGCATTCGGAGTTTGGCTAAGGTCAGTAACCCGGTAGGGCCCATCGCCTATCCAGTGCTCTACCTCCGGCAAGAAACACACGACGCTGCACCTAAATGCATTTCGGGGAGAACCAGCTATCACGGAGTTTGATTGGCCTTTCACCCCTAACCACAGGTCATCCCCCAGGTTTTCAACCCTGGTGGGTTCGGTCCTCCACGACCTCTTACAGCCGCTTCAACCTGCCCATGGCTAGATCACTCCGCTTCGGGTCTTGAGCGCGCTACTAAACCGCCCTATTCGGACTCGCTTTCGCTACGGCTTCCCCACACGGGTTAACCTCGCAACACACCGCAAACTCGCAGGCTCATTCTTCAAAAGGCACGCAGTCACGAC
>NZ_JBHXRM010000089.1:0-3180 GCF_042716895.1 Streptomyces sp. NPDC058653 | reverse complement strand
GGACCGGGGCGCCTCGGCCGGAATGCGCCGCTCACTCCACCCTTTTGAGCAGTCCCGTCCCCACGTCGAAGATGAATCCGCAGATCTCGTCGGTGTGCGGGACGAAGGGGTTCACCTCGATCCGGCGAATCGACTGACGTACGTCCTTCTCCAGGTCCGTGAACGCCTCGGCGGCCCACGGCGGCCGGATCCCGGTGTCGTCCTCGATGTCCCGCTTGAAACCGTCGTCGGTGAACTTGACCATTCCGCAGTCCGTGTGGTGGATCAGGAAGATCTTCCGTGTCCCGAGCAGCCGCTGACTGATCGCCAGGGAGCGGATCGCGTCATCGGTGACCGCTCCCCCGCCGTTCCTGATGACATGCGCGTCGCCCTCCTGGAGGCCCAGGATGCGGAAGACGTCGAGCCGTGCGTCCATACAGGCCACAACGGCGAGCTGACGGCGCGGCCGCTGATGCAGAGGTCCCGAGAACGTCTGCGCGTACTCTCCGTTGCTGATGACGAATTCGTCTGTGACGGACATGACCGACCTACTTTCACAGTTGACAACAGAGCCACTGTAAAGGGCCTAAATTCGAACATCACAGACGAACAGGTCGCCCCCATCGCGGCGTTGACGCGCTCCCGAAACAGACCCCGGATCAGTACGGCAGCGGCTCGTCGGCCAGATAGGGCGGCGCGGGCTCGTACTGGATGTACCGGCGCACCGCGCGGGCGTGGTCGCGTCCGTGCAGCCGGCCGATCAGCCACAGGGCCATGTCGATCCCGGCGGAGACGCCCTGACTGGTGACCAGGTTCCCGTCCACGACATAACGGGCGTCGCGGACGACGGTGAGATCGCCGCGGGCCTCGAGTTCGTCCTCGAAGCCGTGATGGGTGGCCACGCGCCGCCCACGGGCGGGCCCGGCCCGGTGCAGCAGGAGGGAACCGGTGCAGACGCTCGTGACCCAGTCGGCTTCGGCGGCCGTTCTGCCGATCCACTCGATCAGCGCGGGGTTGTCCACCTCGCGCCTGGTCCCCCGGCCGCCGGGGACGAGCAGCACGTCCAGGGCCGGGCTCTCGCCGAGCGTGTGGTCGGGCAGGACCCGCATGCCCTTGGCGCACACGACCGGGTCGGCCCGCTCGGCCACGAGCACGGCCGTGTCCGCTTGGTCGCGCAGCATGGAGGAGGCGGTGAACACCTCCCAGGGTCCGACGAAGTCCAGTTCCTCCACGCCCTCGAAGATCAGCAGTCCGTACGTGGTCATGAGCGGTCCTCGTTCGTCGCGGGTGGTGGGCGGTCGGGTCCCGGCCCGCCCCGGCCGCACATCGCCGCCACGGGCCGGGGCCATCTGGTCGGGTGAACCACCCGCCGAGCCTACAGGGCATGATAATCCGATCATGTTTGAGTATCTTTCATGAAAAATCATCTGAAACTCAGCATGTTCCTGGTCGCCACGAGCGCGGTGGTGGTGGCCGCCGGCCCGCTCCCCACCACGGTCCAGCCGGCGTCCGCCCAGCCCTACACCGCGCCTCTGCACCGCTCCGCGGAGCCGCTGCTCGACCGCTACATCGTCTCCGTCGACGCCGCCTTCGACGCGAGCAAGCTGCTCAACCGGGCTGGTGTGAAGCCCCTGTTCACGTACACGAGCGTGCTGCGCGGGTTCGCGGCCGAACTCACCGCCGCCCAGCTCAGGACCATCCGCGCGACGCCCGGTGTGACGGCCGTCGAGGAGGACTCCGAGATCAAGGCGCTGGAGACCGCTTCCCCGAGGAGCCTGGTGTCCGCCTCGTCCTGGGGTCAGGACCGGATCGACCAGCAGGAACTGCCGCTGGACGGCCAGTACGACGCGAAGAGCACCGGCAAGGGCGTCACCGCGTACGTCGTCGACACGGGCATCGACTTCGGCCACGAGGAGTTCGGCGGGCGCGCCCGGGCGGGTTACGACGCCATCGGCGACGGCCGGCAGGGCAAGGACTGCCAGGGTCATGGCACGCATGTGGCGGGCACGGTCGCCGGCCGTACGTACGGTGTGGCTCCCGAGGCCGATGTGGTGAGCGTCCGGGTCCTCGACTGCAAGGGCAAGGGCACCTGGTCGGGAATCCTCGCCGGCTTCGACTGGGTTGCCGCCAACGCCAAGCAGCCCGCCGTGCTCAACGGCTCCCTCGGCGGCCCGAAGTCGGTCGCGGTGAACAACGCGGCGACCGCGCTCTCGGAGCGGGGCGTCCTGCCGATCCTCGCGGCCGGCAACGACGGGGTCGACGCCTGCTCCGTCTCACCGGCCTCGGCCGAGGGGGTGCTGACGGTCGGCTCGACCGACAGGGACGACAAGCAGTCCAGCTTCTCCAACCACGGAACGTGCCTGTCGCTGTACGCGCCGGGGGCCGGCATCCTGTCGGCCAAGCTGGGCGGCGGCAGCGTCTCGCTGAACGGGACGTCGATGGCCTCTCCCCATGTCGCGGGCGTGGCCGCGCTCTACAAGGCGGACAACCCGGACGCGACCCCGGCGGAGCTGGCCGACTGGCTCCGCGGCTCCGCCACCCAGAACAAGCTGTCGTCCGTCAGCGAGGGCTCGCCGAACCGGCTCCTGTTCACCGACGGGCTCTGACGGGGGGCGCTCCGGGAGAGGGGCGCCGACGGGCGATCGGTCGGGCCGAGGACCCACATGGTCGATGAAGAATCGTTTCCGCAGCTGCTGTTGGAGCGATGAATCGGGACGTTCGGAGAAGATCCGGACGGGCGGGGACAGGCTCCCGACGACCTGTTCCACCCCCACCGCACCATTGGAGTGTCCTGTGCGACTTCGTACCAGTGTGGCCGCCGCCGTCGGCGCCCTCGCCCTCGTCCTCACCCTTCCGGCCTCGGCCGGCGCGGCCCAGGGCGACTTCACGTACCAGCACTACACCGAGGCCGGCATCACGCAGACGTCGGCTCTGATGAACCCGCGGAGCGGCGAGTGCATCACGCTGCCCGAGGTCGAGAACGAGATGACGGCGCCGGCGCACAGCCCCCGCAACAACACGGACGCCACGGCGACCGTCTTCACGGGGGCGGACTGCGAAGGCGACCACTTCAGCCTGCGGCCCAACGGCGGCCACGCCTCGCAGCGGCTGATGGTCCGTTCGGTCGTCTTCAGCTGACCACCGGCTGACCGGCCGAACCACTGAACCGGCAGACCCGGCCGGCCGACTGGGCCGGCCGGG
>NZ_JBHXRM010000088.1:0-6165 GCF_042716895.1 Streptomyces sp. NPDC058653 | reverse complement strand
TCAACAAAACTTATCTCTCCGCCCCTTTCTCTTCTTTTCAATCCCCGCCCCCCGCGCCCCCCCCCCCCCCCGCGCCCCCCCCCCCCGCCGGGCCGCGCGCCCCCCCCCCCCCCGCGCCTGCGGTGATGAACTTTGACGGTCTGTCAGAGCCGTACGGGATCCGGCT
Organism: Streptomyces sp. NPDC058653; assembly: GCF_042716895.1. Classification (NCBI taxonomy): domain Bacteria; kingdom Bacillati; phylum Actinomycetota; class Actinomycetes; order Kitasatosporales; family Streptomycetaceae; genus Streptomyces; species Streptomyces sp. NPDC058653. The sequence continues at coordinate 5,999 of NZ_JBHXRM010000088.1, read as the reverse complement.
GCTCGCCCGTCTTCCCGTACGCGTCACCGCCGCCCGCGACCGCACCGGCGTCGGCGCCCGCCCCGGCGACCGTCTCGTCGTGCGTCAGGTCCGGCAGCCACCGCAGCCACCTGGGGAAGTACCAGTTGCGCTCGTCCAGCAGCGCCATGATGGCCGGCAGCAGCACTCCCCGGATGATCGTCGCGTCGATCAGCACGGCCGCCGCCAGGCCCACACCCATCTGCTTCATGGACTGCATCGAGAGCGTCCCGAAGATGGCGAACACCGCGACCATGATCACCGCCGCGCTCGTCACCACTCCCGCCGTGGTCACCACCCCGTGGGTGATGGCCTCCCGGGTGGTACGGCCCTGGAGCCGCGCCTCGCGGATCCGGGACACCACGAAGACGTGGTAGTCCATCGACAGCCCGAACAGGATCACGAAGAGGAAGAGCGGCAGCCAGGAGATGATCGCCCCGACGCCCTCGGCGCCGACCAGCGAGGCGCCCCAGCCGTGCTGGAAGACAGTGGTCAGGATGCCGTAGGCGGCGCCGACCGAGAGCAGGTTCAGCACGATCGACGTCACCGCGATCGTCAGTGACCGGAAGCAGAGCAGCATCAGTACGAAGGCGAAGATCACGACGAAGGCGAAGACGGGCGCGACCGCCCCGACCAGTTGGTCGTTGAAGTCCTTCGACCCGGCGACCTGACCGGAGATCGGGGCTTCCACACCGTCGACCGCACCGAGCGTGTCCGGCCGCACGGTGTCCCTCAGCAGCTCCAGACTCTTCTCCGCCCGGTCCTGGTCCGAGCCGCCGACCAGCGGCACCTCGATGATCGCGATGTTCTGCGCGTCGTGCGTGACGATCTCGACGGGCCCCTCCGACGCGCCCGAACTCACCGCCCGCGCCCGGAAGTCGGCGATCGCCTCCCGTACGGGCGTGGCGTTGATGTCGTCGGCCCGCACCACGACCTCGGCCGGGTCGGCGCCTCCCGGGAAGGCCTCGTTGACCCGCTCGTACGTCTGGACGATGGGCAGCGAGTCGCCGAACTCCTGGTCCAGCGTGAAGTTCTGCGTCTGCATGCCGACGGCCGGCAGCGCGATCGCGACGAGCGCGCCCGCCGCGACCACCAGCGAGGTCCTCGGCCGGCGCAGCACCCCGCCGAGCACCGCGCGCCAGAACCGGCTCTCGCCCGTGGTGCCTTGGGCCCCCGCGCCCCCGGCCTCCGCCGCACGCTGCCTCTTCGACCGCTTGAGACGGTTCAGGAACGGCACCCGCCCGCGCTCCACCCGCTCACCGAGCAGCGACAGCAGGGCGGGCAGCACGGTCACCGAACCGACCATCGCCACCGCGACGACCATCAGCGACGCGAGACCCATCGCCTGGAACTCGGCCAGCCCGGTGAAGAGCATCCCGGCCATGGCGACACAGACCGTCACACCGGAGACGATGACGGCCCGGCCGCTCGTCGCCGCCGCGATGCGCAGCGCCGTCGCCGCGTCGCGCCCGGCCTCGCGCTCCTCGCGCTCACGCCGCAGATAGAACAGGCAGTAGTCGACACCGACCGCCAGACCCACGAGCAGCATCACGGAGTTGGCCGTATCGCTCATCGGCATCACATGGCTGACCACACCCATGAGCCCCATCGTCGCGATGATGGCGGTGAGGGCGAGCGCGATCGGCAGCAGAGCGGCGACCAGCGCGCCGAAGGCGATCAGCAGAATGCCCAGGGCCACCGGCACGGCGGAGATCTCGGCCTGCTTGAAGTCGTCGCCGAACGCGTCGTCGAAGGTCTTGTTCATGCTGGCGCCGCCGATCTCGGCGATCCTCAGCGTGTCCTTGTGCTGCTCCTGCACGCCCTCGACGGCCTCGATCACCGGCTCGACGCGCTCGCTCGCGGTCTCGGGGTCACCGCGCATGTTGAACTGCACCAGCGCGCTGCGCCCGTCCTTCGACAGGGTCCCGGTGTCGTACGGGGAGGTGACGTCGGCGACCTCGCCCGTACGCTCCACGGCGGCCATGACCGCCGCCACCCCCGCGCGGAACTCCTTGTCCGTGGCGGACGTCGACGGGTCGACACCCTGGACGAGGACCGACTCGCCCACCGGCTCCTCAAGACCCGAGTCCTCGATGATCCGCTCGGCCTGGCTGACCTCTCCGGACATCTGGTCGCTGTCCTTGACGTCGACGCGGCCGGCCGCCGAGCCAAGTCCCATGGCCAGTACGACGAACAGCACCCAGACGGTGACGGCCGTCCACCGGTGCCGCGCGCTCCAGCCACCGGCGCGCGCCGCGATCCCGCGCGGCGCGGGCACCGTCCCGGGCCCCCGCTCCGGCGGCCCGCCGCCCTCGTGTCTGCGTCGGCGTTCCTCTGTCGTTCCCATCGCGGTCCGTCCCCTCGGGCCGGAGAGCGGCCCTGCGCCGCTGCCCCTCTTCGAACTTAGGGTCGGATTCCGGCCTTCTCCTCCTGCCCTCCGGTGAGCCTCAGCGTGTCCTCCCTCCTCCTCACGGGGAGGTCGCATCCCTGACACGGAGGATCGAGGCCCCTTACAACCATCCCGTCACGGGCGCAGCCGGAAGGGCGGGCGCGAGTTGGGTGAGGTTGGCCGATTTCGTGTGAAGAGACGTTGTTCGCCAGGTCATCGCGGTCGGAGGGTCTTGATCTGAGCGCGACAATCGGCCAGGGTTTCGCATCAGCTCGCCGGAAGTTCTTCGTCCGACGGGCCTTCCCCCCACAGAAGTTCACGAGGAGAACCCTCTTCATGGCAACTCATAAGCGCGCAGTCCGGATGAGACTCATCGCCGCCACGACCGCCGTGGCGGCCGTGGCCGGTATCACCGCCTTCACCGCCCCCACGGCGGGGGCGGTCGCCCCCCTCGGCACGGTGTACGGGGCCGACGCCAAGGGCGCGGTCGCGGGCAGCTACATCGTGATGCTGGACAAGAAGGCGAACAAGAAGGACCTCGCCGCCGAGTACGGCGGGAAGCTCGACCGCACCTACCGGGCCGCCGTCAACGGCTTCTCGGCCAGCGGTCTTTCGGCCGCCGAGGCCGGCCGCCTCGCCGCCGACCCGGCCGTCTCCAAGGTCGTACAGAACAAGAGGCTCTCGATGAGCGCCACCCAGGACAACCCGCCGTCCTGGGGCCTCGACCGGATCGACCAGACCGCCGCCGCCGGTGACCACGCCTACACCTACCCCGACGCCGGGGGCGAGGGCGTCACCGCGTACATCATCGACACCGGAGTCCGCGTCAGCCACGCAGACTTCGAGGGCCGCGCGTCGTCCGGCTTCGACGCGGTCGACAACGACGACAACGCCGACGACGGCAACGGCCACGGCACGCATGTCGCCGGCACCGTCGCGGGCGCCGCCCACGGAGTCGCCAAGAAGGCGAAGATCGTCGCCGTCCGGGTGCTGGACGACTCGGGCAACGGCACCACCGAGCAGGTCGTCGCGGGTATCGACTGGGTCACCGCGAACCACACCGGTCCCTCCGTCGCCAACATGAGCCTCGGCGGCGGCGCCGACCCCGTCCTCGACGAGGCCGTACGCCAGGCCATCGCCTCGGGCGTCACCTTCGGCGTGGCGGCGGGCAACGACAGCAGCGACGCGGGCGGGACCTCCCCGGCCCGGGTGGAGGAGGCCATCACGGTCGCCTCCTCCACCGTCGACGACCAGCAGTCGGTCTTCTCCAACTACGGCCCCGTCGTGGACATCTACGCCCCCGGCACCGACATCACGTCGACGTGGAACGGCGGAGACACCGACACGAACACCATCTCCGGTACGTCGATGGCGACCCCCCACGTCGTCGGCGCGGCGGCGCTGTACCTCGCCGGACACCCCGACGCCGCACCGGCCGACGTCGCCACCGCCCTGACGGACGGTGCCACCCCCGATGCCCTCTCCGACGCCGGCCCGGGCACCGCGAACAAGTTGCTCAAGGTCGTCGAGTGATCCACGCCCGTCGACGGCCGCCTCCCGACGGGCGCCCGTCGACGGGCCGTCACGGCGGACCGGCGGTCGCCGCGCCCTCCCCCACGGGGCACGGCGGCCGCCTTCCGCATGCCGGAGCGGTCCCGGGCGCCCGCCCACCTATCGTGGAGCCATGACGACGACCAGGTACGGGGCGCTGCTGCGCGGCATCAATGTCGGTGGGAACCGGAAGGTCCCGATGGCGGCTCTGCGCGACGTGCTCACCGGCCTCGGGCACAGCGACGTCGTCACCTACCTCCAGAGCGGCAACGCCGTCTTCACCGACACCACCGGCGCCGACGAGTCCGCGCTCGCCGCCGCGCTCGGTGACGCCGTCCAGGAGAGATTCGGCTTCGAGGTCGACTGTCTGGTGCGCGACGGGGCCTATCTGAAGTCCGTCGCCGACGCCTGCCCCTTCCCCGCCGCCTCGCTCCGGCCCAAGCAGCTCCATGTCACCTACCTCTCCGAGCGGGTGGACCCCGAACGCTTCGCCGCGATCGACCAGGAGTCCTACCGCCCGGAGGAGTTCCGCTTCGGCGACAGGGCGCTGTATCTGTACGTCCCCGACGGCCTCGGCCGGTCCAGACTGGCCGTGGCGCTCTCCAGACCCGGCCTCTACCGGGGGACCGTCGCCACCAGCCGCAACTGGAACACCGTCACGAAGCTGGTGGAGCTGACCCATGACTGAGTCGCCCGCGATCGTCGCCGCCATCGAGTGCGAACTGCACCTCCTCGACCCGGTCGTCCGGTCCTCGGGTGAACGGGTCGGGGCACTGCTCCACCCGGAGTTCATCGGGGTCGGCTCCTCGGGCCGGCGCTGGGAACGGGACTCGATCATCGTGGCCCTCACCGAGCACGCCCCCGCGGCCCGGCCCGTCACGACGACCGAGATGCGGGGCGTGGAACTCGCCCCGAACCTGGTGCTGCTGACGTTCGACACCGAGCACAAGGGGGTGTGGGCGCACCGGAGTTCCCTGTGGACGCTGACCGACGGGCGCTGGCTCCTCTACTTCCACCAGGGCACGGCCTTCACGCCGGGGCACCCCTGACCGCGCCGAGCGCCCACCATTCGAGTGGGATCCGTCCCGACTCGCCCGGTATGCGGTGACCGCACCGCTATAAAGGGGCCCGTCACGTTGATCAACTGATGGGTAGTCACCATGCTGAAGGCCGCTCTGCGGGTCCTCGCCACCGCGTCCCTCGCCACCGCCGCGCTCGTCCCGGGCGCCGCGTCCGCCTCCACGGCGGCCCCGATCCCTCAGCCGCACGGTCCCGCGCTCACCCCGGTCCTCGCTCCCGAACTCGACACCGCGCCCTGCGGTCCCGTCGTCGGCTACCGCGCCTGGGACTGGTGGCGTACGACCACCAATCCGCTGATCGCCGACACCGTCCGCCAGACCGCCGCGTCCGAGCGCTGGCAGTGGCGCGCCGACAACAACACGCTGTGGCGCGGCGACACGCGCGAGAACGTGCAGGACCTGTTCGACAAGGGCTTCACCCCGCGCGGCGAGGCGATGGTCCCGCTGGCCGAGTACATCGTCAAAGGCGGCGGGCAGGACAGCGCGCACGTCAGCACCAGCTGTGAGAAGTGGGTGGCGCAGAAGTTCGCCACCTACGGCGCCGCGAAGACCGGCTGGGTGTACGAGATCGACGCCCCCGGCGGTATCGACGTGAACGCCACGGCCGCGCTGAACCGCTACGAGTCCCCGTACCTGTGGAACAAGGAGATCGACTTCCCGGGCGGGATCAACGGCCGCTTCATCAAGCAGGCGTGCAAGTACCACCTGACGAAGACCGACCCGAAGACCAAGGTCAACACCTACGAGGACCTGGGCTGCAAGACCAACCAGAACTTCCGTCCGCAGACGGAGGGCATGGAGATCCCCGCGATGAAGTAGGGCGCGCACCGGACGCTCCGTCCCGGTGAGGAGCGGAACAGGCGGGGGGGCGGTGGTCGGGGTGCCGCCCAGGCGCCCCCCCCCGGCGGGCGCCGCGCACCGCGCCGGACCACCGCCGCCGGCGGGGGGGGGGGGTGAAACAG
>NZ_JBHXRM010000087.1:0-6593 GCF_042716895.1 Streptomyces sp. NPDC058653 | reverse complement strand
CCCGCCCCAGGCCCGGCACCCCCCCCCGCCCCCCCCGCCCCCCCCGGGTGTGGAGGGCCCGCCCCTCTCTTACGCGGGGGGCCCCCCCCGCACCGCGCCCGGGGGGCCCACCCCTTATCTCCGTCGCTTCCGGCCTACGCCGTTACGCGGCGACCGGGATCTCCGTCGCGTCGGCCGTCGCCGACGAGAGCGCGAGCTCCAGAACCTGGCGGACATCCGTCACCGGGTGGACCTCCAGCTTCTCCAGGATCTCGGCCGGGACGTCGTCCAGGTCCGCCTCGTTCCGCTTCGGGATCACCACGGTCGTGATGCCCGCGCGGTGCGCGGCCAGCAGCTTCTGCTTCACACCGCCGATGGGCAGGACCCGTCCGGTCAGCGAGACCTCACCGGTCATCGCGACATCCGTACGGACCTGGCGTCCGCTCAGCAGCGAGGCGAGTGCCGTCGTCATCGTGACGCCCGCGCTCGGGCCGTCCTTCGGCACCGCTCCCGCCGGGAAGTGGATGTGCACGCCCCGGTCCTTGAGGTCCGCGACGGGCAGCTCCAGCTCCGCGCCGTGCGAGCGCAGGAAGGAGAGCGCGATCTGCGCCGACTCCTTCATGACGTCGCCCAGCTGTCCGGTCAGGGTGAGCCCCGAACCGCCCGTCTCCGGGTCGGCCAGCGACGCCTCCACGAAGAGGACGTCCCCGCCCGCGCCCGTGACGGCCAGGCCCGTCGCCACGCCCGGTACCGCCGTGCGGCGCTCGGCCGGGTCCTGGGCGGACTCGGGCACATGGTGCGGCCGGCCGATCAGGCCGCGCAGATCGCCGTCTCCCACGGACAACGGCAGTTCACGCTCGCCCAGCTCGTGCTGTGCGGCGACCTTGCGCAGGAGTCTGGCGATGGAGCGTTCGAGGTTGCGTACGCCCGCCTCGCGGGTGTACTCGCCCGCCAGCTTGCGCAGCGCCTCGTCCTCCAGCGTGACCTCGCCGGTCTCCAGACCGGCCCGCTCCAGCTGCCGGGGCAGCAGGTGGTCGCGTGCGATGACGACCTTCTCGTCCTCGGTGTAGCCGTCGAGACGGACCAGTTCCATCCGGTCGAGCAGTGCCTCGGGGATGGACTCCAGGACGTTCGCGGTGGCGAGGAAGACCACGTCGGAGAGGTCGAGCTCGACCTCCAGGTAGTGGTCGCGGAAGGTGTGGTTCTGCGCCGGGTCGAGCACTTCGAGCAGGGCGGCGGCCGGGTCGCCCCGGTAGTCGGAGCCGACCTTGTCGATCTCGTCGAGCAGGACGACCGGGTTCATCGAACCGGCCTCCTTGATGGCCCGGACGATACGGCCCGGCAGGGCACCCACGTACGTACGCCGGTGGCCGCGGATCTCCGCCTCGTCCCGGACTCCGCCGAGCGCGACGCGGACGAAGGAACGTCCCATGGCGTGCGCGACGGATTCGCCGAGCGAGGTCTTGCCGACGCCGGGCGGACCGACGAGGGCGAGGACGGCGCCGCCTCGGCGGCCTCCGACGACACCCAGGCCGCGGTCGCTGCGGCGCTTGCGGACGGCCAGATACTCGGTGATCCGCTCCTTCACGTCGTCCAGGCCCGCGTGCTCGGCGTCGAGGACGCGCTGGGCGCCCTGGATGTCGTACGCGTCCTCCGACCGCTCGTTCCACGGCAGTTCGAGGACGGTGTCCAGCCAGGTGCGGATCCAGGAGCCCTCGGGGCTCTGGTCGGACGACCGCTCCAGCTTGTCGACCTCCTTGAGAGCGGCCTCACGGACGTTCTCCGGCAGGTCGGCCGCCTCGACACGGGTCCGGTAGTCGTCGGACTCGTCCGCCGCGTCGCCGTTGAGCTCGGACAGCTCCTTGCGTACGGCGTCGAGCTGGCGCCGCAGCAGGAACTCGCGCTGCTGCTTGTCGACGCCCTCCTGGACGTCCTTGGCGATGGACTCGGCCACGTCCTGCTCGGCGAAGTGCTCACGGAGCTGGTCGGTCGCCATCTTCAGACGGGCCACCGGATCGGCGGTCTCCAGCAGCTCGACCTTCTGGGCGGTGCTGAGGAACGGCGAGTAACCGGCGTTGTCGGCGAGCTGCGAGACGTCGTCGATCTGCTGGACACGGTCCACGACCTGCCAGGCGCCGCGCTTCTTCAGCCAGTCGGTGGCGAGAGCCTTGTATTCCTTGATCAGTTCGGTGACGGAACCGGGCAGCGGGTCGGGCACCGTCTCGTCGACGTGCAGTCCCTCGACCCACAGGGCCCGGCCGGGTCCGGTTGTACCGGCGCCGATCCTGACGCGGCCCCTGCCGCGGATCAGTGCGCCGGGGTCGCCGTCGGAGAGCCTGCCGACCTGCTCGACGGTCCCGAGGACGCCGGTCCCCGCGTAAGCCCCGTCGAGGCGCGGCACGAGCAGCACCTTCGGCTTTCCCCCGTCGGAGTCGTCGCGGGCCGCCGCCTGGGCGGCTTCCACGGCGGCACGTACTTCGGTGTCGGACAGGTCCAGAGGCACCACCATCCCGGGCAGCACGACCTCGTCGTCGAGCGGCAGCACGGGCAGGGTGAGCGGTGTGGACGTGGCAGCCATGGTCTCCCCTTTGGCAGTCAAAAAGTTGAGCTATGCAGACTCAATGCTTGTGAGCCCCCCGTTGTTCCCCGATACCCAGGGAGGGTGTTCGCTCTGAGCGATCCCGGCGCCGGGCCCTCTCCGGACAGAAGCCCCCGAAACCCCTTTTAAGGGAACAGCACCCTGCGGCGTAATGTTCCAGTGGCGGGTTCGGCCATTACATCGGCGTGGGCCCCGGGCTGGGCTCTCCCATGCGCAAGGAAGCTCCGCGAAACCGTCACCGGACCGACGCCCGTCGCCCGGCGCCCGTCGCCCGGCCGGCCTCGCCGTGTCCGCGCAGGACTGTCCGAGCCCGCCACGGGCACACGCCCGACGAACCGGTTTGTCGTCGCCCCGCGCGGCCCGCGAGGATGGCAGCGGCCCCGGTCAGCCGCAGAACTGAGGAGACGTTCCCGTGCCCGACCCCATGTCCGATCCGTCCCACGACCGCCCCGTGACCCTCGACCGGCGCGACGGCCCGTACGGCGAGATCGTCCTGCGGCGGCGGCCGGGCGGCGCCGACCGGGTCGCCGACGGCGGTGACAGCGGCGACATCCACGAGATCATCGCCAACGGCACCTTCCTGATGGACACCTCCGACGGCCGCTCCGAACGCCTGCTGATCGACGCCGCGCAGGCCGCCCTCACCCCCGACCGCCGCGAAGGCCTGCCGTCCCTCCTCATCGGCGGCCTCGGCGTCGGCTTCTCGCTCGCGCACGCCGCCGCCGACGAGCGCTGGGGCCGGATCGTGGTGGTCGAGCGCGAGCAGGCGGTCATCGACTGGCACCACGGGGGACCGCTCGCCCGGATCTCCGGCGCCGCGCTCGGCGACCCGCGCACTGTGATCCTCCACACCGACCTGGTCGACCACCTCCTTACGGAGACGGAGGCCGCGGAGCAGGAGGGGGAGCCCCTCGACCGGTACGACGCGCTCTGTCTCGACATCGACAACGGACCCGGCTGGACCGTCACGGACGAGAACGCGAGCCTCTACACACCCGGCGGACTGGCCGCCTGTCTGGCCCGGCTCAACCCGGGCGGTGTCCTCGCCGTCTGGTCCGCACAGCCCTCCCTCGTCTTCGAGGACGCCCTGCGGAATGCCGGTTTCACCGGGGTTCGGACGGAAGAGATCCAAGTTGCCCGGGGAGTGCCTGACGTGGTCCACCTCGGCGTTCGCCCTGCGTAGCCGGGAGCCCTCCGGTGCCTCTACGCTGCTCCCCACACACGGGATCCACATCCTCACGGGGTAGGTGGATCGAGGAACACGGATCGTGGAACGTACCAGGGGCGGGGCGATGGAGCAGACACACACCAGCCAGAACGGGGTCGCGGCCACTCCCGGCGCGCAGCGCCGGGTGCTCGTGGTCGAGGACGACGCGACGATCGTGGACGCCATCGCGGCCCGGCTCCGTGCCGAGGGCTTCGTCGTCCAGACGGCCGTCGACGGCCCTGCCGCCGTCGACGCCGCCGAGGCCTGGCAGCCGGATCTGATGGTGCTCGACGTGATGCTGCCCGGCTTCGACGGTCTGGAGGTCTGCCGCCGCGTCCAGGCGCAGCGTCCGGTGCCGGTGCTGATGCTGACGGCGCGTGACGACGAGACCGACATGCTCGTGGGGCTCGGTGTCGGCGCCGACGACTACATGACGAAGCCGTTCTCGATGCGGGAGCTGGCGGCCCGGGTGCATGTGCTGCTGCGAAGGGTGGAACGCGCGGCGCTGGCCGCCGTGACCCCGCGCAGCGGCATCCTGCGGCTCGGCGAGCTGGAGATCGACCACGCGCAGCGCCGGGTGCGGGTGCGCGGCGAGGACGTGCATCTGACGCCCACCGAGTTCGACCTGCTGGTCTGCCTGGCGAACACGCCGCGCGCCGTGCTCTCTCGTGAGCAGCTGCTGGCCGAGGTCTGGGACTGGGCGGACGCCTCGGGCACCCGTACGGTCGACAGCCACATCAAGGCGCTGCGCCGCAAGATCGGCGCCGAGCGGATCCGCACGGTGCACGGTGTGGGGTACGCCCTGGAGACCCCGGCGCCATGACCCGGTCGCCGGGCGGCAGAGGCGAACAGGACGAGGGTCCCGGCCGTACGGGCCGCTCGTCCCGCGTCCCGCGCCCCGGGCGCACGCCCCGCCCGTCCCGTACAGGCGCGTCCCGGCCGGCCAGGGCGGGGGCCCGGAGCGGCGCACCGCGCCACGACCCGTCCGGGCACGGTCCCGCGCGCAAGGGCCCTGCCCGGATCCGAGCCGGCCACGGGGCGCTGGGCGGGCCCGACGACGGCGGTCTGCGGCCGTTCTCGATCAAGACGAAGCTCGGGATGCTCGTCGTGGTCTCCGTGCTCATCACCACGGGCCTGCTGATGGTGGCGCTGCGCACCGAGACGGAGCTGCGCTTCATCACGGTCTTCTCGATGATCGCGACGCTGCTGATCACACAGTTCGTGGCGCACGGGCTGACCGCCCCGCTGGACGAGATGAACACCGTCGCGAAGGGCATCTCGCACGGTGACTACACCCGGCGGGTCAGCGGCGCCGACCGCCGCGACGAGCTGGGCGACCTGGCCTCCACGATCAACCGGATGGCGGACGACCTGGAGGCCGTGGACCGGCACCGCAAGGAGCTGGTCGCCAACGTCTCGCACGAGCTGCGCACCCCGATCGCCGCCCTGCGCGCCGTCCTGGAGAACGTGGTGGACGGGGTGTCCGCCGCCGACCCGGAGACGATGCGTACGGCGCTGAAGCAGACCGAGCGCCTGGGCAGGCTGGTCGAGACGCTGCTCGATCTCTCCCGGCTCGACAACGGTGTGCTGCCGCTGAAGGCCCGGCGCTTCGAGGTGTGGCCCTATCTGTCCGGGGTCCTGAAGGAGGCCAATCTCGCGGCCTCGCAGCGCGGTCTGAGCTCGGGCTCGGGCAATCACACCCGTACGGACGTGCATCTGCATCTGGATGTGTCCCCGCCGGAGCTGACGGCGCACGCGGACGCGGAGCGGCTGCACCAGGTGGTGGCCAATCTCATCGACAACGCGGTCAAGCACAGCCCGCCCCACGGCCGGGTGACGGTGCGGGCGCGGCGCGGGCACGGGCCGGAGTCGCTGGATCTGGAGATCCAGGACGAGGGGCCCGGTATTCCGGAGCCGGAGCGGCACCGCGTCTTCGAGCGCTTCAACCGCGGCAGCGCCCCGTCGCCGCACGGGCCGGGCAGCGACGGCGGTACGGGACTGGGGCTGGCGATCGCGAGCTGGGCCGTGGATCTGCACGGCGGACGCATCGGGGTGGCCGAATCCGTACGGGGGTGCCTCATCCAGGTGACACTTCCGGGAATACCTCGGGCGCGGGGTTGACGTAAAGTTCAAGCCGGAGACACCGGAAGCACCCGTTCCCCCGGGCGTTCGGCCGGGCGCCGCCGAAGCGGTGCCCGTTCAGGGGCCCGTAAAGGCGTGTCGGCTCTCCGGTGTGTCCACAGTGCCGAGGACAACTACAAGGACAGCCCCAAGGAAACCTGGCTAGTTTCCCGCCAATTCCTGTGCCGAAACCCGCCTTCCGGTGTGACTTGCATGACGTTGCCCCCGCCCGGTCTGCTCCTCTCGGTCCGGTAGGCGTAGCCTTGATTCCCGCTGTCCATCACCTTGTGAAGCGGAAGAGGGCGGTTGCCGCCGTGTCGTCTCAGTCCCCCAGTAACTCAAGCGTCTCGACCGACCAAACGGGGCAGGACAAGAATCCTGCCGCCGCCTTCGGGCCCAACGAATGGCTCGTCGACGAGATCTACCAGCAGTACCTCCAGGACCCGAATTCGGTCGACCGTGCCTGGTGGGACTTCTTCGCCGACTACAAGCCGGGCAACACCGGTGCGGCGGACAAATCCCCGGAGCCTGCCGCGACATCCACCGCAGCCGCGGGGGCTGCGGTGAGCGCCGCACCGGCAGCGCCCCCCGCCACCACCACGACGGCCCCGGCCGCGCCGGCGAAGCCCGTGGCGGCGGCTCCCGCGCAGGCCCACGCCCCCAAGGCCGAGACCCAGGCGCCGGCGG
>NZ_JBHXRM010000086.1:0-8125 GCF_042716895.1 Streptomyces sp. NPDC058653 | reverse complement strand
GCCGCACCCTGTCTGACCTGCTAAATAGCAGGTCAGACAGGGTGCGGCGGCATCTCTGGGACGTCTCTGGGACTTTGGGCCCACAGCGGGCTACGAGCCACGCTGCACAGGCTCTGCCGATCGGCTACGCGAAGATCGCGTCGATGGCGGCGGCGCCTCGTGCGCCAGCGCGGGGCAGGAAGTGGGAGTACTTCCGCAGCGTGAACCCGGGGTCGGAGTGCCCCAGCCAGCGTGCCAGGGAGACGATCGATTCGCCAGCCTCCAGTTCCTCGGAGGCGTAGAAGTGGCGCAGGGCGTGGAAGCCGTGTTCCCGGGACGGCTCCCACACGCGAGCACCATCGGCGCCGCCTTCGTCCAGCGGTGCGATCACGCCCGCCTCAGCCAGCGCGGGCTTCCACACATAGGAGTTGAGGTAGTTCCGGTTGATGGCCTTCCGCTCGCGGCCCGTCACTAGGAGGTGGTAGGTCCTCGGCCGCCGGTGCTTGGCCTCCACCGGCGTCTCCGGCGGAGTCGGGTCGTCCCAGGGCAGCGTGACCGGAAACGGCGCGAACAGTTCGATGTGCTGCCGGATGGCCCGGGCCACACTTGACGGCAGCGGCACGTCCCGGACCTTGCGCCCCTTGGGAAGCGCGAAACAGAGCTTCGCCCTCACCATCTTGGCCTGCCGCCGAACGTGGACGACTTCCTTAGTGAAGTCGATGTCTTCCCGGGCGAGCCCGAGCGCCTCCCCCTGCCGGAGCCCAAGACCCGCGCCGATCACAATGAGTAGCCGGTAGCGGTCGGGCAATGCTGTCCGTACTGCCAGTACCCGTTCGGGCGACCACGCTTCGACGCGGCCAGGTGTGGCGGCCGGAGGACCAACCGTGCTCGACCGACATGGATTGCGTCCAAGGCGACGGTCTTCGACGGCGGCCTGGAGAACGCTGGAGAGAGTCGCCCAGACTAGACGGATCGAGGTGGGACCGAGGTCCTTCTCCAACCGCTTCTTCCAGTGCCGCAGGACTTCCGTGCCGATGGCGTTGAGCGGCTGAGCACCCAGGTGGGGAACGATGTGCCGCCGTACCCTCTGCTCAATCCGCTCGATCGTGGACGGGTCACCGCTCTGCGTGGGCCACCAGTGGGTAGCTATGTAATCCTTGAGCGAGATGGCCCCATCTCGCGGATCGACGAACTCGCCTCGGCGAGCATCAGTTTGAGCCTGCGCAAGCCAAGTCTTCGCGTCCTGAAGCACCTCAAAGGAACGGTCCTTGACGCCGGGAATTCCCTTCACGCGGTAGCGGGTGCACTTGCCGTACATAGCCGTGCGTTCGCGCTTCCGGGTCTTCGGGTTGGGGCGCTTCTTCAGCCATCGGTCTTCTATGTAGCCGGCCAAGTGGAACTCCTTACAGCAAGGTAATGGCGGCGCCTGGTAGGCGTCAGACTGCGGTGAAACGGGTAGAACGCTCCTCTTGAGGACGGACACCTAGGGGCTGTCCCGTAATCCCCCGGTGGATCAGCACACAGCGTCAGATGCGGTGCATCGCAAGTCGGAGGGTCGTCCTCATACCGGGCGTATTCGGGCGATCCGACAACGCGGCGAGGTGCCGTAGCTGACGTCGTGCGCCCGCCGGGGACTACGGGACAGCCCTTAGCGGGTCGAGGGCCGGATTGGAGCGAGAGTCGGCCTGCTCCTGCTCGCGGACCCAGGCATCGACGGCTTCAACCCGGTACATGACGCGACCGCGGCGGCCCATGCGGAAGCTCGGCGGTCCCTGGCGGCGATGGCGCCAGACATAGAGGGTGTGGGGCGAGAGGCCGAGATACTCGGCCGCGTCGCTCACGTTCAGGAACGCTCTGCGAGCAGTACCGCCCGAGTCAGAGGGTCCCGAACGATCGGATGACGTATGTGCAAGCATGCGGTGTCCTTGCAGGGGAGCGCGCGGGGCGACACAGTGGGGCCGACAACGCGGTCAGCCATGCCGACCCGGCAGGGCATCGCTGTATTTCAGCGAACAGCGCTGCGGCTTTTAGGGCAGCAGCAGGCGCGATCCGCTCATTAACTCCTTGCTTCCTTGCGGCTTGGTCTGCTGCGTCCGCTACAGCCCCACCGCCAAGCGCAGCTGAATGCGAACTCATCAATGGTCGCGACGATTGCCGGTTTGGCTAACCGGCAATCGTGGTCTATGTTGCGCTCCGCATCAGCTGAATCCGGCAGATTTCTGGCCGCCGTCAGGAGGCTAGCCCGGTACGAGCGCAGGGTCCGGGTTCGCCCGTCCGTGACAAAGCTCCAGCGGACCGTCATCCGTTAGGCGTTCAAGATTTCGCGCTGCGGACGCTCGGGTATCGCAATGGCACCAGCCATATGTCGAGCTGCTCGCCACGTGTACGTGGACAGCACTGGCGCGAAGGTGGCTGGGCTGCAGCAAGTCCTCGCCGAATAGGCTAGCCGCGCAGACATAGAGGCACGGCCGGTGGATACAGCACCGTAGTCACCCTGTGTCTAGCCGGACCAGGGCGCTCAGTGCCTCGAACACAAAAAGAGCGGGGGACGTTAAGCAGACGGATCGAATAGTGGAATCCACCGAGGGGCCTCCTACTTAGCGATCATGCCAGCGAGGCAGTCTGATACGAGGCGGCGAATCGCTCACAGCCAGCCGCATCGAACCACTGCACCGTATGACCTGATATTTTCCGGTACGTTGTACGTTGACATGGTCTCGGCGGAGGATTCCAGCCCCTTGGAGTTCTTTCCCGTCTGCCGTGGGCGAATAACTGCCACGGCAAAGACGCGGAATCTGCGGCCTCTGCTCACGAACCGACTTTTTTAGCCTCGGCCCGAGCGTCCGCCGGACCCACCGCAGGTGGTGGTTGCCTTGGACCGGTGGCCTAGAGCAACGAGAACGCCGACATGATGGCCTTCACTGTGGCGGGTTGCGGGTTTCCGGTGGACACGATGATCGAGGCGACCGGCACCGCGGATACCTCGTTACGAGGCAAGATCTGTACATCCCGCCGCAGGGCAATGCGGTCGACCGCGAAGCTGTATCACGAGCAAGGCGCCGACTGGGAGTTGGACGATTTCAAGAACGCCGACCTCCTGTACGACCTGCCTATGGACAGGGCCACCTACCGGGTCCGGTCAGACGGCGAAGTCCTCGACCGGCTTGACCTGATGGTGGACTTCTTCCCCTCGTCCAGGTCACCAACTCCATTCCGGGCAGCGGCGAGCACTGGGCCAAGCCGACCGTGGCCACCGTCCTCCAGGCGCTGGACGAGCTGTCCGCCACCGACACCGACAGCTCCTGAACCTCGGCCACCACCGGCTCGCCGATCATCGGACTCGCCGGGGCGCGACTGACTATCGACCGCGCCACAGGCCAGCCCTTCCCGGTCAAGGTCCAGGCCGGGACAGTGTGGCAACTCAACGACAACGGGCGCATGGACGTCCTCGACACCCGTCTCGCCGAGCTGCAAGCGGACCAGCGCGCGCTGCGATGAACGCGGCCCCTCAGCTTTCCGAGGCAACTCCTCGGTTGGCGGCGGCAATTGAGGAAACACGCACCGTGAAAGGTTCCTGGACGAGCAAGTCAGTTCCTTAAGGAGGCACTGGAATGGGCACCGTTCTGATCGCCGTCGGCATCATGATCGCTCTGGTGAGTCTCACTCTGAGGGGACGAAAGAAGAAGTCCCGGCACATCTGGGCCCATGGCAGCGGCGGCTCCTCCGACAGCGGTGAGGGGGGCGGCGGTGACGGGGGCGGTGGTGGCAGCGGCGGCTGACGTTCCCGCGCACGTGCGCACGCGACCGGATCCGGTCAGAAGGGGGCCGACCATTCGGGGGCGGGCCCCTGACCCTTACTGTGCTGGGATTCCGGTGAGGCTCCCGTGCTGGAAGGTGCCCTTGCGATTCTGCCGGTGAACTCTGACACCTGTGGCTGCAAGTCCCACTCACCGCGGGTCGGCCAACGGAGCGCAAAGCGCTGTAAAGCCGGTAACCGGCTACTTTCCGAAACCAGCCCCGCGCGCTGCGCGAGTACCGCTACCTGCACTCTGTTGTCGCAGCCGAGCCTGGTGAGCAGGGCTCGCACAGTCGCTTTGCCCGTGCCCTCACTGACGCCGAGCTGGGCGGCGATCTCGGTGTTGGCCATCCCCCTCGGCCACATGGTGGGTTCTCGCAGGTTCCGCACCAGCAGCCGGCGCTGACCGGCCATCGTGCCGAGCATCGCCGGCACCACCAGCAACAGCAGAGACATGCCGGCCGGGTAGAGGAGCGTGAACGGCATGGTCACGTACTCCGGCGACGGAAGCCCGACCATGGTGACGGCGAGGGAGAGGCACACCGCGACGGCCACGAGCACCGGCGGCGTCCGGAACCGGGAGCGGCGGTCCGCCGCGGTGAGGCTACGTACCGCGCCATAGGCCAGTACCGGCACCACGACCGTCAACACAGCGGCGCCGAGCAGCCCACCGGCGACCGGCACCGCGAGGTCCGGCAGCGCCCGGCGCAGCGGGATGAGGAGCGCGGCAGCGGCGCCCTCTGGAGGACGAGAGCCGTGGGTGACTCCGACTGCCATCCCACGGCTAGTTCGAGAGCGACGATCACGGCAGCCAGCAGGGCTTCTCCGACCCGGGTGCGCACGGAGATGTGCGCCATCCTCCGGCGGAGCGGGGCCCAGCGCTTCCGAACGTCCTGGTTTTGGACCAAGATCACCCGTCTCCGTCTGGGGTCTGTGCATTTGTCTACGCGTGGGTCGCGCAAGGCGCCACGCGGCATGCGTCCTTCGATGGTCACGCCACTCGTCACGACATCCACTACCAACCCGATCGCTTCACCGGCGCCAGATCGCAAGATGGCAGAAAAATGGTCATACCCCGATCGCTCAGGTGAAACTGCCTCTGAGTAACAGCGGAACAAACGGCGGGCCGGGCAGAGTATTCCTGTCCGGCCCATTGCTTTGCCCTGCCGAACGCTGTGATCGCCGGGCGAGGCCGCACCCCGAACTCCTGCCCGCTAGTTGGTCCGGGCAGGCTCGCGTATCAGCGCGGGGTCGGATGGGCATGCGTGCGATGTCGTACTCAACGAGGACGTTTCAGGCCGGGTCTATCGGCGCTTGCCCTTGGGCCTAGGGGTCATCACATAGGGGTCATTGCGCGCAGGGGCCGCATTGGGGTCAATGCGGGGCACAGTGCGCAAGCGCTGCTCGGGCTCGCGGGTCGTCGATGGAACGGTATAGGGCCCTCGTTAGCGGCGGCTGTTGAGTCCGCAAAAATTCTGCGGGTGTCTGCTGCTCCGAAGCGGCGGGCTGCGGGTGCCTGCGGGGCGGCGCGTGCGGTTGGAATGTCGGCGCAAACGGCGACGAGACGTCCTGCCCCACCGCCGACCAGTCGGCGGTCGAGGTAGCCGACTCAGGTGCCTGGCGCGTCGGCTCTTGCTGCGGGTACTCGCGAGACGGCCGCGCAGGTCCCCCCTGGGTGTAGCCCTGGGTTGGCTGCTCCGGCGGATAGACGCCGCTGGCCCGCAGATCGGGTGAAATGCCCTTCTGCCATGCACGCCGCTCCTCCGTCAGATAGGGCGTCGGTGTCTGCCCGTAGTACACGTTGGCTCGCAGATCGGGTGAAACGCCCGCCGCCCATGCCTCCCGCTGCCGCCGCTCTTCGGCACCTTTGGTTGATCCTGGATTGGCTTCCATACAAGTACAACCTGAAGTCCCCGGCCACAGTTCATAGCTTTGATAGAGCTCTTTGAAATTTCCTGACGCTGTGAGGAGGGGTTGTTGGTGTACGGGGTGGTGACTGGTCTGGGGTGTTGCGGGTCTGTTGAGAGGTCGGGTGATCGGCTTCGGAGGGAAGGTCGGGATGTTCGGGCTGGGGTTATGCGTTCCGCGACGAGGGCGGATGGGGTTGTTTCAGGTAGTTTTGGCGCGTAAGGCCGGGTTGGTATTTGCGCTGGAGGCTTCGGCCCTACGACTAGGCCCGCCTACCGGCGCCCAGGCCGCCGGGGTCGATCGGACATCGGCTGTCCAGGCGAAGCCGCGGACTGAGCCCCGGCCGATGGCCCCGCGGCGGCGCTGCTGTGCGATGGTGCCGGTGACGGAGGCCCTGAGTGCGCGGGGAGCGTCGCCTGAGCGGCCGCGGCGATCGACGACGGGCCGGCAGCAGTTGGGGTGACCGGCCTTCGGTACTCTGGTGTCGGCGCCGGAATCGGCGGGGCTTCCAATCCGATCACGCCGTAGGCGAGGCTTCTGGCTTGCTGGAAGACCTCCCAATCCACCAAAAGCGCCTCCTGAGCTGCGGGAGCGCGCCAGGAGGGGGCGTCCCGGATGCTTACCCACTCTCGTTGATAGAGAGCCGCCGCGCGCGCCTCCGCTTGCCGAGCGGCAGTCACCTCGCTCGTTGCCGCGCCATCCTGATTCATCCGGGCCCACTCGTCGATAACTGCGTTGCGAAGCCCGCCGAGTCTCTCCTCCAGCCTTGTGGCAGCCGAACTGTCGACAGATGGCATCCAATGGTCAGCTTGCATGTGTCCTCCTCGTTATCGCCCACAAACACCGGCAGGAGTCAATGGCTTTGGTCTTCGGCAGGTTTCGTCGAAGGTCACCGCGCCACCCAACTCCAAAGGCAGTACGACCTTTCAACGCTTGGGGTCCGGATCCGGTTCGCTATCCACGGCGAGGCCAGCGGCGGAGTCGTCCAGATCGGCGCCCGACACGGTGAACGCGGGCAACGGCATCGACGCCCGGGCCCTCGCCGGCCTCGTGCAGGGTCTGTGGGACATCGCCCCGCAGCTCGGTCTCGACCCGGTCAACGCCGAGGACTTCGAGGCCGAGGTGGTGGCTCTCGAACGCGACGGTGGTGACCCCGAGCAGGGCGGTCGCATCTGGCGCAGGATCATGCGCCTGGCCGGGGGCCCGCGCTCACCACAGCCGTCGCCACCGCCGCCGACCAGAAACTCGTCGAACTCGGCGCCGCCCTCTACAGCGGGTCTGTCTGAACCGCCCCGGGGTCGGTAGAGATCTCAGATGGGGGTGGTGACCTGGGGTTTCGTGGATTCCTTGTAGTGGTTGACCTAGCACTCGGCGGGCGGGTTGTGCCCTATCTCACCGTGCAGGCGGCGGTGGACGTACCAGTCGGTCCACTCAGCGGTGGCTAGTTCGACCTGGGAGAGACCCTTCCAGGGCCGCTGCAGGCTGATCAACTCGGGTTTGTACAAGCCGATCGTCGATTCCATCAGGGCGTTGTTCGTGTGCGTCTCCGACTGATCCAATACTCGCTGCGATGCCGGCGGCGTCCAGGTGCTCGGCGAGCTCGAACCTCGTGTACCGCGACCGGGCATCCGAATGATGGATCAACTCACTCCGCCGATGGGGGAGTTCATCCCTGCCGCGCTGCCACAGGGCCATCTCCAGCGCGTCCAGGACAGCCTGGTCTCCTTGTTGGTCGCGGCAGACCAACCGACGATGCGCAGGCGTTCAACAGTGCAGCGGGCCACCTCGTGACCTTGCCGGTACAGCTCGCGCCAGATCTTGCGGGCGCCGTAGACACGGTAGTTGGTGGTGTGGATCTCCTGGATCCGTGCCTTGGTTCCGGCATCGCGCACCGCGCGGGCGGCGGGGTTCTCCAAGCGTTTCTTGTGGGCGTAGTAGGTGGAGGGAGCGATCTGCAGATCGGCTCGACGCCGCCGAAGCGGTCCCGGTGCCCGCTGAAGAACGTTACGAGCCTGTGTGTGGCCCGTCGAGCTCGGCCACGAAGAAAGACGCCGCCGCCTTCAGGATGTCGTTCGCCCGCTTCAGCTCGGCGTTCTCCTTCTTCAGCGCCTTGAGCTGGGCGGACTCCTCCGTCGTCGTCCCCGGCCGCTGTCCGGCGTCGATCTCGTGCTGTTTCACCCAGTTCCGCAGCGGCTCGGACGCCGACGGCGGGGGCCGCGTCGGAAGCGGATGGGCGGGATCCCGCGGACGAGCGGCTTCAGGCCGAGGCTGTCGTGCATGTTCGCGCCGGAGATCCCCAGTGACAACAGGGGCAGACCGTTCCGGTCGGTGATCAGGTGATCCGGCTTACACGGCGGGCTACGACGTGGGCGTGCCGGTGGCCGAGGCCCACGACCGCTTCCACACCCCGGACGCGCAGCACCACGTCGGGGGCAGGCTCAT
>NZ_JBHXRM010000085.1:0-9280 GCF_042716895.1 Streptomyces sp. NPDC058653 | reverse complement strand
ACCAACCGCAATCCCGGGTCTATCACGCGTCGGATTATGTACGCAGACACAGCCGATCGGCGCGGGGCCCGCCGGCGGGGGGTGACCCGGCCGGCGGACCCGAAGCCTTCACCTGCCTTTCAGGCATTTCGGGGGGTTGGGAAGCTCTACCGCTGGATTAGGTGGTGGAGCCGATCAGCAGGTAGTCGTACATACCGAGGTACGCCTGGGTCACGGTGACGTTGGTCGCCGAGTCCGGGCGGTACAGCAGGTTCTTGCGGTAGATCAGCGGCACGGCCGAGGCGTTCTCCATGACGAGCTTGTCGACCTCGCCCCACGCCTTGGTGCGGGCGGCGGCGTCGGTCTGCGCGATACCGTCCGACAGCGCCTTGTTGATCTTCGGGTCGTCCAGCTCCATCAGGTTGTTGCCGCCCGAGGGCTTGATGGCGGAGCCGTTGACGATCTGGTCGAGGAAGCCGAAGCCGGTCGGCCAGTCGGCGCCCCACGCCATCATCATCATGCCGAGGTCGTGCTCGTGCACGTAGCTGGGGACACCGGCGAAGTTACCGAAGTACTTGCCCGACGGGTACTGCTTGATCTCCGCCTGGATGCCGACCTTCTTCAGCGAGGCCTGGATGGCGGTCGCCATCTGCACCTCGTCGGGACGGTCGGAGCGGGCGGTCAGGTTGGTCTTGAAGCCGTTCGGCTGACCGCAGTCCGCGAGCGCGGCCTTCGCCTTGGCGATGTCGCCCTTGTTGCCCTCGGTCTGGTACAGGTCGAACTTCTGGTACCCGTTGACCGTCGGCGGGAGCAGCGTGCTCGCCACGTCGCCCTTGGTGTCGCCACCGAGCGCGGCCTGGACGGACGCCTTGTCGATCGCGTAGTGGACGGCCTTGCGGCAGTCGGCGTTGTCGAAGGGCTTCACCTTCGTCGACAGCGCGAGGTACGAGGTGGCGCCGGCGTACGAGTTGTCCGTCTTCGCCTTCTCGCTCGACTTGGTGAGGACCTTGGGCTGGGTCTTCGTCTGAAGACCGGTGCCGGCGGCGTCCACCGTGATGTTGTCGCTCATCAGGTGCTGGTCGACCGTGGTCGGGTTGACCTTGAACTTGATGGTGATCTTGTCGGCGAGCGCCGGGCGGATCGGGTCGGTGGCCTTGTCCCAGTGCGGGTTGCGCACGAGGGTCGCGCTGCGGCCCTCGTTGTACGACTCGAACTTGTACGGGCCCGACGACGCGATCTGCTTGACGTACTCGGCGCCCTTGTCCTTCGCCTGCGGCACGGGGGCCGTCTGCGAGAAGGTCGCCAGGTAGTCGAAGTCGGCGAACGGCTTGTTGAGCTTGAAGACGATCGTCTGGTCGTCCGGGGTCTCGATGGACTTCAGACCCTCGGCGGACTTGTCCTTGTACGGGCCCTTGTACTTCTCGCCGCCCAGCAGGTAGGCCTTGAAGTAGGTGGGACCGTGCGAGAGGGCCTCGGGCGCGAAGTTGCTGCGCTCGATGGCGTACTTGACGTCCTTGGAGGTGACGGGGCTGCCGTCGTCGAACTTGACGCCCTTGCGGAGCTTGTACGTCCACGTCTTGGCGTCCGCGCTCGGCTCACCGAGGGACTCGGCGAGGTCGGGAACGACCTCCAGGCCCTCCTTGCCGGCGGCCGGCTTGAAGGTGGTGAGCGTACGGCCGTACAGACGGGAGAAGTTCTGCACCCAGCCGTAGTAGGTGTTGCCCGGGTCCAGGGAGTCCGGCACGTCCGAGTGCTCGAAGGTGACGGTGCCCCCCTTCTTGTCGGACTTGTTGACGACCGAGGTCAGTCCGGCGTCGACGCCGGCACCGCTCTTGCTGTCGTTGTCCTTGCTGTCCGAGCCGCCGCACGCCGACGCGCCGAGCGCCAGCACGATGGCTGTCGCGAGGACAGCTGTCGCTTTCTTGGTCTTCATCCGGAGGAAAGCCCCCTCTATCGATGGATACGGCACAGAGCTCAAGGTCGGCCGCCGTGGATTACTTGCTGCGGGGGTCGAGTGCGTCACGCAGCCCGTCGCCCAGCAGATTGAACGCCAGCACAGTGATGAAGATCGCCATGCCGGGTACGAACATGTAGTGCAGATCGACCTCGTACAGGTCCACCGCGGTGGTGAGCATGCCGCCCCACGATGCTTGCGGCGGGGCGATGCCCACTCCGAGGAAGCTCAGACCGGCCTCGAAGAGGATGTTCGTGGGGATCAGGAGCGTCGAGTAGACGAGGATCGGCGCCACGAGGTTCGGCAGCAGTTCCCGGAAGAGGATGAAGGGCCCTCTGGCCCCCAGACTCCGGGACGCGTCGACGAACTCACGCCTGCGCAGGCTCATGGTCTGCGCGCGCACGATCCGGCCCATGTAGGGCCAGTTGAAGAAGCCGATCACAAAGATCAGCACACCGATCCGCAGTGGCAGTCCGCTGAGCCCGAAGGCGCCGTCCTGGAGGGCGGCCGAGATCGAGATCGCGAAGAGCAGCAGCGGGAAGGCGAGGAAGGTGTCCATCAGCCGGCTGACGACCGCGTCGACCCAGCCTCCGTAGTAACCGGCGATCACGCCGAGGAGGGTGCCGATGGCCACCGAGAGCAGGGTGGCTCCGGCGGCGACGAGCAGCGAGACCCAGGAGCCCTCGATGATGCGGGCGAGGAGGTCACGGCCGAGGCCGGGCTCCACGCCGAGCGGGTGGTCCCAGCTCATTCCGCCCCAGGCGCCCTTGGGGGCCAGCAGCTCCGGGTCGACCAGGTCCTGGTTCAGGGCGTTGGGGTCGAGATCGAAGAGTGCCTGGATGGGCTTGGCGAGGACGGCGAGCAGCACCAGAAGGATGACAACGATGCCGCCGGCCACGGCGGCCTTGTCGCGCTTGAAGCGCGTCCAGGCTATTCGACCGAGCGAACGCCCTTCTATCTGGCTCTGCTTGGCGCCCGTGAGCACTGCCTCCGGCTGCACTTCGGCAGCCGACTTGGTGGTCTCGATCGGTGCGGTCACAACGTCTTCGACCCCTCCTGGCCGGCGGTCGCCGGCCCGTACCCGCCGTTGTAACGGCCTGTCTCGCATCAGTTGGCGCACACATCGGTGCTGGTGTCGCGGAAGCGTCCCGTCAAGGACTTCCTGTGGAGCGATGCCGGGCTGCTCGCACAAGGGACCGACGGTCCCCGCTGCGGGGAGTCTTCATGGCCGTAGTGATCACCCGCCAGTGGTCAAGGGGAATGTTTGCTCAAACGTGATGGAGCGTGACACCTACCGTTATCCGGACGTTGTGATCGCCTCAGCGGAACAGCCAGCCGTTTTCGGTAGGTTTCGCCCCCGCTCGCGGTGTCCGCAGTCCGTACGGTACGCCTGCACTACCGGCGGGTACGGAGCGGGGCCCGTACGGAGCCGTACGGGGTCAGTAGGCGCGCGGCGCGGTGGGCGGGTAGCCGTAGCCGGGAGCGCCCTGGGGCGCCCCGTGGGCCTCGCGGTCGTAGAAGGGCCGGGAGTTGGCGCGCAGCCACATCGTGACCGGGTCGTACTCGTCGGACATCGCGACGGTGGAGACCGGCAGCCCCTCCGGGACCGCGCCGATGGACTGCTGCATCATCGCGCGCACGGCGTCGACGGAGGCCGGGCTCGTGTCGTACAGATCCAGACCGATCGTGAGGTACGGGGCGCCCAGCGCGGGGTGGACCCATGCCCGGCGCAACGAGCGCACGGCGGGGGTGCGGTGGGCGTTCTGCGTGAGCAGCGCGTAGAACTGCGGGATCTCGACGGCCGGTTCGGACAGCCGCAGCGGGCCCGCGGGCATCCGGTCGAGACCGGTGGCGATCCGGCGCAGATCGAGCCAGGGGATTCCCACTCCGCCGCCGGGCGAGTGCGGGTTCAGCCAGATCCCCCAGCGTTCGGGGTAGAGGGCGCGGGCGATGTCGCGGCCGGTGACGACCTCGTGCGCGCGGTTCCAGCCGCTGACGGAGAGCTCCTGGGCGGAGGTGACGCACGGCGCGTAGCCGAGGCCGTCGACCTCCATGTTCCCGTACTGGGCGTCGGGCGAGCCCGCGCGCCCGTGCCAGAGCAGCATCCACACCTGGCCGGCGGAGCCGTCCGCGAGTGCCTGGAGCAGCGCCTCGTAGGCGTCGTAGCGTCCTGGCGTCACCTGGCGCAGCATGTGCTCGACCTGCCCGGCCGCCGCGGTGCCTGACGCGCTCACTCTTGGTCCCGCCCCTCGTCGTCCACGATTCTCACCGGCCTCCCCGCTACGGGCCCGTGCCGGCCAGGCCATCAAACCAGCTTAGTGCGGCGGGTCATGGCCGGTTCCGGGGCACGGGCCGTACGGCGTGTTACGCGGGCGGGACGGCCGCCCGCTGGTAGAAGGGCCGCACCCGCTCCACCATCCATGTTCCGACCGGGTCCTGAGTGGCGTCCAGCAGCACGAGATTGACCGGCCAGCCGACCTGGACACGGCCGAGCGCCCTGCCCAGCGCGTCCATGGGGGCGTTGCGCTCGGCGGCCTCCCAGGAGGAGAGCTGGACGCCGACGAAGAGCACCGGGGGCTCGCCCTCGATGCTCGCCAGCCCCCGGCGGGCGGTGACGACGACGCCCGAGGCCTCGAACTCCTCCGCCGCCGCGTTGAGGAAGTCGACGGGGTCCTCCTGCCAGTCCGGCTCGAAGAGCCGCACCCGGCCGCCGCTCGCGGGCCCGTCCAGCGGCGTACGGCCCACCCGGCACAGCTCCGCGACGGCGAGCGGCGGCAGGGGCGCGCCGACCATGCCGCCGGGGTTGACGGCGATTCCGAGCTGCGGGGGCAGACCGCGGGCGAACTCGCGGGCGGGGGCGACCGTGAAGGGCATATGGGCCCCGACGCACTGGCGGAACTGCTGTTCGGAGCTGAAGACGGGCACGTACGGCGCGCCCTCGATCTCCAGGGTGGGCAGATCGAGTCCGGGGCTGTCGGGACCGCCGCCGTTGGGCAGCGGCACCCAGAGCCGGCTCCTTCCGAGGACCTCGACCAGCCGCCCGCCCGCCGCCGCGTTCCCGAGCGACGCCGCGAGCACCTCTTCCAACTCGTTGCCCGGCCATGCTGTGTTCACTGACTCTCCCGTATCGCCCCGGCCCGCGCGTTCGCGGACGGCCTGCCCGCCCCCGCGTGACCCGGAAAACCCTAACGCCGCACGGTCGGGGCCCCGCCCCGCGCGGGGTCCCGGGTCTCCGGCGCGGGAGGCGCCCCCGTTCACGGCCTCCGGAAGTCGATCCCGAGCAGCGCCGTCGCCGCGTCGCGGTCCAGCAGGACCGCCGACGCGCAGCCCGAGGGGAGGCGGCCCGCGTCCGCGTCCGCGACCAGGCGGGAGACCGCGCGGCGATGGCGCGCGAAGGCGTAGCCGGAGACGCCGCGTCCGCGTTCGCGCTGGCCCGCGCGGGCCGTCTTCGGCGTGACGTCCAGCAGGACCAGATGGAGCCGTCTGCCGCGCCGGCGTGCCTCACGGGCCAGCCAGCGGCGGACCCAGGCCTGGGTGCCGCAGTCGTGCACCACGACGCTCCCGCCTGAGCGCAGCGCCCGCCGCAGCCCCGCGTAGTGCGCGAGGCGCACCAGCGGCCGGTAGACCGCGTACGGCAGGGGGGCCGGCAGCCGGCGGGCCCAGCGGTCGCGGGTGTCCTGCGAGTCGATCCCCCGGCCCGCCGCGGCCCGGCCGATCAGGGTGGACTTGCCGCTGCCCGGCAGCCCGGAGACGACCACCACGTCGCCGTCGCCGAACGTCAGGCGCCGGGGGCCCCGGCTCCCCCGTTCGCGCAGGTCCCGGACGACCGGCGGGACCGCCGCCAGGGATCGGCGCGGGACCGCCGCCGGCTGGGCGGGCACCCCCGCGGTCGTCGCGTACGCGCCTGCACGGGACCGCTGCAACGTCATCGCCCTCCCCCTGTCGGGTCCATCGCTCTGGTCGATGTTCCCTGCCCTTGAAGTGTAAAGAATGGGTAATACGGCACAAGCGTTTTGCTGTTCACGGCCCTGTCGGCCCCGTCCGGTCCCCCGGACGGACGAGCCCGTCGCCCTCCCTCCCCGGGGACGGCGGCGCGTGCGATGATGTGCGCGCCAACTCCATACCGGCCGTTCGAATCCGCGCGGGAGAGTCCTGGTCACCGTGGGTGCCGGGCGCCGAAGGAGCAAGTTCCTCCCTTGAATCTCTCAGGCCCAGTACCGCGCGGACGAGGCAGATCTGAAAAGCGAATCGCCGTCAGGCGCTTCCACCCAAGGTGCAAGTCACGACCTCCGTATGCGTACGTGTACGTACACGTCGTGGTGAACCTCTCAGGTTCCGATGACAGATGGGGAGGATTGTCCTCTCTGTCATGCCCCTGGGAGTCACACCTATGAGCGATACGCCCCGTACCCCCGCCCCCGGCGCGGCCGGTCCCGGCGGAGCGCGCCACACCGCGCTCGACGCCGTGCACCGCTCGCTGGGCGCCACGATGACCGACTTCGCGGGCTGGGACATGCCGCTGCGCTACGCCAGCGAGCGCGAGGAGCACCTCGCCGTCCGTACGAAGGCCGGGCTCTTCGACCTCTCCCACATGGGTGAGATCACCGTCACCGGCGCGCGGGCGGCCGAGGCGCTGGACTACGCGCTGGTCGGCAACATCGGCTCGCTCGCCGTGGGCCGCGCCCGCTACACCATGATCTGCCAGGAGGACGGCGGCATCCTGGACGACCTGATCGTGTACCGCCTCGACACGCACGGATCACCCGAGTTCATGGTCGTCGCCAACGCCTCCAACGCGCAGGTGGTGCTCGACGAGCTGACGGGCCGCGCCGCGGACTTCGACGTCGAGGTGCGGGACGACCGCGACGCGTACGCGCTGCTCGCCGTCCAGGGCCCCGAGTCGCCCGGCATCCTCGCCTCGCTCACCGACGCCGACCTGGACGGGCTCAAGTACTACGCCGGGCTGCCCGGCACCGTCGCCGGCGTGCCCGCGCTGATCGCCCGTACCGGCTACACGGGTGAGGACGGCTTCGAGCTGTTCGTCGAGCCCCGGTACGCGGAAGTGCTGTGGCGGGCCCTGACGGCCGCGGGCGCGTCCGCCGGACTCGTACCGGCCGGGCTCTCGTGCCGCGACACCCTGCGCATGGAGGCGGGGATGCCGCTGTACGGGCAGGAGCTGACCACCGGTCTCACGCCCTTCGACGCGGGCCTGGGCAGGGTCGTGAAGTTCGAGAAGGAGGGGTACTTCGTGGGCCGTACGGCGCTGGAGGCCTCCGCCGGGCGGGCCGAGAGCGCGCCGCCGCGGAGGCTGGTCGGGCTCGTCGCCGAGGGCCGCCGGGTACCGCGGGCCGGCTATCCGGTCGTGGCCGGCGGCGAGGTGGTGGGCCGGGTCACCTCGGGCGCGCCGTCGCCGACGCTGGGCCGGCCGATCGCGATGGCGTATGTGGACGCCTCGCACGCCACGGCGGGCACGGCGGGTGTCGGGGTCGACATCCGGGGCTCCGTCGAACCGTACGAGGTCGTCGCGCTGCCCTTCTACAAGCGCAAGAAGTAGCCCCCGGGCCCGCCCGGTCCCGGGCGGGCATCTCAGTGGGCAAGACACGTGTTCCTCACCACTCCCCCGCGTACAGGAGAATTCACGACATGAGCAACCCCCAGCAGCTGCGCTACAGCAAGGAGCACGAGTGGCTGTCGACCGCCGACGACGGCGTCTCGACGGTCGGCATCACGGAGTTCGCGGCGAACGCCCTCGGCGACGTCGTGTACGCCCAGCTCCCCGCGGTCGGTGACACGGTGACCGCGGGCGAGACCTGCGGCGAGCTGGAGTCGACCAAGTCGGTCAGCGACCTGTACTCCCCCGTGACGGGTGAGGTCACCGAGGCGAACCAGGACGTCGTGGACGACCCCTCGCTGGTGAACTCCGCGCCCTTCGAGGGCGGCTGGCTGTTCAAGGTGCGCGTCGCGGAGGAGCCGAAGGACCTGCTCTCCGCCGACGAGTACACCGAATTCTCCGGCAACTGAGACCCCAGGGACTGTGATGTCTTCGAAGTCGCTCCTCAACTCCTCACTCCACGAGCTCGACCCCGACGTCGCCGCCGCCGTCGACGCCGAACTCCACCGACAGCAGTCGACGCTCGAAATGATCGCGTCGGAGAACTTCGCTCCGGTCGCGGTCATGGAGGCCCAGGGCTCCGTCCTGACCAACAAGTACGCCGAGGGCTACCCGGGCCGCCGCTACTACGGCGGCTGTGAGTACGTCGACGTGATCGAGAACATCGCGATCGACCGGGTGAAGGCGCTCTTCGGCGCCGAGCACGCGAACGTGCAGCCGCACTCCGGGGCGCAGGCCAACGCGGCGGCGATGTTCGCGCTGCTGAAGCCCGGTGACACGATCATGGGCCTGAACCTGGCCCACGGCGGTCACCTGACGCACGGCATGAAGATCAACTTCTCCGGCAAGCTCTACAACGTGGTCGCCTACCACGTCGACGAGGAGACCGGCCAGGTCGACATGGCCGAGGTCGAGCGGCTGGCGAAGGAGTCGCGCCCCAAGCTGATCGTGGCCGGCTGGTCCGCGTACCCCCGTCAGCTCGACTTCGCCGCGTTCCGCCGGATCGCCGACGAGGTCGGCGCGTACCTGATGGTCGACATGGCGCACTTCGCCGGGCTGGTCGCCGCCGGGCTGCACCCCAACCCGGTGCCGCACGCGCACGTCGTCACCACCACCACGCACAAGACCCTGGGCGGCCCGCGCGGCGGGGTGATCCTCTCCACCCAGGAGCTGGCCAAGAAGATCAACTCCGCGGTCTTCCCCGGCCAGCAGGGCGGTCCGCTGGAGCACGTCATCGCCGCGAAGGCGGTCTCCTTCAAGGTCGCGGCGTCCGAGGAGTTCAAGCAGCGCCAGCAGCTGACGCTGGACGGCGCGCGCATCCTCGCGGAGCGGCTGGTCCAGGACGATGTCACCGAGGCCGGCGTCTCGGTCCTGTCGGGCGGCACCGACGTGCACCTGGTCCTGGTCGACCTGCGGAACTCGGAGCTGGACGGCCAGCAGGCCGAGGACCGGCTGCACGAGATCGGCATCACGGTCAACCGCAACGCCGTCCCGAACGACCCGCGCCCGCCGATGGTCACCTCCGGCCTGCGGATCGGCACCCCGGCGCTGGCCACCCGCGGTTTCACGGCCGAGGACTTCGCGGAGGTCGCGGACGTCATCGCGGCGGCGCTGAAGCCCGCCTTCGACCGTGAGGCGCTGGCGGCGCGTGTGACGGCGCTGGCGGCGAAGCACCCGCTGTACCCGGGCCTCTAGGACCCGGTCCGGCCGGGCCCCGCGGATCCGCGGGGCCCGGC
>NZ_JBHXRM010000084.1:0-12726 GCF_042716895.1 Streptomyces sp. NPDC058653 | reverse complement strand
TGTACCATACTGGGCGGTTGATTACTGGGCTATTTTGTGCGGATTTGGGGGCGGACCGCTGTGTATGGGCGGTGGCTTCGTTTGGAGCGGTGTATTGGGGTGGAGGGGCGGGGCCCGGCGGGTTGGGGGGGCCCGGCCCACGGTCAGAGCTGAGCGCCCGGGTTCAGCCGCCGTCGCAGCTCGGAGCGGGTCTCGTCCTCGGCCCGGGTCTCGTCCGCGGCGCGCGAGACCGGGTCGGGCTCCGCGTGCGGCTTGCACTCCGCGCGGTACGCCGGCGTCTTTCCGGCCAGCAGATACGCCTCGACATGGTCGTTGACGCAGGTGTTGGGACCGCCCGCGATCCCGTGCGTGCCCGCGTCGCGCTCGGTCACCAACGCGGCGCCCGACAGCCGCCGTTGCAGCTCCAGGGCCCCCGGGTACGGCGTCGCCGCGTCCCGTTCGGCGGCCAGGATCAGCGTCCTCGGCAGCTCACCCGGCGCCGTCCGGATGTCCACGGCCCGCTGGCGCGGCGCCGACCAGAAGGCGCACGGCAGATTCATCCACGCGTTGTCCCAGGTCTCGAACGGGGCGTGGGACGCCAGTTCGGTGTTGTCGCGGTCCCACACCTTCCAGTCGGTCGGCCACGGCGCGTCGTTGCACTCCACGGCCGTGTAGACGGCGTTGCCGTTCTCGTTGTCGACGGCCGCCGACGGCTGCGGCTTCGCCTGGTCGACCAGGGGCTTCGGGTTGCCCTCCAGGAACTCCGAGAGCGCGCTCGCGCGCACCGCCCAGTAGTCGTCGTAGTAACCCGCCCCGAGCATCGCCGCGTGCAGTTCGCCGGGGCCGACCTTGCCGTCCGCCGGCTTGAGCGCGACCGCCGCGCGCACCCGCTCGTAACTGCGCTGCACCTCATCGGGCGTGTCACCGAGGCGGTACGTCGCGTCGTGCTTGGCGACCCAGGCCCGGAAGTCCGCCCAGCGCTGCTCGAAGGCGAGCGACTGGTCGAGGTTGTTGCGGTACCAGATCTGCTCCGGGTCCGGGTTGACGGCCGAGTCGAAGACCATCCGTCGTACGTGGGACGGGAACAGCGAGGCGTAGAGCGCGCCGAAGTACGTTCCGTAGGAGGCGCCCATGAAGGACAGCTTCTTCTCACCGAGGGCGGCCCGCAGGACGTCGAGGTCGCGCGCGTTGTTCAGGGACGTGTAGTGGCGCAGGGTGTGTCCGGCATTGCGGGCGCAGCCCTGGGCGTACGCCTTGGCGCGGGAGATCCGCTCCTTCTTGTACGACTCCGAGGGGTGCGTCGGCGCGAGGGTGGGCGCCTTCGCGAAGTCCGCGGCGTTCTGGCAGGACAGCGGCGCGGAGCGGCCGACGCCGCGCGGGGCGTAGCCCACGATGTCGTACGCCGCCGCGATCCGCTTCCACTCGGGCAGCCCGGCCGCCAGCGGGAAGGCCATGCTGGAGGCGCCGGGGCCGCCGGGGTTGTAGACGAGCGCGCCCTGGCGCGCGACGGTCTCCACGGCCTTGCCGTCGCCGCCCGCGGCGCCCGTCTTGCCGGAGGCCTTCACGCGGCTGACGGTGAGTCTGATCCGCTCGCCGTCCGGCTTCGCGTAGTCGAGGGGGACCTCGACCGTGCCGCAGACCAGGGGAGCGGGCAGCATCTCGGCCTTGGGGCAGGTACGGAACTTGATTCCGGCGGCGGCGGCGCGCTTGGCGGCGACGACGGTGCCGCGCTCCTCCGACGAGGTGCCGGCGAAGTCCGCGCCGCCCGCCGGGGCGACGGAGAGGGTGGACAGGACCAAGGAGCCGAGGGTGGCCAGGGCCCCGTACTTCGCAACTGCTCTCATCGCTTTCCCTTCAGGCGTGCCGCGGTGGGGGAAGGCGATCATCTCCGGCGCCCGAGCCCGGCGAAGGATCTGTGAGCGGTGTCGGAGCGTGTGACTCCGATGCGTCATACAGTCACTCAATAGGCCCGTTCGGGGTGCGGGATCGGGCCGCACATGGTTCGTGCACGGGCGCGACGGGGCGGGAGGCGGCGCGGGTACGGGTGCGGCTGTCCCGCCGGTACAGGACGGGCGGTCAGCCTCCGCCGCCTCCCCCTCCGCAGCCTCCGCCACCCCCGCAGCCGCCACCGCCACCGCCGGAACCCCCGCCGCAGCCCGATCCCCCGGAGCTGCCGCAGCCGCCTCCCGAAGCCCCGCAGCCTCCCGAGCCGCCGGAGCCTCCCGAGCCGCCGCCGTCGGCGAAGGCCGCCGTCGCGCACCATTCGACCATCGCGTCGGCCAGATGCGACGCCGGCTCGAAGTCCCGCCCGGGCCGCATGCGCGCCGCGACCGTGAGCTGCTCGCGCAGCAGCCCGTCCGGCAGCGCCGTCGGCCCGTCCAGGGCGACCAGATGCGCCGGCGTGGTGAGGTGCGTGTACGTCGTACGGAACCCGGCCCGGGCCTTGATCCCGGATCTGGTGAGCCGCCGTTTGGCGTGCACCGCGCAGACGATCCCGGAGAAGGTCCCGAGGAACGCCAGCGGCATCATCAGGACGAGGGCCTCCGACGGGGACTTCAGGAGCAGGACGATCGTCAGAGGAATGACGAGCAGGCACAGGACGGCCTGGGTCAGCGCCCAGTACACCCAGATCCGTGCCCTGCTCGCCGGGATCAGCAGACCCCGCGTCGCCAGGGAGTCGCCGATGTCCTGTACGGCGCGGCCGCGCATCACGGCCAGCCGCAGCGAGTGCAGGGCGCCGTGCGGCGCGCGGGCGTGCTCCTGGAGGACGGCGCCTTCCACCGGGTCGTGGGCGACCTGGCTGTGGACGGCGACGATGCCGGGTCCGCCGATGCCCAGCCGCCCGTCCGAGTGCATCGCGACGATGGCGGTCTCGGCGACCCGGCCCGGCCCTCCTCCCAGGAAGGCGGCGTCCATCGGGTCGTGGATCTCATAGGCACCGCTGTGTGAGCGCAGGCTGACCACGCCGACGATCAGTACGACGCTGGAGAGGCCGATGGCCGCCAGGAGAAGGGACGCGAACAGCTCCACGGCCGGTCACCGCCCCACGAGGACGGAGCGGGCCACCCGGGCGATACGCGTCGCCCGGCCCGGCGGGCGTGCCCCGGACCGGTCCCGCCACCACCGCGTCAGCTCACGCCGCGCCGCCGCGTCCGCCGGCAGATCGGCGATCAGCAGGTGCTCCGCGAAGTCGAGCGCGTCGCGCCGGTAACCGGCGCGCATGGGGCGGGACTTGGCGTACGCGAGGAACGCGGTGCGGTAGCCGTCACCGAGGATGCCCGGCAACTCAGGCGCCACCTTGGCGACGACCTCGGCCCGCTTCCCGGCGAGCGCCCGGCTCTGCACCCCGAGCCGCCGCGAGTCGAACCCCTCGGGGGCGGGGGTCCCGGCGACGAGGGCGGACAGCAGGGCGGTCTGCGCGAGAGCGAGGCGCTCCCGGACGCGGTCGGCCGGGACGTCGCCGGGCCGCGCCCGCTCCGAGGAAGGCGTCGCCCCGGACGGACCGGCCGAGGCGGGGGCCGGGCTCTCGGCGCCTTCGGACGGCTTCTCCGGGCCGGGAGCGACTCCCGTACCCCGTACGGGGGCTGGGCCGGGTCCCCGCAGCGTCGCGCGGATCGTGTCCAGTTCGGCGGCCAGTTCGGCCGTGGGCGGGAAGTTGTCGTCCCGCTCCAGCAGGACCCCCGGCGGGGAGACCCGTGAGCGCAGTTCCGCCAGGATGTCGAGCACCGGGGCGCTCACCGGGTGGGCGTGCGTGTCGTGCCAGACGCCGTCGCGTTCGACGCCGCCCGCGACATGCACATAGGCGATCGCCTCGACCGGCAGCTCGTCGAGCGCCTTCGCCGGGTCCTCGCCCCGGTTGACCTGGTTCGTGTGCAGGTTGGCGACGTCGATCAGCAGCCGTACGCCCGTACGCTCGACCAGCTCCGCCAGGAACTGACCCTCCGTCATCTCCTCGTCGGGCCAGTTGATCAGCGCGGCGATGTTCTCCACCGCGAGCGGCACCGGCAGGGAGTCCTGGGCGATCCGCACGTTCTCGCACAGCACCCGCAGCGCGTCACGCGTGCGCGGCACCGGCAGCAGATGGCCGGCCTGAAGCGTCGGGGAGGCGGTGAGCGCGCCTCCGGCCCGTACGAAGGCGATGTGTTCGGTGATCAGCGGGGAGCCGAGTGCCTCGGCCCGCTCCGCCAGATCGGCCAGGCGCTTGGCGTCGGGCCGCTCGGCGCCCCCCAGGCCGAGCGAGACGCCGTGCGGGACGACGGTGACGCCGCGTGCGCGGAGCCGGACGAGAGAGTCGGGGAGATGGTCAGCGCAGACGTTCTCGGCGACGGCCTCGACCCAGTCGACGCCGGGCAGCGCCTCCACCGCGTCCGCGATCTCGGGCCGCCAGCCGATGCCGATCCCGAGGTCTCTCAGCGCCCCCGGCCGGGCTCGGCCCGCCGGGCTCCCGAGCTCCGCCGGGCCTCCCGGCTTCCCCGGATCCGTGAGCGTCCCCTGGTTCTCCCGCTGTGCTGCGTGGCTCATGAGTCCCCCTCCTCCGTACCGCGGCGAGTGCCGGTTCAGGAGTGATGGCCCCGCCGGATCCCGGTGAATCCGAAGGAGGGGACGTTCAGAGCATGATTTGAGGTTCCCCAGAAAGCGGACGACCGTCATGATTCCCGGCATTCACCGATTCACGGCGTCGCCTTGACGCTCGGCGGCGGCCGGTTGGTGTTGACGGCCGTCGGCGCGCCCGGCTGGGTGGAGGGCCGGGAGGTGAAGGAGCTGTCCCCGGTCGGTGAGGCGGCCGGCGGCGACGGCGGAAGGTTGCCGTTCGGCGGCGGCGGACCCGTGGGGCTGGCGGTCTTGGTGCCCGCGGCCTCCCGCGCGATGCTGTCGAAGTCCACCAGGCCGGTGGCCTCCAGCATGGTGATGTGGTCCAGCACCGTCTGGTTCGCGTCGGTCGCGAGCTGCCGTATCAGGGAGTTCCGGGTCGTATGTCTGACCTCGGCCACCAGCGCGAAGACCTTGCCGTGGGCATTGCGCAGCAGATTGGCGAACTTCCGGTCGTACTCCGCGCCGGTCGCCGCCGACAGCTCCCTGAGCCAGCCCTGCTGCAGGTCGTTGGGCTGGTTCGGCAGCGCCACACCGAGCTTCGCCGCCACGTCGCGCGCGCGGGCGTCGAGATCGGTGTGGCCGACCACGAGGTGGTCACCCGCGTCCTTGATGGCCTGGCTCGGGGCACGCTCGATCGCCTGCTGGCCGGCGGGCAGCTCCCACAGGCCCGCGAGCCGCACCTTCACGAGGAAGTCGCGGTCCGTCGCCGAGAGCGGACCCCACTGGGTCGACACGCTCGACGCCGCGAGGTTCGCCTCCCCGGTGCCGGACCGGTCGGCGTACGACCAGACTGGAAAGGCGAGCGCCCCGACCGTCGCGACGAGCGCCGCGATGATGAGTGCCGTGCCATTGATACGTCGCAACAAAGTGTTCTCCCGGGCCGATGTACTAACACCGCGTACCGCCGCTTACCACCGCAGAATTAACCGCTCGCGGAGCGGTCATACAACCTACCTAGCGGTATAGGGAGATACGAATTCCGGAACGGGAGTGTTCAACGCCGCAGCGCCGGATGATCCGCGACCACCGTGCTCGACCCCGGAGCGATCTCCGTAAAACCGGCATCCCGGACCAATGGCAGCCCGCTGACGGTCAGCTGACGCCAGCGCGCGGCGTCCGGAGTACGGACGGCGAGCGGGAAGCCGGCCTCCCGCCACGCCTTGCGCTCCGTCTCCGACAGCTCCCACCATGCGAGCTGTGCGCCGTGGCCCGCCTGGGCCATCGCCTTGCCCGCCGACATGCCGACATCGGGGCTCAGCCAGAGCACCGGTCCGGCCGGGTCGGCGGCCGGCGGATCCTCGGGGTCGGCCAGCTCGGTGCCCGACACCTGGAGCTTCGCCAGCTCCTTCGGCCAGCCGTCCAGCGGGACCGGCGGAAAGACCCGTACCTCCGCGTACGGGGCGAAGGCGGCGCCCTCGGCGGCCTCGGTGGCATCCTCGGGGCTGGTCACCGTGATCCCCGGCAGGTGCGACGCCTTC
This sequence comes from Streptomyces sp. NPDC058653, assembly GCF_042716895.1. Lineage (NCBI taxonomy): Bacteria > Bacillati > Actinomycetota > Actinomycetes > Kitasatosporales > Streptomycetaceae > Streptomyces > Streptomyces sp. NPDC058653. Next base: position 6,676 of record NZ_JBHXRM010000084.1, on the reverse strand, counting down.
CGCCACTCCGCGCCGCGCGCCCGGCGCACCACCTTGCGGATCCGGGCGTCCTGCCAGTCCCGCATCGCCCGGGCCCACTCGCCGTCGCCCGTGGACCGCTCGTCGGCGAGCATGACGAGGACGGCGCGGGCGGCGGCCTCCAGCGCGTCGGTACGGGTCGGCGGCGCCGCCTTCTCGATCCGCACCACCAGCGGCAGGACGTACTGCGGGGCCTCGTCCCGCGCGGTCCGCTCATGCCGGAACGGGCTGTCGGCATGGATCTCGGCGCCGTCCGGGCCCCGGCCGTGGTCCTGGTCCCGGCCCTGGTCCCGGCCGTCGGTCGGGCCGCCCGTCGTGGTGCCGGAGGTGTTGTCGATGCTCACGTGTCAAGTGTGCCAGTCCCGACTCGCCGTCCTGTTGGCGGAACAGCCCCCTCCGGGTGACCATGCTCGACATGAAAAGCGATCTTTTTGCCAGCGAGAACATGGCACAACAGGCCACCACCCCCGGCATGAGCCTCCAGAACGCCAAGTCCGTCAAGTACGCCGTCAACGGTGAGATGCACGCGCGCCAGGGGTCGATGATCGCCTTCCGCGGCAATCTCCAGTTCGAACGCAAGGGCCAGGGCATCGGCGGGATGCTCAAGCGCGCCGTCACCGGCGAGGGCCTGCCGCTGATGGCCGTCAAGGGCCAGGGCGAGGCGTGGTTCGCCCACGAGGCGGCCAACTGCTTCATCGTCGACATCGACCAGGGCGACTCGCTCACGGTCAACGGCCGTAACGTCCTGTGCTTCGACTCCACCCTCTCCTACGAGATCAAGTCGGTGAAGGGCGCCGGCATGACCGGCGGCGGCCTCTTCAACAGCCTCTTCACCGGCTACGGGAAGCTCGCCATCATCTGCGAGGGCAACCCCATCGTCATCCCCGTCAGCCAGCAGGCACCGGTGTACGTCGACACGGACGCCGTCGTCGGCTGGAGCGCCCAGCTCAGCACCTCGCTGCACCGCTCGCAGTCCGTCGGGTCGATGATCCGCGGCGGTTCGGGCGAGGCCGTCCAACTGATGCTCCAGGGCGAGGGTTTCGTCATCGTCCGGCCGAGCGAGCTGACGCCCACGAAGCCCTCCACGAACTGACCGCCACATGGAACTGCGAGGAGTGGGCCGCCGCTACGGCGTCGGCGGCCCCTGGGTGCTGCGCGGCGTCGATCTCGCGCTGCCGCCCCACAGCCTGATCCGTGTCGAGGGCACGAACGGCAGCGGCAAGTCGACGCTGCTGCGGCTGCTCGCCGGGATCGACTCGCCCACCGCGGGCCGGGTCACCGGACGGCCGGGCCGTACGGCGTACGTCCCCGAGCGGTTCCCCGTCGCGCTGCCCTTCACGGCCGCCGGATATCTGACGCACCTGGGCCGGATCCATGGACTGCGGGGGCCGGAGGCGGTGGCGCGCGCGGCCGAGTGGCTGGAGCGCTTCGGCGCCGGCGGCCATGCCCGTACGGCGCTCTCCGAACTGTCCAAGGGCACGAGCCAGAAGGTCGCGGTCGCCCAGGCGCTGCTCGCCGACCCGGAGCTGCTGGTGCTGGACGAGGCGTGGACGGGGCTCGACACCGCGGCCCGTGCACAACTCGACCTGGCGGTCGCCGAACGCGTCGCCGCCGGCGGCACGGTCGTCTTCGTGGACCACGACCCACAGCGCCTTGCCGGTGCGTCCGACGCCGTGTACGCGGTGGCGGGAAACGCGCTCGTACGCGGTACGACACCGTCCTCACCGGCCCAACAGGGGCCCCGGGTACGGGTCCTGGCCGTCGGCCCGCCGGGCGCGGCGCCGCCGGACGGACTGCCCGGCGCTCCCACGCACGAGCCGGGACCGGAGACCGGGACCGTACTGCTGAGCGTCGCCGCCGCGCACTCCGACGCACTGCTGCGCGCACTGCTCGCGGCCCGCCCGCCCTGGCACATCCGAGAGGTACGCGCCCCGGCCGGCATCGAACAGAACGCGACGAGCACGACGGAGCACGCCACTTCATGACCGCACTGTTCCGCTACCACACCGCCATGCTGCTGCGCTCACAGCGCTGGCTCCCGCCGGTCCTGCTCTACGGGATCATCCTCGCCGTCGGCGTCCGGGGCGGCGAGCCGGTGCTCGACTCGCTCGGTGTCGCCGCGGCGGCGCTGCTCCCGGTCACCGCCTGGCTGGTGCGGATCTGCGTCACCCAGGAACCGGACGCGGCGCGCGCCGTCACGGCCGCCGCCTCCGGCATGCCCCGCGCGCATCTCGCCGCACTGCTGGCCGCGGCGGCCTGCGCGACCGCGCTCGGTACCGTCGGCACGGTGATCGTCACGGCCGTCAGCGCCCCGAAGAGCGCCGACGGCCTGGTGGACGTGGCGCCCCTGCCGGCCGGCACGGCCGGGCTGCTCGCGGCGCTGGTCTCCCTCCTGGTCGGCACCTCGGTCGGAGCGCTCTGCTCCCGGCCGCTGCTCCGCGGCCGGGGCTGGTCGCTCGCACTGACCGCGCTCTTCGCGCTGCTGGCACTGGTGACCACGGGTTCCCCGGCGAAGGCGGCCGTCACCGGCCTGGTGACCGGCTCACGCACGGGCGCGATCCACACCCCCGGCCTGCCCCTGGCCGCCGCCGCGCTGCTGGCGGCCGTGGTGGCGGGGCTGGTCTGCGTCCTGGGCGTCCGGCGCGCCTGACGCGGTCGGCGGTTCAGTAGGCTCGACGCCATGGATGACGACGCCAGGGGCACCGAACCGGTCGAGTACGCGGACTGCGTGCACTGCGGCGAGCCGACCGAGCACCCGGAATCCACCAAGGGCACCACGCTGTGCCCGGTCTGCGAATGGCACGAGGCCCAGCGAACGGCCTGCTCGGGCTGACCGCCGTCCGGCGCGCCCGGCACGGTAGCTTGCCGCGTTGTCGGACTCGTCCGAGTACACGCGGTACAAGCACGGTCCTCCTCCGCTTGGCGACGCACCGCACCGGGCGCCCGGGGGCGATCCGCTGGAAGGGCACTGGAACACATGCCGTGAGCCCGTCCGGCGAGACGGACGACGCGCCTCCTGAGTACGCGCTGTCGCGGTGAACGCGGCCCGTTCTGGGGCCAGTTGGCCCGCGCGGGCGCGCGACGGGCGGGAGGCGCACGGGTCCGTGGGGACGTCCAGGCGCTCCCACAGGGTGCGCGCGGCACGGACTCCGGCAGCCGGTTCACGCCCGCCCGCGCCGCCGCCCGCCCGCCGCATTGCCGCCGGATGCGCCGGGATCGGCAGCGCGGTCGCGTGCGGGTCGCCGGATCCCCCGGGGGCCGCTGCCCGGTCCCGCCGCGTGATACCCGGATCCTCCGGGATCCGCCTCCCGGTCCCGTCCGGCACCGCGCTCCCCCCGCAGGGTGAACCCGGTGTCCCGGGGCTCCGGCAGTCCCGTTCCCGGCACGTCGGCCGGTCCCGTTCAGCTCTTCATCAGCTCCGACACCTTGACGAAGCGGTAGCCGCGCTCGCGCAGTGCCGGCACGATCTTCCGGACCGCCTCGTCCGTCACCGGTGCCGCGCTCGTCGTGCAGTGCATGACCACCAGTGAGCCGGGCCGCACCTCGGTGAGTACCCGCTCCGCCACCGCGTCCGCGTCCGTGGCGAACGCGTCGCCGCTCACCACGTCCCACTGCACCGCCGTCAGACCGGCCGGCGCCAGCGCGCGCAGCGCCGACCGGTCGTAACAGCCGCCGGGGAAGCGGAGATACGGCACCACCTGCCGTACCCCCGCCCTCCGGAAGGCGCCGAAAGCCCGCTCCACATCGGCGGCCATGTCCTCCTTCCGGAGGGCCGGCAGCCCATGGCAGTCGGCCGTGAAGGAGTGGTGGCTGTAGGAGTGGTTCGCGACCTCGAACAGGGGGTCGGAGCCGATCTCTCTCGCCTGGTACGGATACTCCTCCGCCCACCGGCCCGTCATGAAGATCGTCGAGGGGACTTCGAGCCGGCGCAGCGAGGCGATCAGGGTCGGGTTGTCGAAGCGCTCGCCACGCGCGGCGCGCGCTCCGTGGTCGACCGTCATATCCGCGTCGAAGGTGAGCGCGACGGTCTTGACGGCCGTTCCGGCACGTGTCTTGCCCGTGGGGTCCGCGGCGCGGAGGAAGACCGGGGTGGTCGCCGGGCGTTCCGGCCCGGCCGGCTGGCGGGTGACGGGGCCGGTCGACGCGGCAGGAGCCAGTCGCGTATCGGTCTCGGCGGCGCATCCCACGAGGACGGCCCCCAGCAGGGCGAGGGGCACCAGTCTCGGTACGTATGTAGGCATACAGGGAAAATATATGACTAAATGTTCATCCTGCGGTTTCGGCACTCGAAGATTGCCGGAACCCGGCACTGCTCTGCCGTGACGGACCGTGAGAAAATTCTTCTTCCATTCAAGGGTTCAAGGGGGACCGGCGAGAGCCGGGGGAGGGGCGACCCATGGATGTGTTTCTCGGTCTCGGTATCGCGGGTGTTGTCCTGCTCGCCGTGGCGCTGATCTTCGACGGGATCTTCGAGGGGCTGTTCGGCGGAGTGCTCGAAGGCCTGTTCGCCGGTCTGTTCTCGCTGCCCGTCGTGGCGGGATTCGTCGCGATGCTGGGCTTCGGCGGCGCGATCGTGCTCGGTACGACCGACCTCGGCGCCGGTCCCGCGATCGCGGCGGGCGTCGTCGCCGGTGCCGTCACCGGCTGGCTGGCCTGGAAACTCAGCCGCGTACTGATGCGCGATCAGACGGACGCCACACCGAAGGGAGCCGATCTCCTCGGTACGTCGGGGTCCGTGGTCACGGCCATTCCGGTCGACGGCTACGGCGAGGTGATGCTCCGGGTGGCGGGCCAGCCGGTGAAGTTCGCCGCGAGGAGCACGGTGCCGCTCGCACGGGGCGCCGAGGTCTGGGTGGAGTCGACGCTGTCGTCCACCTCGGTCGGCGTCCGTCCCGTGGAGCGCTGACCCCCACCGCCGCACGGCCGGCCGCCGCACCGTCGACCGCCCGCGTCACCGAACGGGCCCGTCACGGAACCGGCACGTCACCGAATCGCCGCCGCACCGAACCACCACTCGGCGACCGGCGTCCCACATGTGCGACGCCGTCAGCTTGTACGTCAACAGGGGGCAACCATATGAGTCCAGTGATCATCGCTGTGGCGGGAGTCGTCGTACTCCTCGTCCTGCTCGCTCTCGTCGTCATCACCCGTTACAAGGTCGCGGGCCCCAGCGAGGCCTTCATCATCACCGGCCGCCGGGGCAAGTCGTCCACCGACCCGGTCACCGGCCGGGTCAGCACCGACAACAGCGGCCAGAAGGTCGTGGTGGGCGGCGGCGTGTTCGTCGTCCCGTTCGTCCAGCAGAAGTTCACGCTCGACCTCTCCAGCCGGCACATCCCGGTCGCCGTCCGGGGCGCCGTGACCCTGCGCGGTGTCAAGGCGCACCTCGAAGGCGTCGCGATCGTCAAGGTCGGCGGCAACGAGGACGCCATCCGCGCCGCCGCCCAGCGCTTCCTGCGGCAGCAGAAGGGCATCGTCGGCTTCACCCAGGAAGTGCTCTCCGGCGCACTGCGCGCCATCGTCGGCCGGATGGCCGTCGAGGACATCATCCGCGACCGCGCCGCCTTCGCCGGGCAGGTCGCCGAGGAGGCCGAGGCGAGCCTCTCCGGGCAGGGCCTGATCCTGGACGCCTTCCAGATCCAGGACATCACCACCGAGGGCTCGTACCTGGAGGACCTGGGCCGGCCCGAGGCCGCCCGCGCCCGCCAGGAGGCGGACATCGCCGAGGCGATCGCGAAGCGGGCCTCCGAGCAGGCGAGGCTCAAGGCCGCCGAGGAGATCGCGGTGGCCGAGCGGACCTTCTATCTCAAGCAGGCCGAGATCAGGGTCGAGACCGAGGCGGCGAAGGCCAAGGCCAACGCGGCGGGACCGCTCGCCGAGGCCGCGCGCCAGCAGGAGGTCCTCAGCGAGCAGGAGAAGGTGGCGCAGCGGCAGGCTGCCCTGACGGACCGTCAGCTCGACACACAGGTGCGCAAGCCGGCCGACGCCGCCCGCTACCAGGCCGAGCAGGAGGCGGAGGCCCGCAGGATCGCGCAGGTCAAGGAGGCCGAGGCGGACGCCGAGCGGTCCAGGCTCACCGGTGAGGGCGAGAAGCTGCGCCGTGCGGCGCTCGCCGAGGCCGTACGGATCGAGGGTGAGGCGGAGGCCGACGCCATCTCGGCGCGCGGTACGGCGGAGGCCGGCGCGATGCAGAAGAAGGCCGACGCGTTCGCTCAGTACGGTGACGCGGCCGTGCTCCAGATGCTCGTCGAGGTGCTTCCCGCCGTCGTCGGCAAGGCGGCCGAGCCGCTGAGCGCCATCGACAAGCTGACGGTCATCTCCACCGACGGCGCGAGCCAGCTCTCGCGGACGGTCACCGACAACGTCGCGCAGGGCATGGAACTGCTGACGTCGACCACCGGCGTCGACATCGCCGAGCTGCTGAAGGGCCTGTCGGGGCGTACGGGTCCGTCCGGGCCCGCCGGGGTCAAGGCCGAGGCCAGGACGGTTGCCGGGGCCGAGAGGGCCACGTCGCCGACGAGCGAGAAGAAGATCGAGATCAGCGGCTGACGAACGTCAGATCCCTTTCCCCGAGGGGGCGGGGGGGGGCGGCGTGGGGGGGGCCCCCCCCACCACAGCCCCCCGCCCCCGGACACCAAAAACCACACACCCCCCAAAA
>NZ_JBHXRM010000083.1:0-13423 GCF_042716895.1 Streptomyces sp. NPDC058653 | reverse complement strand
GCTCCCGACCGCGAAGGTCGGGAGCGGCTCTGTCATGGCCCGCCCAGGCGGGCCCCCTTGGGGAAGCCCCACCTCGCGAGGTGGGGCACGGCCGCTGGAGAGCCTCGACCACGTGCACCCGTACGGGTGCGGAGTCGCGCACCCTCCTCAGGATGTCTCCCCTCGCAACGCCGATCGCCGGACGGGCAGAAGCCCGTCCGGCGATCGAGGGTGAAGCGGTCGAGCGGGCCCGGGGGCTAGGTGGGGAGACCGCCCGCCCGGCGTACGGCGTCCGCCGTCGGGATCGGGCCCACCGCGCCGTGGCCGGTCGTGGTGAGCGCCGCCGCGACCACCGCGTAGCGTGCCGCCTCCAGCGGGGAGTCCCCGTCGAGCAGCCGTGCGGCGAAGGCGCCGTCGAAGGTGTCGCCCGCGCCGGTCGCGTCCGTGGGCACGACCCGATGGGCCGGCACATGGGTGGTGCGGCCCTGCTCGCCGAGCAGCACGCCGTCGGCGCCCATCTTCAGGGCGACGACCGACGGGCCGCGCCGGGCGAACTCCCCCAGCACGTCGGCGGGTTCGTGCGCGCCGGTGAGCAGCCGGCCCTCGTCCAGGTTGGGCAGGACGATGTCGGCCAGTTCGGCGCTGCGCATGACGACGGCGCGGGCGCGGGCCACCGGCCACAGCGCGGGCCGGTGGTTGGGGTCGTACGAGACGAGCGTGGAGTGCGCGCGGGCCCTCTCCATGGCGTGGAAGGCCGCGTCGCAGGCGGAGGGGCTGATCGCCTGGGTGATGCCGCTGATGTGCAGCAGCCCGGCGGCGGCGACCGCCTGCTCCGGAACGTCCTCGGGAGTCAGACGGCTCGCCGGCGACCCGGCGCGGCGGTAGGTGAAGGCGTGCCTCCCCTCGCCGTGCCGGGTGATGAAGTAGATGCCGGTCGCGCCACCGGGTTCGGCGACGACATGGGTGGTGTCGACGCCTTCCCGGTTCCAGAGCCGGACCAGTGCCTGTCCGAAGGCGTCGTCGCCGACGCGGGTGATGTAGCCGGTGCTCGCGCCCGAACGGCGGGCGGCTATCGCCATGTTGGAGGTGTCGCCGCCGAAGCCGGTGTGGAAGGCGGTGGAGGTCTCCAGCGCTCCTTCGGTCGCGGCGTTGAATTCGAGCAGGGGCTCTCCCATGGAGAGCACGGAGGGGCTGGTGTCCGCCATCGCGTCAGATCCGGTTGTACTTGGCGAGGCCGTCGCGCAGCGATCCCGACGACAGGATCAGCTCCGGGGTGGCGGTGGCGTGAAACGATCCCCGCCGCCGTGACCTTGAGGAGATTGCACCACTGGCCGGTGACGGTGTTGAACAACAGCGGCCGGAACCACACGTCGGGGGCCTGTGGCACCCAGATCCGGTCGTCGTCGGGCAGGGCCGCGACGGCGATCTCCTCCGGGACCACGGTGGACAGCGGGATGACGGGGCCTTGCGGGTCGGTCATGGTTCTCTCCTCCTGGGGGTGGGGAGTCCGGGGGCCCCCGAGTCCTGGGCCTGAAGTCCCGGCGGTGGTCCGGGAGTTCAGGCGGCGAGATATCCGCCGTCCACGGGGAGTACGACTCCGGTGACGAAGCGCGCGTCCTCGCCGCACAGGAAGGTCACGGCGCCCGCCACGTCGGCCGGCTCGCCCCAACGCCCCAGCGGGGTGCGGTCGATGATGCGCCGGGCCACCGCGTCGTCGGCCCGCAGATCCGCCGTCAGGGCCGTACGGATCCATCCCGGCGCGACGGCGTTGACGCGGATGCCGTCCCCCGCCCAGGCGACGGCGAGTGCTTTGGTGAGCTGGGTGATGCCGCCCTTGCTGGCCGTGTACGCGGGCACCCGGGGGCCGCCGAAGAAGCTCAGCATGGACGCGACGTTGACGACGCAGCCGCCCGAACCGCTCAGCAGGCCGTGCGAGGCGACGCAGGCACGCATGGTGCCTGTCAGGTTGACGTCGACGACATGGGCGAAGACCTCGGGCTCGTACTCACGGCCCCGGGCGATCACACCGGCGGCGTTGACGAGGACGTCGAGGCGCTCCATCCCGCCGAGGAGGTCCTCCAGTTCACCGTCGTGGGTCAGGTCCATCTCGACCAGGCGGACCGAGTCGGGGAGCCGCCCGGCCGCGCCGCCGGCGTCGAGCCCGGCGGCGACGACCCGGGCGCCGGCGGCGGCGAAGCGTTCGGCGACGGCCGCGCCGATGCCGCTCGTGCCGCCGGTGACGACGACCGTGCGCCGGTCGTCGCCCGGCGCGGTCCCGGCCGCCGCGCGCGACGCCCCGCGGTCGCCCTCGCCTTCACCATCGTGTTCTCCGTCGCGCTCCCCGTCGTGATCGACGGGTTTCGCAAGGTGCTCCTCGCTCACTGCCATTCCCTCCGCACGGAAACACGACGCTACGGATTCGATTCCAACAGCCCTGGCGGCGAGGGGTCCTCGATCATGCGGGAGGAGGATGACCCCCATTCGATTACGGCGTTCCCGGCCCGGTCCGGGAACGCGGACCGCCCCGGACACCGTGGATGACCGGTGTCCGGGGCGGGTGGCCGTGTGCCGTGTTCCGGGTCAGCCCCGGTACTGCGCCAGTACGCGGGTGAAGTCCCACGCCGCCTGGCTCACACCGGAGCAGGTGTCGGCGCCGCCGCCGGTGCACGGCCGGTCACGGTTGACCGACCAGAAGGTCAGCCGGGCGAGGTGACGCTGCTGCGCGTAGGCGAGGATCGTACGGAAGTCGGCGACGGTGATGGTCTCGCCGACGTCGGTGATGCCGTTCATGGACGAGATACCGGTCTTGCGGTAAGCCTCGTCGTCTCCGTAGCCGTACGCGTTCTTGACCGCGGTCTTCAGGCCCTCGGCCGCGCGGACGGACAGCGTGCCCATGTTCTGGCCGTTGCCGCCGAAGTTGAACGGCATGATCGTCCAGCTGTCGACCGTGAGCCCGGAGGAGGCCGCGCGGTTGATCAAACTGGTGTCGGGGCCGTTCTGGCCGGTGCCGAAGGTGATGTAGATCTTGATGCCGGGGTTGTTGGCCCGGATCGTCTTGAGCGCGTCGACCGTGCGCTGCTGGACGGTCGGGCTGTCGTACGCGGCGGCCTCGATGTCGATGTCGATGGCCTTCAGACCGTACGCGTTGATGACCTTCTGGTACGCGGCGGCCAGCTCACCGGCGCTGCCGCAGGAGCTCTCCAGCTTGTTGCCGCTCCAGCCGCCGAAGGACGGGATGACGTCGCCGCCGCCCGCGCGCACGGTGTTGATGGTCTGCTGGTCCACTCCCCCGGTCAGCGGCCGGCCGCCGTCCCACTGCGGGTTGCAGTAGCCGTTGCTGAGGACGAAGGCGAGGGTGAACCACTTGACGCCGGTGGCGTTCTGGACGGTGGCGGGGTTGGGCGGGCTGCCCCAGCCGTTGTAGATGTACGGCGCGACGGCCATGGGGGCGCCGCCCGGGTCGGGGTTCCCGCCGCCGGTGGGCGCGGTCCACTTCTGGTTGGCGGCGCCGGTGCAGGTCCACAGCTGGAGCCGGGTGCCGTTGGCCGAGCTGCTGCCGGTGGCGTCCAGGCACTTGTCCGCCTGGGTGTTGACGATGTCGCGGGCGGCCGAGACGGTCCACTTCTGGTTGGCGGCGCCGGTGCAGGTCCACAGTTGGAGGACGGAGCCGTTCGCCGTGCCGTTGTCCTTGACGTCCAGGCACTTGCCGAGCGCGCGGATCGTGCCGTCGGAGGCGACGTCCCACTGCTGGGCCCCGCTGCCGTTGCAGTCGTACAGCTGGACGGCGGCGCCGTTGGCGGAGCTCGCGCCCGCCACGTCCACGCACTTGCCGCCGAGGCCGGTGATGGTGCCGACGGCCGCGGGTGCCGCGGTCGCCGGTGTCACCGTCATGGTCGAGGCGACGGCCACCAGGGGCATGGCCAGCAGAGCCAGGGGTCTGAGGTGCTTCCAGGGCTTGAACGAGGCAGTCATGCGAGGTCACCGTCCACTTCGGAGGGGGCCCCACCGGGTGTGCCCGGTGGGCCTGTTCGCCGTTCGGGCGCCGGACAGGCAGAGCCTGCGCGGCGCCCGGACGGCAGACCGCGGGTACTAGTCGCTGACGCGTACGTAGTCGACGACCAGTTGTTGCGGGAAGACTGTGCTGCCGTCGGGGTCGCCGGGCCAGTAGCCGCCGACCGCGAGGTTGAGGATCAGGAAGAAGGGCTTGTTGAACACCCACTGCCGGCCGCCGAGATCGGCGGGTGTGCGCGTCTGGTAGACCTGTCCGTCCACCGACCACTTGATGGAGTCGGGTGCCCAGTCGATCGCGAAGGTGTGGAAGTTGTCCGCGAACGCCTCGCCGTTCGGCAGGCTGTAGCCCGCGCCGATGCCGCCCTCGCCGGAGTAGCCGGGGCCGTGGAGCGTGCCGTGGACGGTGTTGGGCTCGAAGCCGACGTTCTCCATGATGTCGATCTCGCCGCTGTTGGGCCAGCCGACGTCGCCCATGTCGCTGCCGAGCATCCAGAACGCGGGCCAGATGCCCTGGCCGCGCGGGATCTTGATACGGGCCTCGACGCGTCCGTACGCGGAGTCGAACTTGCCGGCGGTGTTCAGCCGGGCGGAGGTGTACTCGCACCGGCCGTACCAGCACTGGTAGTTGCCCGGGTTCTCCTTGCGGGCGGTGATCACCAGATTGCCCTGGCCGTCGAGCTGGGCGTTGTTGTTGCCGGAGGTGTAGTACTGCCGCTCGTGGTTGTTGACGTTGTCGCCGGTCTCGATCTGCCACTTGCTTCCGTCGACGCCCGCTCCGGCGGGGCCGTCGAACTCGTCGGCGAACTTGATCGCCGCGGGAGCGGCGGCGGCGTGGGGGCCGTCCGCCGCGGTGGCTCCGGCGGGCACGGCGGCCACGGCTCCGGAGGTGCACAGAAGTGCGAGGGTGTACAGCGCCGTACGGCGCCGCCAGGACATGGGCACGGTCATCACATCGCTTTGCGTGGGGGGCATGCGCATGACAGGTGGGGCTGTGGGGGAAGCGCTCGCGCGCTTATTTCAATGCTTGATTTAAGGCAGCCGGGGCGCCCTCGTCAAGAAGTTGGTATGGACCAAAATAATCAGCAGTGTGTTTTCGGCCCATCCATGTGAACGTCCGGCGTGACTCGACCCCTACTCAACTCCCGGTGCGCGCCCGCATCTTGACCTGCACATGATGGTCGCGGAGCATTCACCCCGGCGTCACAGCCACTGTGGAAAGCTCCTGCGGAAACGTCACATCGTCATGATCACCGCGCGCACCGCCTCCACCCTCGGCCGTGCGCGCGGTGATCTCTTTTGGAGAGGACACCCCCATATGTCCCGTCGTCACCACCTCGCCGCGCGGCCCGTGCTGGCGCTGTGCGCCGCCGCCGCGGTGCTCGCCGGCAGCGCGTCCGCCGCCCCGGCCGCCACACCCCCGGCGGCCACGTCGGGAACCGCCGCCGCCCCGACCGGAACCGCGGCGCTGGACGACACGTACTACGAGGGCGCGCTCGGCAAGACCGGGCCCGCCCTCAAGAGCGCGCTCCACTCCATCATCAGCGACCAGACGCGCCTCTCGTACAGCGCCGTCTGGGAAGCCCTCAAGGTCACCGACCAGGACCCGCGCAACTCGGCGAACGTGGTCCTCCTCTACAGCGGGATCTCACGCGCCAAGTCCAGGAACGGAGGCGCTGTCGGCGACTGGAACCGCGAGCACGTGTGGGCCCAGTCCCACGGCGGCTTCGGTACGTCGCAGGGCCCCGGCACCGACGTCCACCATCTGCGCCCCGAGGATGTCCAGGTCAACGGCATCCGTGGGAACAAGGACTTCGACAACGGCGGCAGCCCGGTCAGCGGCGCCCCGGGCAACCTCACCGACAGCGACTCCTACGAGCCGCGTGACGCGGTCAAGGGCGATGTCGCCCGCATGATCCTCTACATGGCGGTCCGCTACGAGGGCAACGACTCGTTCGCGGACCTCGAACCGAACGACCGCGTCAACAACGGCTCGTCCCCCTTGATGGGACGGCTGTCCGTGCTGAAGCAGTGGAACGACGAGGACCCGCCGGACTCCTTCGAGAAGCGCCGCAACGACCTCATATTCAGTCAGTTCCAGCACAACCGGAACCCGTTCATCGACCACCCCGAGTGGGCCGAGTCCATCTGGTGACACCGCCCGGGTGAACGGCGCGGGTGACACGGCGCGGCCTGCCGGGGACGGCCCCCCGGGCTGCCAGAGTCGGTCGCGTTAACTCCAAGCGCCCCCATCGGGGAATGCTGGCCGAAGCCCCCGGTCGCGGACGCGAGTCCGTGACCGGGGGCTTCGGTCTGCCCCGGCGCACTCACCAGCCCCTGGAGGTCGTCCGTGACATCCGTCCCGGCCACCGATGTGATCACCGACGCGCTGGTGGAGCTCCAGCGGCGGGTCGCCACCCTGGACGAGGGTGAAGTCGCCTCGTACATCCCCCAGTTGGCCACCGCCGATCCGCGTACCTTCGGGATCGCGCTGACCAGCATGGGCGGCAACCACTACTGGTCGGGCGGTGTCGACACGCCCTTCACCCTCCAGTCGGTGTCGAAGCCGTTCGTCTACGCGCTGGTCCTGGCGGAGCTGGGCCTGGACGAGGTGACCCGCTGGGTCGGCGCGGAGCCCAGCGGCGAGGCGTACAACGCGATCAGTCTGGAGCCGAACACCGGACGGCCGGCGAACGCGATGATCAACGCGGGGGCGATCGTCACGACCGCGCTGGTACCGGGAAGGGACGAGGAGGAGCGGTTCGAACGGATCCTCGACTGTCTCGGCCGGTTCGCCGGCCGGCGGCTGGACGTGGACGAGAGGGTCTGGGCCTCGGAGTCCGAGACCGGGGACCGCAACCGCGCCCTGACGTATCTGATGCGCGGCGCCGGATCGCTGCCCGGCAGCCCCGACGGGGTGGAGACGTACTTCCGTCAGTGCTCGGTACGGGTGACGACGGCCGATCTGGCGGTCATGGCCGCGACGCTGGCCAACGGCGGCGTCAACCCCTCGACGGGCGAGACGGTGGTGCCCGAACCGGTGGCGGTGCAGGTCCTCGCGGTGATGGCCTCCTGCGGGATGTACAACGCGTCGGGGGACTGGCTGCTGCGGGTCGGACTGCCGGCGAAGAGCGGGGTGTCGGGCGGGCTGATCGCGGCCAGCCCGGCCCGGTTCGGGCTGGCGGTGCACAGTCCGCCGCTGGACCCCATGGGCACGCCGGTACGGGGCGTGGCCGTGCTGCGCGAGCTGTCGACGCGGTTCGGGCTGCATCTGATGCGCCGGTCCTCGCGGACCGCGCCGACGGTGAAGCTGGCGGAGACCGCGCGGACCGCCCCCTCCGACCGCCCGCGCAGCGACGCCGAGCGTGAGGTGATCGAGCGCGCGGGCGACAACGTGGCGATCGTCGCGGCCCAGGGGATCCTCGACTTCACGGAGACGGAGCGGCTGCTGCACGAGTTGGGCAACGTCGTCCCCGACGAGCCCGGCTGGGTGGTGCTGGACCTGGAGGAGGTCTCGGAGATGCGGCCGTTCGCCGAGATCATGCTGCGCGAGGCGCTGACCGGTCTGGCGTCGCGGGGCCATCAGGTGACGGTGGTCGGCGATCTGGCCCCGCACCCCGACGAGTCCACGGAGCCGGGGGGCGAGGGCGCGTGGCGCCAGTTGCCGTCACGCGAGACGGCGGTGGGCCGGTGCGAGGACGCGCTGCTGTCGGCGGGCATCAACCGGCAGCAGGGAGGGGCCGGTTCGGAGCGGGACGGCGACGAGGCGCCCTGACGACGGGCCGTGAGAGGGCCCGCAGGGGGGTGAGTGCGTCATCTCCTGGACAGGTGTCTATAGTTCACGGACATCTGTCCGGAAGACCGACCCCTGAGGATGTCCCCGTGAGTACCGCCGCCCAGATCCTCGTCGCCCTCGTGGCCGCCCTCCACGCCTACTTCCTGGTGCTGGAGATGTTCCTCTGGGAACGCGCTCCCGGCCGGAGCCTGTCCGGGTTCGACGCGGAGACCGCCCGTACCACCGCCGCCCTGGCCGCCAATCAGGGCCTCTACAACGGTTTCCTGGCGGCGGGCCTGGCCTGGGGGCTGGTCGCGGACGACCCGACCGGACAGGACGCGCGGATATTCTTCCTGAGCTGTGTGATCGTCGCCGGGGTGTACGGCGCCGTCACGGCCAACCGCCGCATCCTCTTCGCCCAGGCCGTGCCTGGCGCGCTCGCCCTGGCCCTCGTACTGGCGGCGGGATGAGGGGCGGAGCCTCCGGCGCGAGCGCCGGTCCCGCGCCGCCGGGTGATCCGCGGGCGGCCCGGACCCGGGCCGCCCTGCGGCAGGCGCTGCTCGACGAGTGTGCGGAGCGCCCGCTCGAACAGGTGGGCGTGGCCGCCCTGGTGCGCCGGGCGGGGGTCGGACGCGCCACGTTCTATCTGCACTACGCGGACCTGCGGGCGCTGGCCGTCGACGCGTGCGCCACGGTCGTCCGGGACGCGGTGGACGCCCTGCACGCCTGGCGCGGCCGGCCGGACCCCACGACCCCGCCGGCGGCCCTGACGGAGTTCTTCGCCGCTCTCGTGCCCCACGCCGGTCTGTACCGCACGCTGCTGCGCCCGGGCGGGGGCGGGCCGCTCGGCGAGCTGCTCCACCGGGAGCTGCGGGAGCGCAGCCGTAGGGAACGGGCCCTGGCGGGGGCCCCGGAGCCGGAGCTGATCGCCTCGGCGGTCGCGGCGTCGTTCGCCGGTGTGCTGGCGGACTGGCTGCACGGTCTGATCGACGCGTCGCCGGAGGCGGTCGCGGGACAGGTGTGGCGACTACTCGTCGTACTCCACAGCGCCCCGGTCCGCTAGCCGGGAACCGACCGGCGTACGCCGGCGCATCAACTGCCCGTGACGGTAGGTCACTTGCCCAGCCTGTGGCATATGCCGTGAGCACCACCGGATCGAGTGTTGCCGAATCCCTTACGAGCCGTAGCGGCCTGTGCAACAGTCGTAACGGTCCATCCTTCAGACCTGGCAGTGCCACGCCTGTATCGGAGTTCGAGATGCCGTCCCATCTGTTCGCGGACCCTCCCGCCCCGCAGCCACCGGAGCGGGGTGTGGTGGAGTCCCTCATCACGCGCACCCGCAGGCTGCGCGGCGATGTGGACGCCGTGCGCAGGGACACCCTGGCCGACGAGCACGACACACAGTGGCGGTGGCAGCGCGCGCTCTGCGACCTGGCGGTCCATCAGCTGGACGATCTCGGCGCCCACTTGGGACAGCTCAGGAACGGGCTGCCGGGCGACGAGACCGACACGCCGTCCGTCGGGGCCGCCGGGGCGGTCCCCCCCGGCGACGACAGCGGTTCGCTGCTGAGCCGGGTCGGCAGCGCCGAGTGGAATCTCCTCACGGACGAGGTCACCTGGTCGCCGGAGCTGTACGAGATCTTCGGCCGGAGGCCCGAGAAGGGCCCGATGACCCTGGACGAACTGCCCTCGGTGATGGTCCCCGAGGACCAGGGTCTGCTCCAGACCCTGGTGACCGAGTGTCTGGTCGACGGCAGGCCCATCGACAGCGAGTTCCGTATCGTCAGGACCGACCGGCGCGTGCGCACGCTGCACATGTTGGGCGAGCCCGTGCTCGACTCCGACGGCTGTACGGCCTCGATGTGGGCGGTGCTGCGCGATGTCAGCGAGTTACGCCGCAGCCAGCGCGCCGTCCATGAGTCCGGTGACACGCTCCTGCGCCGTGAGCGCAGTGCCAGGACCGAACAGCGGCTCGTGGTCGAGTTGCAGGAGGCCGTGCTCCCGTCGTGGCGCGGATCGCTCCAGTCACCGCAGAGCGAGCCGGGCACGCTGGATCTGGCGGGTCACTATCTGCCGCCGGCCGGGGCCGGCGGACTCGTGGGCGGCGACTGGTTCGACGCCCTGAAACTGCCCGACGGCAGCACCCTGTTGTCGGTCGGCGATCTCACCGGCCACGGGGTGACGGCCGCCTCCACGATGGCGATGCTGCTCGGCGCCCTGCGCGGTATGGCGGTGGCCGGGGTCGAACCCGGCGCGCTGATGGGCCATCTCAACCAACTGCTCGACACGGCCGAGCAGCCGGCGCTCGGCAGCGCCGTCTGCTGCCGCTACCGCGCGGAGACCCGCACCCTGGTCTGGGCGCAGGCGGGTCACCCCGCCCCGCTGCTGTTCCGCGACGGGACGGGGCGCGCGCTGACTCCACTGGACGGCGTCCTGCTCGGCGCGACATCGGGTGCCGCGTACGAACAGGCCGAGATCCAGTTGCTGCCCGGTGATCTGCTGGTGCTGCACACCGGCAGGCTGACGGACCGGACAGGGGTGGACCGGCTTCTGGCGCTCGGGCCCCGCCTGACCGGGGCTCGTGACGCGCAGGACTGTGTCAGGACGGTCGTCGAGGAGTTCGGCGAGACCGGACGCGAGGACGACGCCTGTGTACTGGTGGCGAGGATCGGCCCGGAGTCGTAGCCGCCGGGGACCTGACCCCGGCCCCCGAACTCCCCCGGGGAGACACCGAGTCGCCGACTAGATCTCCGAACTCCTCGATTTCTTCCCGGGTGTACGCGGCAGGACCGCGTCGATCTCCTCGCGCAGTTCCTGGATGGTGGTGTGCGCCGCGTACTGGCCGGTGAGCCGGTACATCTCCCGCAGCCGGTCCCAGGTGCGGTGCGACGAGGTCTCCCCCATCGACACCAGCGCCAATCGCGCGTACCGGTCGGCCTGTTCGGGATCGTCCGCGATGAAGCAGGCCGAGGCCAGCGACAGATAGTCGAAGATCATCGACCGCTGTCGGCCGTTCTGACGCAGCTCGATCGCCCGCTTGGCATGCCGTTGAGCTATGGCCGCCGCCGCCGGTTCGTGATCGGCGAGCGTACGGTAGGCCAGCGCCTCCATGCCGTGCAGATCCGCCTCGTCGAACATCTGCATCCAGCTCGGCGGCGGCACGTCGTTCTTGTCCGAGACGAACAGGTCCTCCGCCTCGCCCAGGGTCCTGCGCATGGCCTGGCCGCGTCCCATCGACGCCTGTGCCCAGGCCTCGATCGTGCAGAGCATGGCCCGGGTGCGCGGCAGCACCTCGTCCCCGGAACCGGACTTGGCCAGCTTCATCAGATCCAGCGCCTCGTCGGGCCGCCCCAGATGGACCATCTGACGGGCGGCCCTGGAGAGCGCCTCGCCGGCGCGCGGACGGTCGCCGCCCTCGCGTGCCGCGTGGGTGGCGATGACGAAGTACTTCTGGGCGGTGGGTTCGAGGCCGACGTCGTGCGACATCCAGCCGGCCAGGACCGCCAGGTTGGCAGCGACGCCCCACAGGCGGCGCTGGAGATGGGGAGGGTGGCGGTACGACAGCATGCCGCCCACCTCGTTGAGCTGGCCCACCACCGCCTTGCGCTGGAGGCCGCCCCCTCGGGCGGCGTCCCAGGCCCTGAAGACGTCGACGGAGTTCTCCAGGGCGTCGATCTCCTGGGACCCGATGGGGGCGGCCTCGTAGCGGTCGTACCCGGCGGGGTCGGCGTGCAGGGGATCGCCGCTCCGGGGAGCGTCGTCGGACAGTGCGGGGTCGGAGTGCAGCCAGTCGTACATGGAACTACTGAGTGCGGTGCCTGCGGTGAGCACGGCGCCCGCGCCCACCAAGCCGCGTCGGTTGAGCATGAGGTCCATTCCCGTGAATTCGGTGAGGACCGCAGCCGTCCGGTCGGGCGCCCAAGGCAGGCCGTCGGGGTTCGATGCGCCCCCGGCGTCCCGTCGTCTCCCCGCGCGTCCGTGTCGTACGAACCCGAGGTCCTCGATGGTCACGACACGGCCGAGCCGCTCGGTGAACAGAGACGCCATCACCCTCGGTACCGGATCGCGGGGGATCTCCCCCATGTCGATCCAGCGTCTGACCCGCGAGGTGTCGGTGGCCAGCTGGGGGTGGCCGAGGGCCGCCGCCTGTCTGTTCACCAGCCGCGCGAGTTCGCCCTTGGACCAGCCGGCGAGGCCGAACAGGTCCGACAGGCGGGCGTTGGGTTCTCCGGTCACGTCAAGCCCCCAGGTTCTCGGCTGAGTTGACAGTAACCGTCTGTCAGATGCCTGGCGACTATTCGCCAGGCTTCGCCAGGGTGCGCCACATGGTGTGCCACCCGCGAACGGGTGTCGTGTAGGAACGCGCCACCCCGCCCCGGGGGTCCGACACATTCCCCAGGGTGCGGAAGGACCGCCGGGACGGGTGGCGCGGGAATTCGTCGGTACACGAAGGGATCCGTTCGCCCATGTACACAGCGTCGTCGTACACAGCATCGTCCTCCGTGACCGTCCCGTCCCGTCAGCCCCGGCCACCCGCGGCCGGCGGCGGACCGTATCTCGACCCCTCCCACGCCGGCCGGACCAAGCGCTGGCCGGCCGCGGCGAGCGGGCCGCTCGGCGGCAGGCTGGACCTGTCGGGCCCCCAGGGCGCGCAGTTGAGGATGGCCGTCGCCGCGGTGCACCGGATCTGTCCGGAGTTCAACCCGGTGCAGGTGCTGCGGCGCAGCGGCCGGTCGGTGCTGCTGGTCGGGACGACCGGGCGGACGACCGCGGTGGCCAAGTGTCTGCTGGACCTGTCACCCGCGTGGGCCGAGAGCTTCCGGCACGAGATAGCTACGTATCGCTCGTTCGTGCGGCACCGGCCGCCGGTACGGGCCCCCCGGCTCATCGCCGCCGATCCCGACAACTGCACGCTGGTCGTCGAGCGGATGTCCGGCCGCGCCGCGGCGCTGTCGCGCCACCCCGTGGAGGCTCCTCCGCGCGCCGACGTACGGGCCGTGCTTTCCGCGGTGACCAGGCTCAACACCTGGCGTCCGCCGGGCGACATGTTCGTCGCGGGTCTCGACTACGCGTCGCGGATCACCCGCTACCACGAGCTCGGTCTCTTCACGGACCGGGATCTGGGCGATCTCCAGACGCTGATGCGTGGTCTGGGGCGGCCGGGCACGCGGCAGTTCTGCCACGGTGACGCGCTGCTCTCCAACATGCTGCTGTCGCCCGCGGGGGCGGTGCTGGTCGACTGGGAGCACGCCGGCTGGTATCTGCCCGGGTACGACCTGGCGACGCTGTGGATGGTGCTCGGGAACAACCCGGTGGCACGGCAGCAGATCAGCAAGCTCGCGCAGGTCAGGGGTACGGCGGACCGGGACGCCTTCCTGGTCAATCTGATGCTGGTGCTGACCGGTGAGATCCGTAAGTACGAGACGGCGGTGCAGCGCACCATGCGCGAGGCGCCCGCCGCCGGGGCGAACCAGCCCCCGCCGGGTGGGGCGCCGACGGGCGAGGAGCAGCGGCTGCTGCTGCGCCGGCTGCACGACGACTGCGCGATGGCCCGGCGGGCCGTGCGCGCCGCGGTGGGGACACGCTGATCTCCGGCCGGGTCTCCGGCTGATCCGCGTGTCCCGCGCGGGAGAGGCGCGTCGTGCGCCCGGTGCGGCACAC
>NZ_JBHXRM010000082.1:0-13596 GCF_042716895.1 Streptomyces sp. NPDC058653 | reverse complement strand
GTCCGTGGCGTGGAGTGGACGGCGGCGAGCCGCTGACCCCGGTCAAGCAACCCGGGTCCCCACCTGGGAAGGCGGCGAGTCGGCCAACGATCGCGGCGCGGATTTCCTCAAGGCGATGGATCTCCGCTCGGAAGGCGGGGGTGCGGCTGTCCGTGGTGAGTGAGCGTTGTGGGGACCACGATGCGGCGTGGTGTGCCGTCGTCGGTCTGTGCGATGCGGTCGATGAGCAGTTGCGTGGCTTGCACGCCGATCTCGGCGGGGTCGTAGGCGGCCAGGGTCAGCGGCACGCCGAGCATGTCGGCGAACTCGAAGTCGTCGAAACCGGCGAGCGCGGCGGCGGGGTGAGCGTCGGTGACGGCGCGGACCGCGCCGATGGTGTTGCGGTTGTTGGCGGTGAACAGAGCGGTGGGCGGGTCCGGCAGGCTCAGGATCTCCCTGGCGGCGTGTTCGGCCGCCCTGACGTCGCGCAGGCCGAAGCGTACGTACCGTTCGTCGGGCTCCAGCCCGGCCTCGGCCAGGGCGGCCCCGAAGCCGCGAAAGCGCTCGGCGCTGGTCCACAGGCCGGGGAGAGGGCCGAGGAAACCGATACGTCGGTGGCCGGCCTCGGTCAACCTGCGTGTCGCGGCCGTGGCGCCGCCGAAATCGTCCACCAGGACACAGTCCAGATCCGCCCCCGACGGCGGGCGAGTGGCCAGTACGGCGGGAATGCCGTCGAGGGCCGACGGCCGCAGGTGGGAGTGGTCGTTGCCGGCGGGCACCACAACGATGCCGCTGACACGGCGTGAGACGAGGTTGTCGACGAGTTCCCTCTCGCGTCCGTGGTCTTCCGCGGTGTTGCCGAGCACCATCGTCATGCCGTGCTCGGCGGCGAGCGACTCCACTCCCAGGGCCAGTTGCGCGTAGAAGGGGTTGGCAAGGTTGGTGACGACGAGCCCCAGCAGATCGCTGCTCTGCCCGGCCCGCAAGCTGCGGGCGACCTCGTTGAGCCGGTAACCCAGCGCCGCGACGGAGGCCAGGACCTTGACGCGGGTCGAAGGCGCGACCCGCGGATCGTCCTGGAGCGCCCGGGAAACCGTCATCGGTGCCACCCCGGCGTGCCTGGCCACGTCGGCCATCGTCGGCGTCGGCTTCCGTCCCTGCCTCGGCATCTTCCTCCCTCACTTCCGCCACAACCTCGCGCCACCATTCTTCCGCATGGGCCTAGCGGTGCCTGACCTGCCGTCACCGCCGGCACGGAGTCGGGCGGCAGGGCCCGGCCGCTGTGGCCCAGCCCGACCCGGATTTCGGACTACCGGCAGGTGGCAGGGCTCGGTGTCGTACGCAGGGAGTCCGGCATTTTGGTAGCTCCTCGGTGGGAACAAAACCGAATGGTATCGATACCATGTGCGTACTCAGCGGCCGGACCGGCTCGGCCTCCGACGCGGGCCCAGAGCCCTCCGTGTCCGAGAGCACCTGATCGACATCGCACGGAACTCTGCCTGTCTTCGGAGTACAAGAAGGGCACGACAGCAATGAGAGTCACCACCTCTCCCGGAGCGGACTCCCGCCGCCGCACCCGCGCCGTCCTTGCGGTCCTTGCCGTCCTGACGGTCTCCGCGCTGAGCACCCCCTGCTTCCCCTCGAAGGAGAACTCGTGCTTCGAAGAACCGGTTTGAGACGCCTCACCTCGTTGACAGCCGCTGTGGGCCTGACCGCGGCCCTGACCGTCGCGGTCGCTCCCGCGCCCCCGGCGAGCGCCGCCCCACTCACCACCGCCTGGCGGAACGGCGCGTTCTCACAGAACGCCGCCGGCGTTGTCGGGCGTTCCAACGTCGTGCTGGCCAGGCCCAACACCGACGCCACCCAGCACCTGCCGCTGGGCAACGGCACTCTCGGTGTCGCGGCGTGGGCCGCCGACGGCTTCACCGCCCAGCTCAACCGCAGTGACACCATGCCCGACCGCAAGTCGCCCGGACAGGTGCGGATTCCCGGCCTGGCCCCGATGACCACCGCGCCGGACTTCAAGGCGACCCTCGACATCTACAACGGCGTCCTCAACCAGTCGGGGGGCGGCATGACGGCGAAGATCTGGGTGGCTTCCGGCAAGGACGAACTGATCGTCGACGTGACCGGAGCCGACCCGGCCACCGCACAGACCGCGACCGTCCAGCTGTGGTCCCCGCGCACCCCCACCGCCTCGGCCCGGGGCCGCATCGGCACCCTTGCCGAGACCTGGGTCGACAACACCGCCCAGGGCGCGTCGGGCGAGACCTTCGGTTCACTCGCCGCGATCACCGCCGGCGGCCGGAACGTCTCCGCCGACGTGGCCGACCCCAGATCGGTGCGCGTGCGTTTCACACCTCACGCCGACGGTTCGTTCCGTGTCGTGGTCGGCGCCCCGCACTGGACCGGCGGCAACGCCGCGAGCACCGCGTCACGACTGATCGGTTCGGACGCCACCTCCTCCAAGTCGTCGCTGCTCGCCGCCCAGGCCAGGCACTGGAACTCCTTCTGGGGCAGCACCGCCCTCATGAAGATCTCCTCCCCCGACGGCTCCGGTGAGTACATGGAGAACCTCCGCACGCTCTACCTCTACAACGAGGCCGCCTCCATGGGCGGCCGGTACGGAGGAAGCCAGGCCGGCGTGGCCAACATGTTCAACTTCAGCAAGGACCACCAGGACTGGTACCCGGCGGGCTTCTGGCTCTGGAACCTGCGCGCGGAGATCGCCACGAACATGAGCGCGGGCAACTTCGACGACAACGTCCCCATCTTCGACATGTACCTCGACAACCTGCCCGCCATCCAGGCGTGGACCAAGGAGCACATGGGCGGCAAACCCGGCGCGTGCGTCCCGGAGACGATGCGCTTCAACGGCAACGGGTGGTACGACGGTGGCACCACCAACGCCTCGTGCAGTCTGGCTTCCGCACCCGGCTACAACGCGACGACCGTCACCTCGGGAGCCGAGATCTCCCTGTGGATCTGGCGGCAGTACCAGTACACCGGAGACCGGTCCTTCCTGCGGAAGTACTACCCGCTGATGCAGCAGTCCTCCATCTTCCTGCTCGCGTTCCAGACTGTCGGCTCCGACGGCTACCTGCACTCCACCGCCAACGCCCACGAGACCCAGTGGGATGTCGCCGACCCGACCACCAACCTCGCCGCCGGCGCGGCACTGTTCCCAGCCACCGTCGCCGCGGCGAAGCTGCTGCACAAGGACTCCGGCCTGGCCGCGCGTCTCAAGGTGGCGCAGACCCAGATCAGGCCGTACGCCCGCACCGACGCGGCAACGCACACGCAACTGTTGCCTCCCTCGTCCGATGCCGACGGCACCAATGTCATCGCCGACTCCTACGAGCCCGCCGCCCCCATTCGGAACGGTGAGAACATCGGTCTGGAGCCGGTCTGGCCCTACAGCCTGATCGGTGACGACTCCCCCCTCACCTCGCTTGCCGTCCGTACCTTCATGAACCGCCCCAACAGAGGCGGCAACTGGAGCCTCGACGCGGTCCAGGCGGCGCGCCTCGGCCTGTCCGGCGAGGTCAAGGCCAACCTCGTGAGCATCACCCAGCGATACCAGGCGTTCATCTCAGGAGCGTCGAGTGCGTTCGGCGGCACACCGGGGACCGAGCCCTACCTCGAGCAGTCCGCCACCGTCGGCACCGCGCTCAACGAGGCGCTCGCGACCGACTACGACGGCACCTTGCGCTTCGCTCCGGCCTGGCCGTCCACCTGGGACGTCTCCGGCACCGTGTACGTCCACAACCGCTCCAAGGTCCACGTCCAGGTGCAGAACGGCACTCTCACGACAGCGGCCCTGACCGCGGGAAGCACCGGGACCATAACCGTCCGTAACCCCTGGGCCGGAAAGGCCGGTCACTCGGCGGAGGTCGTCGACGGCTCCACCGGAGCCGTCGTGGTGCGGCCCACCACAGCGCCCACATTCACCCTGCCGGCGAAGGCAGGCAAGTCCTATCTGATCCAGGACACCGCCGCACCCACCACCGCGTACGGCTTCGCCCAGGTCACCGGCACTGCCGCGACCACCGCCAAGCACCTCGGGCCGGTCCAGATCGGCCTCGACCCGCCGGTCCGCGCGCCCTCGCTGGCCGCCAGCTTTGACAACGTCGGGATAAGCGCCGACGACAACACCGGCCCGGGTAACTTCGACGGCGCCAAGGCCAGCTACTCGGCGACCGCTCTCAGCGACGCCGGGGCAGCACCGGGCGCGACGGTATCGTCCTCGGGCGTCGACTTCACGATGCCCGATGTGCCGGCGGGCACGCCCGACAACACGGTCGCCAACGGCCAGATCATCACCCACAGCGGGTCCGGCGGTTCCCTCGGCTTCCTCATCTCCGGGAGCAACGGCCCGGTCACCGGGACCGGCACCCTCACCTACACCGACGGCACGTCGCAGAGCTACGCCCTCACCGCACCCGACTGGTTCGCCACCGAGCCCCCGGCGGGCGGCGCGCTCGCCGTCAGCTCGGCCTACCAGAACCGCCAGGGCAACACCACCCACCAGCACACCGGAAACCTCTTCTCCCTCACCGTCCCCCTCAACCCCACCAAGACCCTCGCCTCCGTCACCCTCCCCGCTCTCGGAGCGCTCACCCCAGGCGCCCCTGCTCTCCATGTCTGGGCCCTCGCCCTGAAGAACTGACCCTCCGGCACCGCACACCGCACACCGCACGGCCGGACAGAGTTGCTGTCCGACCGTGCGGTCCGGCGGGGGCGCCCCGGAGCCGGGATGCTCGTGCTGGTCGTCGGCGGCTGTCCGCGGAGTAGGTCGTCTGCCCACCAACGCCCCGACGGTGCAGGCGGGTTGGAGGGGAAGCCATCATGGTGGGCATGGATCACCAGGGGCAGTTTCGTCGTGCAGCGCTTGAGCTGGGCATCCCGGACGACGAGATCAGCAGGTTCAGCCGGCACCTCCGTCTGTCGATCGGGTTGGGCGGGGGTTCCGGCGGTGCTCCGGTCGGGCAGTTCGGCGGGTTGCCCCGGCTGCCAGTGGGCATGAACTGGCCGTCCGCCGGCGACAGTCCGTTGCCGTTCATCTTCTCCGTCGACTGCGGAGCGCTGCCGAGAACCGACGGCTTCGACCTGCCGACGGACGGGACGCTGCTCTTCTTCCTGGACCACGAGAAGGATTATCCGGACGAAACCGGGAAGTACGCGCGAGTCGTATACGTACAGGACGGCACCAATACCGCGGTCGCGGAATCCCCCCACTCCGGGTTCACCGGCGAGCAGTACGACGTCAGCGCCACGCTCCTCGCCGAGCTGCCCCCTTGGTTCGGGACGGACGAAGAGGAGGACGAGGACGAGGACTGGGACGATCTGTCGCCTTTCCGGCAGCAGTTGGCCCGTGATCTGGAGCGTGATGTCCCGCACCTGGACGAACTCCGCGCTCTCGCCCACGACCTCTGGCCCGGCGAAGGGCTCGCGAGCGCCCGTATCGGCGGGTACGCCGACGACGAGGTGATCACGAGCATTGCGGAGCAGACCCTCGCGGGGCTCGAGAAGGCCGGCGAGATCGTCGTCCCGATGGCGAAGTGGTCTTCCCACGTGGAGAAGGAGAAGCACCGGCTGACGAGCGAATGGATGTCGCTCGCGCGCTTTCCCGTGGCCGACGAGTACTACTACGGAAGTTTCACGATCCGCCGCGACGACCTGGCCGCCGCCCGGGTGGACAAGGCGCTTCCCCTGACGAGGTTCAGCGAGTAGAACACCGAGCCCTTTCGGAACCGGCGGTGTGACACGTGTCGAACCGTCCCCGCACAACGACGAAGCTCCTGGCGGACGGTACACGGACGATGCCGACCGCCCGCGGCACGGTGACCTTCACCGGCTTTCCGAAGTCTCAGAAGACCGTCGTGACGGTGGTTGTGTTGAAACCGGAAGGCGAGGTGGGCCGAGACGGATTGTCCGCTTTGGTCGGGCCTGTCGGGTGCGACATTTTGTAGCAGGCTGTTTCTCGTGGACCGGTGCAGAATTTCCGTCATGAGCGAACTAGGCGAGTTCATCGCGGCGCGGCGCGCGCAGTTGAAGCCCGCTGATCTGAGTCTGCCGGACTTCGGTGAGCGGCGGCGGGTGCCGGGGTTGCGCCGTGAAGAGGTCGCCCAGCTGGCGGGGATCAGCGTGGCGTATCTGATCCGGCTGGAGCAGGGGACATCCAAAGCCTCGCCCCAGGTGGTGGACGCGTTGGCCGGTGCCCTGCAGCTGAGTGACGCGGAGCGTTCCCATCTGCACACTCTGGTACAAGCCGGCCCCCGGGCCCGCAAGAGCCGGTTGCCGGCGGATCGTGTCACGGCGGAAGTGCGGCAACTCCTGGATGCTTTCGGTAGTTCCGCACCCGTGATCCTTCTGGGCCGGCGCAGTCATGTGCTGGCGTGGAACCCGGCGGGGCACGCGCTGATCGCGGGGCATCTGGACCGGGCGGCTCCGGAGCGTGCGGAGACGCGTCCGAATACGGTGCGGATGTTGTTCACCGATCCGCACACCCGGGATCTCTACGGTGCGGACTGGCGGCACAAGGCCCGTGACGTGGTGGGGCGACTGCGGTTGCTGGCGGGGAAGTATCCGGACGATCCGCAGCTCGCGGCGCTGATCGGTGAGCTGTCGATGAACAGCAAGGCGTTCGCCGGTCTGTGGGCGGAGCACCGGGTGCGGGCCTGGGACGTCGCCGGGTACCGGATGACACATCCCCTCGTCGGTGAACTGCGGGTGATGCAGCACTCGATAGCCGTTCCGCAGGATCCGGGGCTGCGGCTGGTGGTGGTCACCGCCGAACGTGACTCCGCGTCAGAGGCGGCGCTGCGCCTGCTGCCTCACACCAACGACCACGTGCGGCCGCTCAGCACGGACATCGCTCTGCCCCGTTAGTTCGTTCCTTACCGATTCGCCACGTGTAGTTCGTTCTTCCTGTCCTTCATCCCAACTTGCGTGCGCAGCCGGGACCGTCGTGGTCGCCGGGCGATGTCGCACGCCGTCGCGAGGTCATCATCATGTCCGCCAGCTTTGTCACTGCCGTCGACACCGTCGCCGTGCTCGTCGAGTCCATCGGCGACGACCAGTGGGGCAATCCCACTCCCTGTTCCGACTGGAGCGTCCGGGAACTGGTCGATCATCTCCAGGACGGCCAGAGTTCCTTCCGTATCGCGCTGACCGGCCAGGCCGGGCCGGCGTCCGAGTCCTTCCGGCAGAGCGGCGCGGCGCTGGCAGCCGCTTTCGCCGAGGCCGGCGCGCTGGAGCGGACGGTGCGGATCCCCCTCGGCGAGGTGCCCGGGGCCGTGGCCCTGCACCTGCAGACCCTGGAGCACCTGGTCCATGGATGGGACCTGGCCCGTGCGCTGGGGCGGACCGTGGTGTTCGCCGACGCGCTGGTCGAGCCCGAGGCCGAGTTCGCGGCCAACCTGCTCACCCAGCTGCCGGCGGGCGCGCCCAGCCCGTTCGGTCCCTCCAAGTCAGCCCCGGCCGGTGCCGGCGCGCTCGACCGGCTGGCCGCCCTGCTGGGCCGCGACATCGTGGACGGCTCCCCGGCGCTGGGATCGGACCCACGGGCGGGGAGGGGCAGGAGCCTGAAGGTGAAGGCGGTGGTCGCGGGCGCGGCGCTCGTCGTGGTTGCGGCGACCGGGACGGCACTGGCCGTGAACGGGTCGTCCGGCGGCTCCGGCGAGGACACCGCCGTCGAACGTACCGTGAGCCGGCCGACGCCGACCGGTCAGGGACGTCCGGGACCTGGTGTGATCAAGGCGGACGGGGCCAATGTGTTCCCCCACTCCCTGGGCTACGACACGGCATCGAAGACGTTCCTGGTCGGCTCGCTCAAGCAGGGCAAGGTTCACGCCGTCACACCGGGTGGAACGGTCCGGGTCCTCATCGACGACCCCGAGATGACCTCGGCCCAGGCCGTTGTCCCCGATCCCCGGCGGGGCCGCGTTCTGGTGGGCAACGTGGACTACGGCACGGCCGAACAGTCCCGTACCGACGCCCCCTTCCGCGTCGCCGGCGTGGGAAGCTACGACCTGGAGACCGGCGAGCAGAACTGGTGCGTGGACCTGACCGCGCTCGTCCTGGACGGCAGGCAGCACCTCATCTCCGACATCACGGTGGCGCCCGACGGCACCGCCTACGCCGTCGACGAGCTGACCCCCACCGTGTTCCGTATCGACCGCAAGGGCCGGGCCACGGTCCTCGTGCGCGACAGCCTCCTCCAGGGCGAACTCGACATCCCCAACCTCCTCGACAACGTCGGCATGACAGCGGTGGAGTGGGTGGAGGGCGACCAGCTGGTCATCACCATGGCCGACGGCTCCCTCGTCCGGGTGCCGGTCAAGCATCCCGACCGGGCCCGGCCCATCAAGCTCTCCGCACCCCTCGCAGCCCCTGTGGCGGGCATGCGGCTGCTCAAGGACGGCTCCCTTACGGCCGTCAGCAGCGGCCTGCTGACCGGCAAGCCCGCCCGGATCCAGCACGTGACGTCCCGCAACGGCTGGAAGAGCGCCACCGTCAAGACCACCGACACCGTCAACGACCCCGTCACCAGCGACGTCACCGCCGGCCCCGACGGCACCACCTACGCCCTCAGCGGCGGCCTGGCCGACCTCCTCGCCGGCAAGCCCAACAACGGCTTCACCCTCACTCCCGTCAAGACCCGCTGACACCATCCCAACCGCACGAGGTGACCGGGGTGCCCGCCCGACCGGACACCCCGGTCACCCCAGCCAAGACAGCCAGCGGGGCCGCTCCCGTAATCCGGCGTACGGGGTCCGAGCGCTCCGCCGGCTCATGGGAAACCACGTTGGTCCTGGGGCAGACCGGGGAAGCGCACCTTGTCGCTTCTGTCACTTAGTGACATACTGTCGTCTGGTGACAATCGGACGAGACGTCAGGAGTGAGGACATGCGGAGTGCACCGAGCGAGGTGCCGCATCTGACCGTGGAAGAACTCTTCGACCCGCCGGAGCGCGCGGGAGCGTCGATCTCCGCCGACGGAAGGCGGATCGCTTTTCTGGCCCCATGGCGGGAGCGGCTGAACGTCTGGGTGGCCGACGCCGACGGAGACCTGTCCGACGCCCGGTGCGTGACGGCGGACGACAACCGGAGCGTGCACGTCTACCACTGGGCGGACGACCCGCGCTGGCTGCTGTACGAGCAGGACTTCGACGGCGACGAGAACTGGCACCTGTACCGGGTCGACCTGGACGATCCCGGCGCCGTGGCCGTCGATCTGACTCCGTTCGCCGGCGTCCGGGTCATGGGCGTCGAGTCTCCGCCCTCACGTCCGGGACGGGTGCTGCTGCGGATGAACCGCCGGGATCCCGCCGCGTTCGACCTCTACGAGATCGTCGTCGCCTCCGGGGAGACGACCGTGCTCGCGCGGAACCCCGGGAGAGCGGGGGACTTCCTCTGCACCCCGTCCGGGGAGGTGTACGTCCACGGCCTGGGACCCGGCGGCGACCTCGAACTCTCCCGGTGGGCCCCGGAGGCGGGGGCGGCGGAACCGCTGGCGAGGTTCGCCGGGTCGGACTACCCGTTGGGTGTGCACCCGTTCACGCTCACCCCGGACGGCACCGGCCTGTGGATCGGGTCCAACCGCCACCAGGACCGGACCTGCCTGGCGCGTCTCGACCTTGCCACCGGCGAGGAGGCCGAGGTCGACAGTCATCCGGAGTTCGACCTCGACACACGCTGCGCGGTCTTTCCCTCGCTCCCGCCCCCGCTCGTCCGCGACCGGCGCACCGGAGAGCTGATCGGGGCACGGTATCTGGGCGCGCGCCAGGTGATCCGCCCGTTGGACCCGCACTTCGCGGCGGTGCTGGAGAACGTGGAGAAGCTGTACGGCGGGGACATCGCCGCCCTGTCGTCGGACCTGGACGGGATGCGCTGGGTCGTCAGCTTCGCCGACGACCGCGCCCCCGGCGTCACCTACCTCTACGACCACGCGACGGGCGACGGCCGACTGCTCTTCCGCTCCCGCCCCGACCTGGATCCGGCCGCGCTGGCGCCCATGGAGCCGGTGACGATCCCCGCGCGCGACGGGCTGTCTCTCCCGTCCTATCTGACGCTGCCGGTGGCCGGGGAGCGGTCGGCCATCCCGCTGGTGCTGCTGGTCCACGGCGGACCCTGGAGCCGTGACAGCTGTAGTTTCGACCCGGCGGTACAGCTGCTCGCCAACCGGGGGTACGCGGTGCTCCAGGTCAACTTCCGGGGCTCGACCGGCTTCGGCAAAGCCCATCTGAAGGCCGGCATCGGCGAGTTGGCCGGCAAGATGCACGACGACCTGCTCGACGCCGTCCGCTGGGCCGTCGGCCGAGACATCGCGGACCCGGAGCGGGTCGCGATCTTCGGCGCCTCCTACGGGGGCTACGCCGCCTTGGTCGGGGCCGCGTTCACCCCTGACGTCTTCGCCGCGGCGATCGACTGCTTCGGCGTCTCGGACCTGGCGAACTTCCTGCGGACCGTACCGGAGTTCGTGAAGCCCCACCTGACCAACAACTGGTACCTGTACGCGGGCAATCCCGACGACCCGGAGCAGCAGCCCCACCTGTGGGCCCGCTCCCCGCTCAGCCGGGTGGACGACATCCGCACCCCCCTCATGGTCGTCCAGGGGGCGAACGACGTCCGCGTCGTCCAGGCCGAGTCCGACCGCATCGTCGAGAGCCTCCGCTCCCGGGGTGTCGACGTCACCTATCTGGTCAAGCCGGACGAGGGTCACGGCTTCGTCAATCCCGAGAACAACAAGGACCTCTTCCGCACGGCCGACCACTTCCTGGCCCGCCATCTCGGCGAACGCACCCATGACCGATCCGTCACCACAGCCGAGGAGATGTGATGTCACCGACCGCACGGACCCTGCCCCAGCAGCTCTACCTGCTCTGCTACACCGTCGACAAAGGCACGTTCGAACTGCTCAACCTCCAGGGCCGCGGCCAGTTGCTGCGGGCCGGCGCGCTGGCCGAGATGACCCTGGACGGGCTCCTCGGGGCCGACGGCGGAAAGGTCGAACGGCTCACCGACACCGCGCCTGACGACTCCTTCCTCGCCGAAGTGTGGCAGGACCTGCCGACCGGGAAACCGAAGAACTGGCTCCAGTTCGTCCACAACAAGGCCCACACCGCGGACCGGCCCGTACGCGACCAGCTCGCCGACACCGGAGCCCTCGACGTCACCCGCGCCTCCCTCCTCGGGGTGCTCCGGACCGACCGGGTCACGGTCACGGAGCCCGAGCAGGTCCGCGGCCTCCAGGAGCGGGTCCGTGCCGCCGTCCTCTCCGGCACCGACCCGTCGGCCCTTCCCGTCAAGGACGTCACGCTCGCCGTCCTCGCTGCGGAGACGGAGGTCAACACCGTTCTGACCGCGAAGGAAGCCCGCGCACACCGCAAGCGGTTCCACGAACTCGCCGCCCACTTCGACACCGCCGTACCCGGCCTGCGCAAGGCCCTGCGCGGCTCCTACCTCTCCAGCAGGGCCGTCGGCGGCGGCTGGAGTTCGTGACAGCGCCGAGCCGTCGGCCGGACCGCCCCTACGGCCGGGTACGGCCCCGCCTGCGACGGAGTGTCACGGTCGGGCGGACGAACCGAGACCGGGGAAGGGTACGGTTGGCTCTCGTCCGAAGGGAGCGACCGGCTGTGGTGGGCAACGAAATCCAGCTCAACCGCCAGTCCGGCATGCCCATCTACCACCAGATCGTCACCCAGCTGACCTTCATGATCGAGAGCGGTGACCTGGAGGCCGGATCGATCCTGCCCAGCGCCCGGCTGCTGGCCGACAACCTCCGTGTCAACCGCAACACCGTCGCCCGTGCCTACGCCGAGCTCCGCGAACTCGGCCTGGTCGAGGCCCGGGGCCGCGGTGGCACCGCGGTGGCGGAGACCGGGCCCGACGAACCGGGCTTCCCGGCCCGCGACCGGGCACGGACCATCCTCGGTGCGGCGGTGGCCGAATGCCTGGACCTCGGACTCACTGCCGCCGAGATCCAGATGATCGCCTCGACCCTGGCGGTCCGGGCCGAGGAGAACCAGCTCAAGATCTGCTTCGTCGAGTGCAACGCCGACCGGGCCGGCTACTTCGCCGACGAGTTCGAGGAACGCCTCGGCTTGCGGGTGAAACCCTTGGTGCTCGGCGAGTTCGAGGCACTCGACGAGCCCGCCGACCTGGTCCTCACCACGTTCTTCCACCTCGCCGCCGTCCGCGGACTGTGGGACAGGCAGACCACCGAGGTGGTCGGCATCGTCGTCGCCCCCCACATCCGGACCCTGGTGCGGATCGCCTCCCTCCCCCGGGACCGTACCGTCGGCATCTACTACACCACCGACGACCAGGCGGCGAGCATCCGGGACTCCCTGGTCCAGTCAGGCATCACCAACATCCGGGTGCTCACCGGCGCCGCCGACACCGATCTCACGGGCATCGACCTCGCCGTCGTCCCCAGCGAGATGCCGGACCTCGCCTCCCGGCTGGAGGGACGCGTCGAGGTCATCGAGTTCGGCAACGTCCTGGACGACGCCTCGTTGCGCATGGTGACCGAGGTCGTCGCCGACATGCAGGCCGCCAAGCAGCGGGCTCGCACCGTCTGACACGCGGCCCGCCCCTCCCGCTGCCGGCCTGCGCGCGCTCCTTTCCGAACCCGTGCTCCATCCCATCCGTTGCCCCGGCGAACTCCTTAGTACCTAATTCCCTAGGCCGTTGATTGCCTGGCGAGTTGGGGGGAAAACGACCCGCACGGTCGATGAGCCGGACCGTCCCATCCGACAGAGATGAGTTGATGACGCATCATGACTGACCTCATTCCACGTGGGAGCGACACGACAGACACCAGCGGCGTACGACAGGAGCCGGGCGGTGGCCCGCACCGGAACAAGACGATGCTGGAGCAGTGGGGCGGCGTCCCCGGCATGCTCTACATGACACTCCCCGTCGTGGCGTTCGTCCTGGCGAACTCCCTGCTCGGCCTCAACGGCGCGATCGTCACCGCCTTCGCCGTCGCCCTCGCCGTGATGGCCCTACGCCTCATCCGCAAGGAATCGGTCGCGCCCGCCGTCAACGGGCTGCTCGGCGTCGCGTTCGCCGCCGGAATCTCCTGGTGGACCGGTTCCGCGAAGGACTACTTCCTCGTGGGTATCTGGCTGAGCCTGGCCGGTGCCGTCGTCTTCACGGCGTCCGTGATCGTCCGCCGCCCGCTGGCGGGCCTGGTCTGGAACGGCGTGACCGGCAAGGGCGACACCTGGCGCGAGGACCGGATCTGCCGCTTCTACTACGACATCGCGACCCTGGCCTTGGCCGCGGTCTTCGCCGCCCGCTTCGTGGTCCAGCAGTGGCTCTACGACTCCGACGAGACCGGATGGCTCGGCTTCGCGAAGATCGCCATGGGCTACCCGCTGCTTGGTCTCGCCCTGCTGGTGGTCGCCTGGGCCGCCCGCCGCTCCACCCGGCGTCTGCACGCCGTCGAGGAGGCACACCGACGGGAGCGGGAACGCGCGACCACCCGACAGCACGCTCCGTTCCCGGCCCCCGGGGCGCACCACCCGCGCTGAGGAGGGGAGTTCGGCGGCGCGGCGTACCAGAACCGCACCGGCGGCCGGGGCCGCGACCGGATGCCATCCGGTCG
>NZ_JBHXRM010000081.1:0-15033 GCF_042716895.1 Streptomyces sp. NPDC058653 | reverse complement strand
CACTCATCCAACGCCGCCCGAAACACCGGCTCCACCCCATACAACCCACGCCCCATACACACATACTGCGACCCCTGCCCCGTAAACATGAAGGCGACCGGCGCGGGGGCACCTCCCCGTCGGGATCCCGAAACCTGGCCTGTGGCGACATCCCCCAGGCCGGCGGCCAGTTCGCGAGCATCGGCGCCCTGCACGACGGCCCGCAGGCGATGGGAGGCGCGACCGGTGTTGGCGGTGAACGCGAAGTCACCGAGCTCTTCCTCCGACGTGTCGATCAGAGCTTCGGAGTACGCGTCGGCAAGAGCCCGCAACGCCGTCTCGTCCGCCGCACTCACCCGTATGACGTGCGAGTCCTGGGCCGGCGTCTCACGTTCGGGCACGACGGGTGGTTCTTCGACGATGACGTGAGCGTTGACACCACCC
Organism: Streptomyces sp. NPDC058653; assembly: GCF_042716895.1. NCBI lineage: Bacteria > Bacillati > Actinomycetota > Actinomycetes > Kitasatosporales > Streptomycetaceae > Streptomyces > Streptomyces sp. NPDC058653. The sequence continues at coordinate 14,610 of NZ_JBHXRM010000081.1, read as the reverse complement.
ATCCCGAACGCACTCACCGCCGCACGACGAGGCTCACCATTCCGCGGCCACACCACCGCACGATCAGCCAGATAGAACGGCGTCTCCTCAAAACGAATGTGATCATTCGGCCGCACCACATGCAACGACGGCGGAACAACACCCCGCTCCATCGCCAACAACACCTTCACCACACCAGCCAACCCCGCCGCCGGCTCCAGATGACCCACATTCCCCTTCAACGAACCAATCGCACAGAACTGCGACCTGTCCGTCACCCCACGCCACGCACGCGTCAGACCCTCCACCTCGATCGGATCACCCAGACTCGTCCCCGTCCCATGAGCCTCCACCAAACCGATCGACTCCACCGACACCCCCGCATCTCTCAACGCGGCCGTGATGACCGACGCTTGGGCGCGGGGATTGGGAGCGGAGTAGCGGGTGGTGCGTCCGCCGTGATTGACGGCGGCTCCCTTGATGAGACCCCGGATCCGGTCTCCGTCCCGTCGGGCGTCGTCGTACCGACGCAGCACCACCGCCACGGCCCCTTCTCCCGGCACGAACCCGTCGGCGGTGCTGTCGAACGCACGGCTGCGGTGCCGGGGCGACAGGGCCCTGAGGTCCCCCATCGACCGGAAGTACTCCGGGCTGATCCCGGCGTGTACGGCCCCGATGACCGCCGTGTCGATGTCGCCGGTGCGCAGGTGCTGGAGTGCCGAGTGGATGGCGACCAGGGACGACGAGCAGAGGGTGTTGACCAGTCCGCTGGGGCCGTGCCAGTCCATCAGGTAGGACAGCCGGTTCGCGATCATCGCCTCGAGTCCGAGGCCGCGCCCGTCGGGCACATCGTGGCGAACGCGCTCTTCGTGGTAGTGGTCGTGGCTGTAGGCGATCCACAGACCGGTGTTGCCGCCGTCGGCGCGTCCGCCGATCCGGCCGCCGTCCTCCAGGGCCTCCCAGATCGTCTCGTACACGATCCGTGCCTGCGGATCGATCAGCGGGGCCTCGCGGGCCGAGATCCGGAAGGGAGCCGGGTCGAACGCGTCGACGCTGTCCAGGAACGAGGCGTACGGGGCGTTCCGGGCCTCGTTGTCCCCCCAGCGTCCCTCGGGCAGCGGGCCGACCGTGTCCCGGCCCTCGGCGAGCAGTTCGGCGAAGGCGGTGAGGTTGCCCGCGGTGGGCAGCCGGACGGCCGCGCCCACGACCGCGATGTCGCGCGGCCGTGATGCGGATGTGACCTCGGAGGGCTCGGAGGGTCCGGGGGACACGGAGGGGTCGGCCGGTGCCTTGACCTCAGGTCTTCGTGGCGTGACGGTGGCCCGCGCCACCGGTGCGGGCGCTTCGGCCACCACGGGGGCCGCCTCGGACGGCGGTGCGACCTCGGGCACCTGATCGGCCGGGGCCACCAGTGTGTCGACGAGCTCGGGTGCCTCGTCGACCAGGAAGTCGGCGAACTGGCGAGGAGTCGGGTACTCGAAGAAGACCGTCGGGTAGAGGGCCAGACCGTGCTCCTGCGAGATGCGCTCGCTCAGCGTCACCAGGCCCACCGAGTCGAACCCGGCGGACAGGAACTCCGTATCGGTGTGCTCCTCGGAGGTGCCCGTCAGGGCCAGGAACCAGGTGAGCGCCCGCGCCGACCGCGAGGCGGCGGGGATCGCCGGAGCCCCCGAAGCTGCCGGGGTTGCCGGAACCGCCCGCGCCGGAGCCTCGGGCGCGACCTCCACGACCGGAGCGGGCGACGCATCCGCCACCGTCGGCTCGGGCATCTCCCCCGCGCCGAACGCCCGGACCGGAACACGCTTGGACGCCATGTCTCCGAAGACGAGCAGCGGCGTCCCCGCCTCGTCCGTCACGGTCTGGGTGACCCGGCAGGCCTCGTCGTTCCAGAAGGCGATCTCCGTCCGTACGTAGGCGGCGTCGTCCAGTGGTCCGAGGACATCCAGCCGGCCCACCGAGAGTGGGATGAACGCGGACGCGTCCGCCTCGCCGAACACCGGGTTGGCGGGGTCGATGGCCGCGACCGTCACGCTGTCCAGGAGCCCGGGGAACAGCCGTACGCCGGGCGCGTTCATCTCCCGCTGCCGGGCGCCTTCGATACGGGCGAGTGTGCCGCCGTCCGGCAGGCTCGCCACCCAGGAGATGTTCCGGTAGTAGCGGCCGTGGTGATAGCCGATCCGCCGCAGCCAGCGGTAGAGGCCGGAGCCCGCGTGCAGGGCGGAGCCGCCGCAGTCGGCCAGGAGGGCGGCCAGAGGGATCGGAGTCGGCGGCCCGGAGGGGCGCCCGGTCGCGAGCCGGCCGGTGACGAAGAGTTCGCCGCTCTCGGGATCCTCCACCCTGAACCGGTTCTCCGCGTCCACCCGCCCGATCACCCGGTGGGCCCCGGACGGGATGAGCGGTCGGTGGAAGAGGACGTCCCGGGCCCCGTGGAAGGACTCGCCGCGCAGTGCGGCACCTTCGCGCAGGAAGTCGAACCAGGCGACGCCCGGGAGCATGAGCGTGCGGTACACCGCGTGCTGGGCGATGGGGGCCTCGGCCGGGCCGAACACACGGGAGAACGTGTAGCCGGCCGCCCCGTCGTCCGACACCAGCTCGGCGGGTGTGCCCGGCTCTGCCGAGCGCAGCGGCTCGGCCAAGTTCAGTGCCCGGCCGCGCAGTTGGGCGACGGGCAGCAGGCGCTTGCTCCATGACCGGCCTGTTGTCCGCTGGAAGGCCGCCCAGTCGATCTCCTGGCCCTCCTCGAAGAGTTCGGCGGCGATGGTGGCGAGCACCGCTCTCACTTCCCGCTCGTCGCGGGCTTCCGCCAGCCGTACGCCGACGTCGCGGCCCTCGGCCGCCGAGCGGTTCTGCGCGTCGCGCACGGGTTCGTTGTCGCCCCGCAGGACATCGGCCAGCGCCTGCTCCAGCGGGAGGCGTCCTCGTACGAAGTCCCCCACCGCCTCCCAACCCGGCGGCAGTTCCACGGCGCTTGCGGGCAGGCCCAGGTCGCGCAGCGCGATCGCGAGGGCGACGCCGGAGAAGATCCGCAGCAACTCACCTGAGAACGTAAAGAGTTGAGTACCCGTAGCCGCTTCGAACTGGCCGACGACCTCATGAACGGCGGGCGTCGACCGGGCGAGGGCGGTCAGCCACGCGGGCGGGGCCGCGCTCGCCAAGGGCCGTACCGACACGGCGGTGCGGGTGGCGCTTGCGGTACGGGCCTCCTGCGCGCCGGCCCGCAGGAGCCAGGCACGCAGAGCGGTGGCCAGTTCCTGCGCGGTCGCCCCGACGACAGCCAGCCGCTCGGTACGGTGCGGCCGGGCGAGCCGAGCGGTGGCGCACACGTCGCCGAGCTCGCCGGGCCCGTCCGCCAGATTCGGCAGGAACTCCACCCACTGGGCGGCCAGTTCGCGCAGTGAGTACGGGCTGTCGGCGGACAGCGGCAGTACCTGGACCGGCGCGGGCGGCTCACCGGGCCCCGTCGACGCGGCGAGGGCGCCGGACGTGCGGGGGACGGCCTCCGCCACCACATGGGCGTTGGTACCGCCGAAGCCGAATCCGCTCACCGCGGCCCGGCGCACCGGAGCGTCCGGCCAGGGACGGAGGGTGTCCGGCAGATGGAAGGGGCTCTCGGCGAGGTTGAGTCGCGGGTTGGGCGACTCCACCGACACGGCCGGGACCGTACCCTCGCGCAGCGCGACGATGATCTTCGCGAGTCCGGCGAGCCCCGAGGCCGAGTGCAGATGGCCGATCCGGCGCTTGATCGAGCCGAGTGCGACGGAGTTCCGGGCGACACCGTGCCGGCCGAACACCTCGGTGAGCGCCCGCACTTCGATCGGGTCGCCGATGGCGGTACCGGTGCCGTGTGCCTCGATGTACTGCACGGTCGCCGGGTCGATGGTCCTGTACGCCTTGTCCAGCAGCTCGATCTGGGCTTCCAGGTTGGGTGTGGTGACACCCATGGTGCGGCCGTCGTTGTTGACCGCGACCCCGCTGATGGCTCCGAGGATCACGTCGCCGTCGGCCAGTGCCGCCGGCATCGGCTTCAGAACGAGAGCCGCGGCTCCCTCGCCGGGCACGTAGCCGTTGGCCCTGCTGTCGAAGGTCCGGCACAGCCCGTCCGGGGAGAGGGCGCCGGTACGGGAGAGGAGGACGAACGTCAGCGGGTCGATCAACAGGTCGACCCCGCCGACCAGGGCGAGTTCGGACGTGCCGGCCGCGAGGCTCTGGCAGGCGAGCCAGACCGCCGAGAGCGAGGACGAGCAGGCGGTGTCGACCACCAGGCTGGGGCCGGCGAGGTCGAGGCGGTCGGACAGCCAGGCCGCCATGAAGTTCTGCGACCGGCCCCACAGGGCGGCCGGCCCGGGGATTCCGACAGGGCCGCCCGGACCGGGTGGAACGGTGCCCCGGCCCTGGTCGAATCCGTACGCGTTCATGCGGCCGGCGACGAACACGCCAGCGTCGAGCCGACGGCGCGCCCCCAGGTACCCGGAGTCCTCCAGCGCCCGCGCCCCCACCTCCAGCATCACGCGCTGCTGGGGGTCGAGGAGTACGGCGTCGTCGGCGGTCATGCCGAACGCCTCGTGGTCGAAGGAGAACGGATCCACCAGGAAGCCGCCGCGGTGGTGCGTGCCCTGGTGGGGGCCCTCGCCCCGGTACAGCTCACGGGCCCACCGGCTCGGCGGGACCTCGCCGACCTCGACCCGGTCACCGTCCAGCAGGGCCGTCAGGTCGACGACGTCCTCGGCGCCGGGGAGCCGTACCGCGAGGCCGATCACGGCGATACGGGTGTCGAGTTCGCTCACCACGGTCCTTTCGTTCGACTCGTTCGACTCGTTCGACTCGTTCGACTCGTTCGACTCTCCGGTCATGGCTGCTCCGGTCCCCGCTGTCCGGCGTGCGCGAGCAGGGGACGCAGCAGGGCGCTGAGTGCTGTTGTGGGCGCGGACGCTGGAATCGATTCCTGGTCGGCGGTGGATGGACGGGGCGGGGCCGACGGCGCGTGGGCGGCATGGGCGGCGAGGTCCGCGGCCAGGTCCCCGGCGATCTCGTCGGCCGTACGCGCCCGCATCAGCAGCGACGGGTCGACGGTCAGACCGGCGCGCTGTTCGAGGGCCGTGGTGAGCTCGGCGATCACGAGGGAGTCGAGCCCGAGACTCTGGAGCGGACGGTCTCCCGGGTCCTCGCCGAGTACGTGGACGAAGGCGTCCCGGACCCGTGCGCGCATCCCCGCGACATCGTGTTGGGGGCGCGCCGTGGAGGTCGGTACGGGTGGTTCGGGCGGTGGCGGCACCGACGCCCAACCGAGGGACGGGACAGGCTCGGTGGACCCGTCGGCGTCGTCGGCCTCCGGCGGGGTGGCGGGAGCGCTGCCCGGGAAGATCACGGCGCCGCCCGACCGCAGGTGGTCGGAGAAGGCGTCGAGCGCCTGGTCGGCACTGACCGAGTAAGCGGCCGAGTAGGACGCGTCCGCCTTCATGCCGATGCCGGTCCAGTTGGGCCAGGCGTGGGCGGTGACCGTGGTGGCGGAGCCGTTCTCCCGTTCGGCGAGGGCCAGTTGGTAGGCGTTGGCGAGGCTGTAGTCGACGAGGCCCCGGCCGGCCAGTGCCTGGGTACCGGCGATCGAGGACACCAGGACGGCGAAGTCGGCCCCTTGCTCCTGGGCCAGGTGTACGACGTTCAGCGAGCCGGAGACCTTGGGGGTGAGCACCTTCTCCGCGTCACCCCATGACCGGCGGTGCATCGCGCCGAACGGGTTGACCCCACCGGAGGAGTGCACAACGCCGACGAGTCGGCCCCAGCGTCGGCCGAACTGCCCTGCCGCGGCGGCGAGCGCGGCCGGGTCGGACACATCGCAGGCCAGATACTCGACGTCGGCGCGCCTGGCCAACTCCCGCAGGGGGGCGGAGCTCTCGGGATCGACCACCGACCGGCCGATGATCCCGACGCGCCGGGCCCCTCGCTCGATCAGACGCTCCGTCAGACGCACGCCTACGGCGCCCAGTCCACCGGTGACCAGGTAGTACCCGGAGGCGGACAGGGTGTGCGGCGGGCCGGCCGGTGCGGGCACCGGTACCGGGATGTACCTGACGCCTCCCCGGTAGGCCGCGACCGCGGTGCCCGCGTCGGCCTCGGGCCGGGACTCGGGCTGGGGCTGGGGCTCAGTCGCCTGGCCGGCGTTCAGGGCGGCGTACTCGGCGGCCAGGCAGAGGGCCTGCTCCTCGGCGGTGTCGGCCGGGTCCAGATGGACGACGGTGGTGGGCTTCCGGTTCTCCGCCCCGGCGGCCCGTACAGCCATGGCCATGGCGGCCCGCTCGGGCGACAGGTCGCCGCGCTCGTCGGGACGCACGGCCACATCGTGGAATCCGGCCCAGAGCAGTTTCCCGTGCGCGGGCAGTGACTTCATCAGGACGCCCAACTCGGCCCAGAAGGCGCTCAGTTCGTTGGGCCGGACGCGCAGGTCCTGCGCGTCCGGGGCGTCGACCACGATCGTCACGTCCGCCGGTCGACCGCGCTCGACGACGGTCACGTTCCGGTCCCGGAGGGCGGTCGTCAGGGCGCGCTGGATCCCGGGATCGGCGGCGACCAGTCGAACCGTCGCCGGGTCGGACACAGGCACGGGCGCCAGTTCCCGGGCGCGCCACTCGACGCGTACCGCCTCACCGCCCGTCGCTGCCGGGGCCGGGGCCGGGGCCGGGGCCGGGACGACCGTCGGGTCCGCGGTGCGCCAGTAGGAGCCCCGCGCGAACGGATAGGTCGGGAGGTCCGTCAGACGTGCGCCCTCGGCTGAGAGCGAGACCCAGTCGACGTGCGCATACCCCGCCCTGACCAGCTCGACCACGCGGGCGGGCTGGAGCGCGCCCTCCTCGGTGGTCAGGTCGATGTCGACGCGCGCGACCGGGATGTTCCCGGCCGCGACGGAGCGCAGCTCGGCGGCGAGGTCGGCGGAGTGACGTCCGTACACCGCGGTCTGGAACTCCAGCGGCGAGCGGCCGGTGTTGGCGGTGTGGCAGAGGTCGGCGGTCTCCCAGTCGTCGTGTGCTCTCTCGAACCGTTCGGCGTAGGCGTCGGCGAGACCGCGCAGTGCGGTTTCGTCCGCCGCGCTGACCCGCAGGACGTGCGTGCCCTGGGACGGTGTGGCCCGGACGGGGAGTGCGGGTGGTTCTTGGAGGATGACGTGGGCGTTGACGCCGCCCATCCCGAACGCACTCACCGCCGCGCGACGAGGCTCCCCGTTCCTGGGCCATACCACCGCACGATCAGCCAGATAGAACGGTGTGTCCTCGAAACGGATGTGGTCGTTAGGCCGCACCACATGCAACGACGGCGGAACAACACCCCGCTCCATCGCCAACAACACCTTCACCACACCAGCCAACCCGGCAGCCGGCTCCAGATGACCCACATTCCCCTTCAGCGAACCGATCGCACAGAACTGCGACCTGTCGGTCACCCCGCGCCACGCACGCGTCAGACCCTCCACCTCGATGGGGTCACCGAGACTCGTCCCCGTTCCATGAGCCTCCACCAACCCGATCGACTCCACCGACACCCCCGCATCCCTCAACGCCGCGGACACCACCTCCTGCTGCGCCGCACTGCTCGGCACCGTCAACCCACTCGTACGACCACCGTGATTGACCGCACTTCCCCGAATCACACCCCGCACCCGATCACCGTCACGCAACGCCGCACCCAACGGCTTCACCACCACCGTCACCACCCCCTCCCCCGGCACAAACCCATCCGCACCCGCATCGAACGGCCGGGATGCTCCGGAGGGGGAGAGAGCACGCAGGTTCTTCATCGCGACGTAGTGCAGCGGGGAGAGGGCGACGCGGACGCCCGCGACGATGGCCTGCTCGCACTCGCCGTCACGGATGCTCCGCACGGCCGTGTGCAGCGCGACCAACGACGACGAACACAACGTGTCGATCGTCATGCTCGGCCCGTGAAGATCCAGGAAGTAACTCACCCGGTTGGCGAGGAACGCGTTGTGGTTGCCCAGGCCGCTGGGCGCGTCCAGCTCCGGGGCGATGTTGAAGTCCTTGTAGTGCTGGTAGCTGGCCCCCACGAACACACCGGTGGACGCGGAGAGTTGGCGTGGTGGCAGGCCGGCCGACTCCAGCGCCTCCCAGGTCGTGCGGAGCAGCCAGCGGGCCTGGGGGTCGAGCGCTTCGGCCTGCTTGGGGAAGAAGTCGAAGAACCGGGCGTCGAACTCGTCGACGTTGTCCAGGAAACCGCCGACGTCGGGCTCGTGCCCGTTGGCGTACGGGCCCCAGCGGTGGGCCGGGGCCGGGCGGATCTCCTCGGCGGAGTCGGCGAGCAGCGACCAGAATCGTTCGGGGTCCGAGGCGCCGGGGAGCGCCAGGGCCAGCCCGATGACGGCGATGTCCTGCTCCCGGCCGTCCGCTTCCCGATCGTCAGCGGTGTCGGCAGGCGCGGAAGCGGGCACGGGCGCGGCAGCGGGCGCCGGGACAGGGGCGCGGAGGGCGGGCGGGGCGAACACACCGTCGTCCGCCAGCTCGGCGACATGCGCGGCGAGCGTGCGGCAGTCCGGGGCGTCCAGGACGTCCGTCGGGCTCAACCGCACCCCGTACGCCGCCTCGACATCGGCCGCGATGGCGGTCGCCAGCATGGAGTCGAGCCCGACCGTGGACAGTGATGTGGTCGCCATGACGCCGGGGTCGTGGAGCACGTCGCGTACCACCGCGAGGATCGCCGCCTCCGCCGACGCGGTCGGCGGTACGCGGCGGACGGGGGCGGACGGCGCGGCGCCGTTCGGGGCCACGGTCCGGTACTCGATGTCGTCGAGCCGGGCCAGCACCCGCCCGTCGGTGGCGAGCAGGGACGCGTTGCCGCGTCGCGTGCCGTCGATGTCGGGCTCGGCGCCTTCGAGCAGTACGAACGCGGTCCGAGCCGCGTCCGCCCAGCGCACCGCCCGGCCGACGGAGACCGGCAGATAGGTGGCCGACGGCGCCGTCGGATCGGCCAGGGTGAGGACGGCCATGGCCTGGAGTGCGGCGTCGAGCGCCACCGCCTCGGCCTCCAGGGGGCTGCCGGCCGGTACGTCGATCCGCGCGAGGACCCGGCCGGGCCCGTACCGAACGTCGGCGACGGACCGCAGCGGCGCGGTGAACTCCATGTTCTTCGCCGCGAACCACGCGTAGAGGCCTGCCGGTTCCAGCGTCCGGTCGAGCGCGGCCCGCAAGGTGCCGAGGTCTACGGCCGCGGGCGGCGCCGGTGGGGCTTCGGCGACGGTGAGCCGAGCGATGACACGGTTGTTGTGCCGGAAGGTGACCGGCCCGGTACGGGTCGGGTCGTCCAGATCGCTGGTGAGGGGATGGTCCCCGGTCCCACGACCGGTGAAGGTGATCCCGTGCAGGGCGCCGCTCGTCAGCAGACCGAGGGCGACCGGCAGCGCACCGGGTACGGTCTCCTCGCCCAGAACTCGATGGGCGCGGGAGAGTCGCCGTACGACATCGGCGATGTCCTGCGTGTCGTGGGCGGTGGGTGGGGCCGGAGTGTCCGCCTGGGCCGTCACGGCGCGCGAGCCGAACGGGTAGGGCGGGAGAGCGGGCCGGCGCACCGACCGGTCCGGGTACACCGTGGCCCAGTCGACGGTGCCGCCGCTCACATGGCGGAAAGCCGCGCCGCTGAGTCCGGCCGTCGGGCTGTCCAGCACCGCTCGTCCACGCAGGACGATGCCGGGTGCCCGATCGCCCAGGGCGAGTGCCTCGGACAGCCCGGCGCTCAACTCGTCGGCGGTGGCTCCCAGGATCGCGATCCGGTACGCCTGGTGGTCGCGTCCGACGGCGCTGGAACGGCACAGGTCGCTCGGAGCCGCCGCGTTCTCCTGCGGCAGCAGTCGCCGGACGTCCGTCATACGGCGGGCCAGCGCGTCAGGGGTGTGCGCCGACAGGACCAGCAGATGCTCGTCCGGTACGGCGGCAGCGGCCGTACGGGGCCCCTCACCGGACAGCGCGCGCTGCGGTTCTCCGACGTACTCCTCCACGACGATGTGCGCGTTGGTCCCTCCCATGCCGAAGGAGCTGACTCCGGCCCGGCGCGGACCGTCCGAGATCCACGGCCGTGGCTCGACGGGGATCACGAACGGCCCGGCCGACAGGTCGAGATGGCTGCTCGGCGTCTCGAAACCGGCGACGGGCGGGATCTCCCCGTGCCGCAGGCACAGCAGGACCTTCAGCAGGCCGGCGAGTCCGGCCGCGGGCTCCAGGTGCCCGATGTTGCCCTTCACCGTCCCGATGTGGCAGGGCCCCGCGCGGTCAGGGTCCTTGCCGAACACCTCTGTCAGCGCGGCGATCTCGATCGGGTCGCCGAGCCGCGTCGCCGTACCGTGCGTCTCGATCAGTGAGACGTCCGCCGGGGCCAGTCCGGCGTCGTCGAGTGCCGCCCGTACGACCGCGGCTTGGGCCTCGCTCCGGGGCACCGGCAGAGCGCTGCCGCGGCCCCCGTGATTCACGGCCGTGCCCCGGACGACGCCCCAGATGCGGTCGCCGTCCCGTTCGGCGTCCCTGAGCGGCTTCAGCATCAGGGCCAACGCGCCCTCGCCGGGGAGGAATCCGTCGGCCCGCTCGTCGAAGGGCCGCGGCACGCCCTCGGACAGGGCGCCGAGCTGGCTCAGACTGCGGTAGTACCACGGGGTCAGACCGACCTGGCAGGCCGCGACGATCGCCGCGCCGCAGTGCCCGGCGCGCAGCGCGGCGACCGCCTGCTGGATGGCGACGAGAGACGACGAGCACAGGGTGTCGACGGTCTGAGAAGGGCCGGTCAGATCCAGCGCGTACGAGATCCGGTTGGCCAGCACCGCGTTCATGGAGCCGAGCGCGGTGTGGGGTCCGACGGTCTCCAGCCCTCGCGTGTCGCGGTGATGGGTGTAGGTGGCGCCGACGAAGACGCCGATGTCGCGGCGGCCGGCGAGACCGCTGTCGTCCCGGACCGTCCAGGCGTGTTCCAGCAGCAGCTTCTGCTGGACGTCCATCTCCTCGGCCTCGCGTACGGAGATGCCGAAGAAGGCCGGGTCGAAGCGGTCGACACCGGTGACGAAGGCGCCGGTACGGCAGTAGGTGCCCGTCATGCGGGGGCCGCGTCGCTCGAAGTGGGCGTCGATGTCCCAGCGTTCGGCCGGCACTTCGCTGAACGCGTGACCGCCGGAGCGGAGCAGGGGCCACAGCTCCGTCACCCCACCGACGGCGCCCGGGAGATCACCGGAGACGGCGACGATCGCGATGGCGCGGTCGCCGTGCACGTCCGCGTCTCCGCGCCTCGCCGCACGCGGGCTCGGGCGTGCGTTGTCCAGGGAGGCGGCCGGGGACGGCGTGACCGTCTCGGCTGACACGACGGTGACGCCGGCACCGCCTTCGGCCGTCTCCGGGGCCGCGACCGCGACCGCCGCGCCGTAACGGTCGGTCAGCGCCTCGACGAGCTCGGCGAACTCGCCGTACTCCAGGAAGAGCGTCGCCGGAAGGTGGATCCCCCACCTGCGTGACAGTTCCTCCGACAGCTCGACGCTCATGATCGAGCTCATGCCGTAGTCCGAGAGCGGGGTGTCGCGGTCGAAGGACGTGACGCCGAGCCGCTCCGCGAGGAACCGTTCCAGTGCCTCCCCGACGTGCTGCCCGTCGGCCGGTGTCTCCCCACCTTCCTCGGGCCGTACGTCGGCGGGTGTGCCGAACTCCGCGCCCGCGCCCGCCTCTTCGAGTTCGACGACCACGTCGCCGGCGTCCGGGTGCGCGACGACCACCTGGCGGGGGCCGTCCGCCGCCCCCAGCACCGCGATGAGGGAGTCCAGGCCCTCCGCGGTGCCCAAGGGCCGGACTCCGCGCCGCCGCAGCTGCTCCGCGACAGCCGTGCCCATGCCGACCTCGCCCCACAGACCCCAGGCGACGCTCAGCCACGGCGAGCCGTGCGCCTGCGCGAAGCCGTCGAGATAGGCGTTGGCCGCGGCGTAACCGCCCTGCCCGAGATTGCCGAAGGTGCCCGAGACCGATGCGAACAGTACGGCGAAGTCCAGGTCCTGCCCGGCAACGGCGGCGGCCAACTCCCGGACGCCGTCGGCCTTCGGCCGCATCACCGCCTCGATGTCCTCGGCCGTCGCACTGCGGATCAGGCCGTCCTTGAGGGTGCCTGCCGCATGGACCACGCCGTGCAACTCGCCGAACTCCGCCCGGAAGCGGTCCACCACGGCCGCCAGGGCGCCGGGGGTGGTCACATCGGCGCTGTAGGACGCGACCTGGCACCCTCGCGCACCGATCGCCGCCGTCCGGTCGTGGTCGGTACCGTCACCCGCACCTGCCCCTCCGGAACGGCTGACGAGCGCGACGACGCCGGCGCCCTCGCGCGCGAAACGGTCGGCGACCTCCAGACCCAGCCCGCCGTGCCCGCCGAGCACGAGGTAGCGCCCGCCCTGTCTGATGGGCGCCCTCCCGCCGTGGGACGCGGCGTGTGCCGAGCGGTCGCGCACCCTGACGGGGACGTGGCGGACGCCCTGCCGGTAGCCGACTTCGGTGGGGCCGCCGGTGGCGCCGATCTCCGCCAGGACCGCGCGCAGCGAGTCGTCGGAGAGCCGGTCGATGTCGAGGAGGCGTGGCTGGAGGCCGGGGTACTCGATGGCGGCGGTGCGGACGAAGCCCCACACGGCGGCCCGCGCGGGCACCGGACGGTCGCCCTTCGCGACCGGCTGCGCGTCTTTCGTCACCACGTGGAAGCGGGACTTGCGCTGCCGCTCGCCGAGGGTCCGCAGGGCGGCCAGACAGCCGTACAGGCCGAGGCGGAGCTCCGCCTCCTCATCCGGGGACCCGTCGGGCCCGTCGCCGACGTTCCACAGGTGCACCACACCCGCGACCGGCTCCCTGATCTCCTCCCAGAGCCGCCGGAACTCCTCCTCGTCCGGCCGCACGAGCGACCGTCGGTCGGGGTCCTGCGCCTGTCCCGCTTCCTGTGGGAGGGACGGTCCGGCGCCGACCTCCACCACGCGGGCTCCCTCGGCCCGCAGGTGCCGGGCGGCGCGCTCACCCAGGCTGCCCGTACCGCCGTTGTGCAGCACCACCCACGTACCGGTCGCCGGGTCGTGCCGGTCGGCGGACGCGGACGACGGCGAGGGCGAGGGCGAGGGCGAGGGCGACGGACGCCAGTCGATCCGGGTGATGGGCAGGGTGGCCGCCGAGGACGGGACCGGGGTGGCCGCCGGTCCCGAGACGGCGGCCGTACGACGCATCCGCAGCCCCTCGAACTCCGCGACGACCTCGTCCGCCGGCCCCAGGAGCAGCGCGTCCGCGGTCGCGTACGCGCCGTCCACGCCGGTCCGGCGTACCTGGACGGTCACTCCGGCCGACAGGGCCGAGAGGTCGGCGAGGACCGCGATCCGCGCGAGTCCGATCGGCAGCATCGGATACGGCCCGGACTCTCCGGTCAGGTCCTGGAGCGCGCAGCTGACGACCTGGAACACACCGTCCACCAGCAGCGGATGGGCGTACCAGGGCATGGGCTCGGTGTCGGACCGCAGAACGGCACGGGCCACGCCGCCGTCTGCGACGGTGAGTTCGCGGACGGTACGGAAGTCGGGACCGTACAGCAGGCCCTCACGCGCCCAACTCTCGTACAGACGATCGGAGTTGATCTCACGTGTGCCGGTCGGCCACCGACCGGTGTCGACGGGTGGAGGGACGGGATCGGTAAGGAGTCGGCCGGCTCCGGTGGACAGCGGTTTACGGTCGCCGGCCACCACGGTGCTGAGTTCGAAGCGGGTCTGGGGGCCGAAGGTCACGTCGAGCCGGACGGGGGCCGTCGCGTCGTCGGCGATGGTGAGGGGCCTCAGGAACGTCACATCGGTGAGTTCCAGCGGGGTGAAGGGGTGGCGCCGGGCGACTCCCACCATCGCCATCTCCAGCTGCACGGCGGCGGGCAGGAGCCCGGTGTCCGCGGAGCGGTGCTGGGCGATGAAGGGCTCCTGGCCCGTGAACGTCTTCTCGTAGGTCTCGGCCGGGTGCGTCACTGTCCCTCGCTCCGGTGCTCGTAGTGACGGTCGAACAGCGGGTGGCTGAGGGTGCTCGTGCCGGTGCTGCCGCCCCGGCGGCGAGCGGGCGGCGCGGTCAGCTCCTGTCGGTTGAAGGGATAGGTCGGGACGGTGGTGGTGCGCCGGCTCCGGCCCTCGTGCAGACCGGACCAGTCGAGGTCGCCGCGGGTGTGGTTGTAGTGGTCGGCCAGCGCGCTGTGCAGCTGAACCTGATCGATGCGGTCCCGCCGCAACGTGCTGAGCCATACCGGCTGCGTCTCGCCCCACGCCGACTTGGCCAGCGGTGTCAGTTGGGGATGCGAGCCGATCTCCCAGACCACCGCCGGGCCGGCCTCGGCCAGGGTCGTCAACGCCTGGCTGAAGCGCACGGGTTCTCGGATGGCGCGGCCCCAGTACCCCGGGTCCGAAGCCGTCCGTTCGTCATGCCACCCGCCCGTCACGGTCGATGCGAAGGGAATCACCGGAGCCGACAACGTCCTGCCGGACATCGCCTCCACGAACGGCGCCACCGCACCCTCCATGGCAGCCGAATGGAACGCATGACTTACCGTCAGCAACTGCGTCCGCAGACCAGAATCCCGACAGAACGCGGCAACCGCGTCTGCGGGTCCGGTGAC
>NZ_JBHXRM010000080.1:0-18768 GCF_042716895.1 Streptomyces sp. NPDC058653 | reverse complement strand
CGGGGTGACCATGGACTCCACGCACGACGTGGAGCAGCCGGCGGCCCGCTGGCAGTGCCCGCACCCCGCCATGACGCCGCTGGCCGCCTCCTACGAGCTGTCCGCGGCCGTCCCCGAACAGGCCGCCCCGACCGTCGGCTGGGGCTCCGCCGACCTCGGCACGCCCGCCACCTTCGTACTGCTGCGGCACGGCGAGACAGTCCTCACCCCCGAGAAGCGCTTCTCGGGAAGCGGCGGCGGCGATCCGGAGCTGTCGGCGGTCGGCCGCAGGCAGGCCGACGCGGTCGCGAAGGCCCTCGCCGCACGCGGCACGATCCAGGCCGTCGTCTCCTCCCCGCTGCTGCGCTGCCGCGAGACGGCCGGCGCCGTGGCCGGCCGGCTCGGCCTGGAGGTCACGGTCGAGGAGGGGCTGCGTGAGACGGACTTCGGCGCCTGGGAAGGCCTGACGTTCGCCGAGGTCAGGGAGAGGTATTCGGACGACCTCAGCACCTGGCTCACCTCGCCCGACGTGGCGCCGACCGGCGGCGGCGAGAGCTTCAACACGGTCGCGGCCCGGGTCGCGGCCACCCGCGACACGCTGATCGAGCGGTACGCGGGCCGCACGGTACTGGTCGTCACACACGTGACACCGGTGAAGACCCTCGTCAGACTGGCGCTCGGAGCACCGCCGGAGTCCCTGTTCCGGATGGAGCTCTCGGCGGCCTCACTCTCGGCGGTCGCCTACTACGCGGACGGCAACGCGTCGCTGCGCCTGCTGAACGACACGTCGCACCTGCGCTGAGCGGGGGAGGGGTTCTGGTTGGGCTGGCAACTGACCGACGACGTCGAGGAGTTCCGTACGGCGGCGGACACCTGCCTCGCGCGGGAGGCCGCCCGCTCGACACTGCTGCTGACGATCAGCGAGTCGGTCCGGGTCAACGGGGCGGGGGAGCCGGTCCGTTTCGGCTACTGGCGCCCGGCCGATGCCGCCCCCATCTCCGCCGCCTTCCTCCAGACCCCACCGCTGCGCCCGCTGCTCGGCCCGATGCCGGAGCGTGCGGCGCGCGAACTTGTTCCCGTACTGCGCGCCGTCGACCCGTCGTTGAGCTCCGTGCAGGGCGAGGAGGCGTGCGTGCGGGCGTTCGCCGCCGAGTGGACGGGGCGTTCGGGCGGCTGGCGGGTCTCGCACCGGGTACGGCTCTTCCGGCTGGGCGAGCTGACACCGCCGGACCCCGTCCCCGCCGGCCGGGCACGACGCGCCACCGGCGAAGACCTGCCGCTCCTCGCCGAGTGGATGAGCGCCTTCGCCACCGACACGGGCCAGCCGGTCACGGCGGACGCGGACTACACGCGGGCGACGGCGGAGCGCGTCACGTCCGGTCGGCTGTGGGTGTGGGACGTCGCGGGCGTGCCGGTGTCGATGGCATCGGTGACTCCGACCCTCGCGGGCCAGGCACGGGTGGCGCCGGTCTACACGCCGCTTCGGCTGCGCGGTCGCGGTTACGGGGGAGCGGTCACCGCGGCGGTGAGCCGGGCGGCCCTCGACTCGGGAGCCGAACAGGTCCTGCTCTACACGGACTTGGCGAACCCGACGAGCAACGCGCTCTACGAGCGGCTGGGTTACCGGCCGCTGAGGGACAGCCAGGTTCTGACGCTCGATCAGCCACCGCTCTCCGCACCCGAGTCGACGCGCTGATCGGCGTTCGGGCCTGGGCGGCCGACGTCGTACGCGCGGCGGCGTCGCACCGCCGCTCGCGCGCCAACCGGCCATCCGGCCGAGCCGCGCCGGGTCCCGCGCGAGCGCGCGTCGCCGGCGTGGTACGCGGGTGGCGGCGTTCGGCGCGAGCGGTCGGGTGACGTGGCGTCGCATCACGGTCCGCGCGTGAACCGGCCACCCGGCTGGACGCTCCGGGTCCCGCGCGGACCGACCCGTCGCCCCGTCGTATGCGCGTTGCGTCGTGCCACCGTTCGCGCGTGAACCGGCCATCAGGCCGGGCCACGCCGGGTCCCGCGCGAGCGCGGCTCCGCCGCGTCGCCGGCGTGGTACGCGCGTGGCGGCGTTCGGCGCGAGCCGTCGGGGGACGTGGCGGCGCGCCACCGTCCGCGCGTCAACCGGCCATCCGGCCGGATCGCGTCGGGTCCCGTGCCAGTGCGCCCCCGCCCCGTCGGCTCAGCGCAGTGACGCCGCCTCGCGGGCCAGTTTTTCCACCCGGGGCCAGTCCTTTTCCGTGAGCGCGTCCGGTGGGAGCATCCAGGTGCCGCCCACGCAGGCCACGTTGGGCAGTGCCAGATACGAACCCGCCGTTGCCAGGGAGATCCCGCCCGTCGGGCAGAAGCGGGCCTGGGGCAGTGGTCCCCACAGGGACTTGAGGTAGGGCGTGCCGCCCGCCGCCTCCGCCGGGAAGAACTTCATCTCCTTCACACCGCGCTCCAGCAGCGCCACGACCTCCGACGTCGTCGAGACACCCGGCAGGAAGGGCACCCCGGACGCCAGCATCGCGTTCAGCAGGGTCTCCGTCCACCCCGGGCTGACCAGGAAGCGGGCACCGGCCGCCACCGAGTCCGTCACGGACCCCGGCGCGATGACCGTCCCCGCGCCGACCACGGCCTCCGGCACCTCCGCCGCGATCGCCCGGATCGCGTCCAGCGCGACCGGTGTGCGCAGGGTCACCTCGATCGCGGGCAGTCCGCCCGCCACCAGGGCGCGGGCCAGTGGAACGGCGTCGGCGACATCGTCCACGACGACGACAGGGACTACGGGGGCGAGGTCGAGAACGGAGGTCATACGGCCATCCTGCCGCGCCGCCCTCGCCGCCCGCAACGACCGTTGCACCCCGTGCAACGGGGCCCGGCGGCAGGGCGGTGCGGGCCCTCAGTGGATCTCCGTCACCACCACGTCGAGCGCCCAGGACCGCCCCGCCCCGCCGGGCTCGGAGACCTCCACCACATACCCCAACTCGCGCAGCGTCTCCACCAGTTGACCGGGCTTCCTCGGCCCCGCGCCCGCCAGGAGCAGGTCCCGGACGAGCCGGCCCTTCGTCGCCTTGTTGAAGTGGCTGACCACCGACCGCTTCTCCACACCGTCCACGACCTGCGCGTGCAGGACACGCACCGTCGCGGTACGGTCGGCGATCTCGCCCGTCGGCCGCCAGGCCGGTGTGTACGACGACGAGCGCAGGTCCAGGACCAGCCCGCCGCCCGCGACCTCGGGCAGCACCGGCGCCATCGCCTTCCGCCAGTGCGTGCTCAGCGCCCCGACGCCCGGCAGCCGCACGCCCATCGAGCACCGGTACGACGGGATCCGGTCGCCGATCCGCACCGCTCCCCAGAGCCCGGAGAAGACCAGCAGCGACTTCCCGGCCCGCCGCCGCGCGGCCGTGTCCAGCGTGGCGAGGCCGAGCGCGTCGTACAGCACACCGGTGTAGACGTCCCCGGCCGGCCGCGTCCCCGCCGTCCGCAGCTCCACGTTCTTCGCGATCTCGCCACGCAGCCCCTCGCTCAGGCCCAGGACCTCCGCGGCCTTCTCCTCGTCGGCCGCGCACAGCTCGACGAGCTCGTCCAGTACGGCGGCCCGTGCCCCGGCCAGATCGGGCAGGGACAGTGACTCCGGCTTCAGCGGAGCCCCGTGGCCGGAGGCGGCCTTGCCTTCCGACGGCGGCAACAGCACGAGCACGGTGGTTCTCCTCAAGGACGTACGGAACGAGGGGTGCGGCCCCCGTTCCGCCAGGTTAAGCGGTGGGGCCCGTGCACACCCAGCCGCTCACCCCGCCGCTCACCGACCACCGCACCCGCCGCCCACGCCGGCGGGCCCGCCCCGGGAATCCCCGGGACGGGCCCTGTCCGGCGGCTCTCCGTCAGCTGCCGGACGGAGAGGGGATCACCCGGGCCTCACCGGACTCGGCCCGGTGGACGAACGCCCAGTCCGAGCCGCCGCCGCCCGAGTAGGCGAACGCCGTGGGGTCGGTGGCCGACCGCTCGGACCCGGCCTGCTGCCAGGCCCGCCACGTACCGAACGCGCCCTGGACCTCCTCGCGGGTGGTGTGGATCGTCCCGTCCTCGCTCCGCGCGACGACCTGGGTGTAGCCGTTCACGGGGTTGATGACGGCGGACGGGGCGCCGGCCGCGGTCAGGCCGCCCACCTTGGTCCAGGTCGCCGGGAAGGCGGTCCCTTCGCCGGACTGGACGGCGGAGAGGATCCCGCCGTCCTCGGCGCGGGCGAAGACGCCGAGCCGGTAGCCGGGGTAGACCACCACGGACGGTGCGTGCGTGATCTTCTGGTCACCGAGCCCGGTCCAGGAACCGACGGCGCCGTTCTTGAAGTTCGCGGTACGCAGCCGGCCGTCGCCGCCGGTGGCGAAGACCTGGATGCTGTCCCGCAGGGGCACCGCGGTCATCGGTCCTCCGAGGCCCTCGCCGGCGAGCCGGACCCAGCCCATGAAGTCGACGTTGGGACGCTGCTGCGCGCGGTACCAGGGCTTGCCCTCGGCGTCGACGGAGAACTGCACCAGCACGTCGTCGGCGCCCTTGGCGGTGGCCGGGGACTCCTTCATCGCACCGGCCAGATTCCGCCAGTCGGCCCATTCGAGGGTGGCCGCCGCCCGCCGTCGCCACCAGGCCTCGCCGCCCACGGTGCGGGCGGTCAACGCGACCGCGCCGTCGGGCTGTTCGGCGAGCTGCGGCCTGCCGGAGAACTTCTCCGCCTCGGGTCCGGTCGTCCACTGGATGCCCGTGAAGTCCGCGGGGTCCGCCTGCCGGCCGGTGACGAGCCGCCCGTCGGCGCGGGTGTACGCGTACTCGATCGCGCCGGTCGACGTCTGGAGAACGGCGGGCGGGCTCGTCGGGTCGAGCGTCGTCGCCGGTGTCTCGGGCGTGTAGTCGGCCCGGAGCCGGCAGGAGTCCGGGGCGCCGCTCACGCTGGTGTAGCCGGCCCAGTGGGAACCGGAGCCGATGAGCCGGTTGTAGCTGCCGCTGAAGTCGGCGGTCGGCTCGTGGTACCGGTAGTGGCGCACCTCGCCGTTCTCCTTGACCCGCAGGATCACGTCGCCGCCGAAGGAGGAGATGCTCTTGGAGTCCCGCCAGTCGGCCGTGCTGACCGTGACCTGGCGCTGGAGCCAGCGCTGGCTCTCGAAGTCGAAACGGGAGCGCAGCAGATGACCGGTGGCCGAGTCGATCCCGTACACGACGCCGTCGTCCGTGGCGACGATGTGGCTGAAGCGGCCCCAGCCCGGGTCGATCTTCTTGTTGCCGGCGGAGTTCCAGGTGCCGGTGGCCGTGGAGTACTGGATCCACCGCAGGTCGCCGCCGGTGTCGACGTGCCAGATGTGGCCGCCGCGGTCGACGGAGATCTTGTTCCGGTACGCGGCCTGGGTGTACGTGCCGAAGTCGTTGAGGATCTTGCGGTGGTGGATGTCCCACGTCCCGGTGGAGCTGACGCGGTGGCTGACGTACAGACCGTCCGACTTGATGCCGTAGAACGTCGCGGCGTTGCCGGCCAGCACACGCGGGTACTGGTTCCAGCCCGAGTCGATGGTGCTGGCCTCGGGGACGCTGCCCGTGCCGCCGTCCGGGTCGGGCACGTCGCGGCGCAGCAGGCTCCCCGCGTTGGTGACGGAGTAGAGGACACCGTTGGTCGTGCACGTCGGCCCGACGTTCGCGTTGATCCACGTGCGCAGGTTGTCGATCCGGGTCTCGACGGCGCCCGTACGGGTCTCCGACGCGTCGGCACCGAAGCAACCACCCTGCCAGGAGCGGCTGTTGATGCCGACGAGCTGCACCGTACCGCCGGACTCGCGCACGGCCGGGCCCCCGGTGTCGCCCTTGCAGACGGCGGCGCCGTCCTTGCCGGTGAGGGCCACCTCGGCGGCACTGACCGAGTCCACCGAGAACGTGCCGGTGTGCAGCTTCAGCGGTGCCCACTCGTCCTTGGTACGTCCGTAGCCGGCGACCCGCACCTCGTCCCCTGCGGCGGGCGCGGTCGCGGCGAGGGCCACGGGGGTGATGCCGGTGACCGGGGTGGCGAGCCGGCCGAGCACCAGATCCCGGTCGGCGTGGGGTACGAGCTGGACGACGTCCCGTACCTGCCCGGTCGTCGTGGTGAGGTCGGTGCGCCCGACGGTGGCGACCGTCTTGAGCGCGGGCGGGCCGGCGGGCACGTCGAGGCTCGTGGCCGGGTCCGTGGCGAAGCAACTGGCGGCGGTGAGCACCCAGTCCGCGTACACCAGCGCCCCTGAGCAGGCGCGCTGGCTGCTGCCGATGGCCAGACGGGCGGTGAAGGCATAGGCGTTGGCCGCCGCGGACGGGCCGGTGACGGCGGGCGCGGGGGCGGCGGAGACGAGTGTCGAGGCGGTGAGGAGAGCCGCGATGAATCCGGCCGTGCCGGAAAGACGGACGTTGCGCGATCTGGGCATGACCACTCTCTTGAGGCGGGTCTGATGGACCTGGCGGCCGGGAACTGCCGGTCGGAGACCGGGCGTTCGGCACGGACCGGGGGCTGTCACTTGGTGGTGGTGATCTCCACGAGCATGTGCTCGCGTGCCTCGTCGTCGACGCTCTCACCCACCGGGGTCCAGGTGTTCTTGGTGATGTCGAACGACTTCTCCTCGTCCTCCACGGTCATGTCGACCGTCGTCGCGTACGCGTTGCCCTGGACGCCGTAGACGGAGGGGATCTCCAGGCTGAGATAGCCGGAGTTGCCGGTGACGCGGAAGCAGATCCGCTCGTTGCTGCGGGAGCGGGCCCAGACCTCCAGGAGACCGGTCTCGCTGTCGCAGGTGGCCAGCACGATATGGCCGTCGCCGCGCTTGAGCGTGATGCCCTGCTCTTCGAGGATCTTGTCGGCCCCCGGGTAGTCGAAGTCCTCGACGGCGTAGCCGGGGGCTTCGGCGGCCACCGGTGCGACCGCCGCCTCGACCGCCTTCGCGGGGGTCTCGCCCGTCCGGGGCGTGCCCGACAGGCCCGCTGCCGCCAGGAGCCCGGTGAGGACGGCTGCCCCCGCGACGGCCAGGGCGCGCCCCAGGGGTCTCTTCGGCCTGGGCCGCGGCGATGTCGCGCTACGTACCTTCATCACAGTCCTACTCGTCGGTTCCGGCCGGCTGCCCGGAACATGGGATCGACAACGGGAGTGAGGGCTGCGCCCCGCTGCGCCGGGCGCAGGGGGAAAGAGGGGGTCCGGCTGGCCGCAGCATGAATTCGCGGGCGTTCGGTAAAACCGTTTCCGGGCACGGCGAAAAGACGCCGTGCATACGCGTATTCATGAGCTCACCCCCCGTCGGCGACCCTCGGAACTCCCGCCTTGAATTCGGTCGGGGGAGCGCTGGATTCGGCCCTGAAAAAGGCCGCGGAAGCGCTTTCCCCCATCCGGGGCGGAACTCTTTGGTTGCGCCATGTAATCCCATGCTCGACGCTCTGTCTATGCTATTAAATCAACAGAAAAGGGAGAATTTGGCCAGTGATTCATGTGGTGCGTGTCACATGACTTGAACGAAATGTGATGCAGAAGTGAACGACAAGTAAATGAGCCACGGGGGAAGTGTAATTCTCCGAATTGTCCCGAGTGGTGAAACTGTCTCTTTCTTCGTGATTTCCGACACCGATGCGACGGCGCCCCGCGTATCGGTCAAAGCGGGCACGTTTGTAATTCATCGGAATTCACCCGCCGGACTGTGTGATGCTTCATCGGCAATTGATGCCATCGCCGCTCTGTCGGCGCCGTCATCTTTCCGAGGGGGTTCATCACGTGATGACGAACAAAGGTCGTGGCCGGAGCCAGGGGGGCGTGGTCGGACAATGAGCGTGAAGCAGTGGAACAGACGGAGTTTCCTCCGTACGGCCGTCGCCGGCAGCAGCGCGATGGTGGCGGTGTCCGCCCTCGGGCTGGACATCGCCTGGGCCGCGCCGCGCGCGGCGGGCGCCGCCGGAGGGGCGGATCCGCTTCCCCTGCCCGACACCGACCGCGCGAAGGCGGTCAAGGCCTGGATGACCGGCGGACGGGCCGTCAGGGCGGCCGCGGCCGAGGCACTCGTCGGAGCCGATTCCGCCGTCCGGACCTTCCTCACCGAACAGCTGCCGAAGGCGACCGTGGAGGACAACCGCGTCGCCATCCTCACCTACCTCGCCCGCGCCGGTAAGGGCCTGCGCCGCGAGGCCCTCGCCGCGCTCAACAACGGCGACGCCGCCATCGCCGACTTCCTCGGCGAGGGGTTCGACCCCGCCCTCACGGAAGACCTGCGCGTCACCACCGCCACCGTCATGAGCACCGGCGGCAAGGCGATCACCCGGGAAGGCACCGCCGCCCTGGACGCCGGCGAGCGGAAGGCGCTGGAGGACTTCCTCCTCGAAGGCCAGTACACCGCCCGCCTGGAGGACATGCGGGTGACGATCGCCGGCATGCTGGCCAAGTCCGGCCCGGAGGTACGGAAGTACGCGACGCGCGCCCTCAACGGAAGCGCGGCGGACGTCCAGTGGTTCCTGGACACCGGCCAGCACATCGCCCGCGCCCGGGACCAGGAGTCCGCCACGATCGAGGAACTCGTCGCCGTCGTCGAGCGCGAGGGCAAGCGCGCGCAGGCCGAGACCAACCTCGCCGTCGAGGCGTCCGAGCGGGCCAAGGCCGCCGCGGAGAAGGCGAAGGAGGCGGCCGAGAAGGCGGCGGCGGAGGCCGAGGCCGCCCAGGACGACGTGGAGAAGTCCGGCGACGCCGCCCGGAAGGCCGCCAGCGCCGCCAAGGGCGCGGCGGACGCCGCCCGTAACGCCATCAACTCCTCCCACGCGGCCGTCGCCGCCTCCCGGCGCGCGTCCTTCGCCGCCACCGCCGCCTCCCAGTGCGCCGCGACCGCCGGTCACGCCGCCTCCCGCGCCTACCGGGCGGCGATCGGCGCCTCCAAGGACGCCTCGCAGGCCTCGGCGGCGAAGGACGCGGCCGTCGCCGCCCGTAACGCCGCGGCCAAGGCACGTACGGCCGCCAAGGCCGCCGACTACGCCGCGACCGCCTCCGCGCAGGCCGCCGGCGCCGGCTCCGCGGCCGCCTCCGCCGCCCGTAACGCCGCCGCCGCCGCGAACGCCTCGGCCCAGGCCGCCTCCGCCGCGGGCGCGGCGCAGCAGCAGGCCGCCGAGGCCAAGCGCCAGGCGGCGATCGCGAGCGCCGCCGCCAACCGGGCGACCAACGCCGCCTCCACAGCCCAGGCACTCGCCAACTCGGCCGCCACCGCCGCGCGCACGGCGCGCGACGCCGCCAACTCCGCGGCCGAGCACGCCGAGAAGGCGGCCGACGCGGCGGACGAGGCCGTGAAGTACGCGGGCCAGGCGCTCGACTACGCGAACAAGTCGACCGCCCACGCCGCGAAGGCCGTCGAGGCGGCCAACACCGCGACCAAGACGGTCGAGGAGGCCCTCGCGGTGGAACAGGCCGCGCGCGAGGCCGAGATGGCGAGCCTGGAGGAGGACAAGCAGCAAGGCCTCGACGAGGCCGCCGAGTTGGCCCGTATCGAGGCGGACGAGCGCGCGGAGTACGAGGACAAGCGCGCACAGGCCGAACAGACCGAGCAGGCCGTCCGGGACCTGATCAGCGAGGCCGAGCGGGCGCTTGCGGGCAACGACCTGACGCTGGCGGCCACCCTGGGCCGTAAGGCCGCCGTCGGGCTGCTGAGCGCGAAGGGCTCCTGGACCCGGCAGGCCGCGCAGTTCGCCCTCTGCGGCACCGACGCCGACGCGCACGCCTGGATCGACACCGACCGGACGCTGGCCCAGGGCCAGGACGACCGGGAGACCGCGCTCTACCTCGCCCAGGTCTCCGCCCCCGCGATCGCGGACGCGGCACAGACCGCGCTGGAGAGCGATCAGCCCGGGGCGGCGCGGAGCTTCCTCACGGAAGGGGTGGTCGAGGCCGCCGCGACCGACAACCGGGTCCAGGCCTTCCGCGTCCTCGCCAACAGCCCCGGCAGGGCGGTCAAGGCGGCGGCGGAGGCCGCGATCGAGGCCAACAGCGCGCAGGCGCTCCAGGACTTCTTCGACCACACCTACGCCGAGGCGATACGGGAGGACGACTCCGTCGCCACCGCGACCCTCCTCGCCAAGGGCGGCCCGTACACCAAGGCCCACGCCGAGGTCGCCCTCGCGGGCCCGACGTGGATGCGCAGGAACTTCATCGACGTCGCGCAGTACAAGACGGCGCAGCTCGACTACGACTCCGCCACCCATGTCGCCGCGATCCGCGGGGCGATCGCCGCGGCGGCCAAGATCGCCCACAAGGCGCAGCAGGACGCCGCGCTGGCGTCGAAGGCGGCGGCGGAGGCCCGCCAGGCGGCGGCCGAGGCCGCGCAGTGGGCGTCCAAGGCGCAGGCGTCGGCGGAGAAGGCCGAGGACTACGCCGACCAGGCGCGGCAGAACGCCGACGACGCCGACAAGTCCGCCGCGGCGGCGCAGGCGTCGGCGAACACGGCCAAGACGGCGGCGGCGACCGCGCGCGGCGCCTCCCGCTCGGCGAACTACTCGGCGAACAGGGCGATCGACGCGGCGCGCAGCGCCCTGAACTCCGCCTACAGCGCGCAGGCTTCGGCCTCCAGCGCCCGCCAGTCCGCGCTCGCGGCGGGCCAGGACGCCAAGACGGCGGCAGCGGCGGCGAGCGACGCCCGCCGTATCGCCACCGAGAAGCGGCAGGCCGAGGCGGCCGAGGCCGCGCGGCAGGCCGCCGAGCAGGCGCGGAGGGACCGCGAGAACGGCGACAACCCGGCCGACAGCCCCACCCACGACCAGGTCAACCAGGGAGGCAGCGAGGGCGACGGCGAGGACTGGTGGGAGGACGCGGGCTGGTACGCCGGCGCGTTCAACAACATCAGCATCGCCACCGGGTTCATCTCCGCCGGCCTCGGTCTGGGCAGTCTCCTCTTCCCGCCGCTGGCCCCCTTCGCGGCGGGCTTCGCCTACGTCTCCCTCGCCACGGCCGGTCTCAGCACCCTCTTCACGGGCATCGAGTACGGCTTCGGCAGCGGCGAGTTCGCGGCCTCCGCCGGGGGCACCGCCCTCGCGCTGATCACCTTCGGCCAGTCCAAGTGGATCGGAGCGCTGAGCGGGGCCGGTGGCAGGGTGGTGGCGCCCGTGGCCACGAAGGTCACCCAGTTCGCCCACGACCTGGTCTCCCCGATCACCGGGGTGCTGTCGCTCTTCTGATCAGGATCAGGGACGCTACGTAAGCTGACGGGAGGGGGCCGGCGCACGCCGCCGGTCTCCTCCCCTCCTCGCGGGAAGGACACCACGACCGTGCTCGCCCCCGTACCCACCGGATGGTTCTGGCTGCTCGCAGCGGCGGTCACGGTGGTCCACGCCGCCGCGATGGCGAGATGGATCCCGCTGCGGAGATTCCGGTACGTCTATCCGTGCGTCATCGTCGCCTGCGGCGCGGGGGCGGTCCTGTACGGCCGCTCCGACGGGTACACCCTGCCGTCGATGCTGGCGATGTACGCGTTCTCGATCGCCGGTCTCACGATCGGCCTCTTCCCGACCCGCAGACTGTTCACGGCGTGGGCGCGGGAGATGAACAACGGTGTGACCCGGGAGAGGTACGACGTCCCGCCCGCGCACATCGTGTTCTGCGTCGGGTCCGTGGTCGTCATGGCGCTCGCCGCGTTCGCCCTCACACGCTGACGTCGCCGACCGGCTTCTCCTCCGGCTCGTGCGATGCCTCCGCGAGCGCCTTCCTGACCTGGGTGAACCGGGCCACCAGCGCCGCCGGATCGTCCGCGTGGAAGCGGAGCACCGTCGCCGTGCCGCGCGTGCCCAGGGGCCGTACGAACGCGACCGGCCCGGTCAGCTCCACCCGTACCGTCGTCTGGCCGCCCACGATCAGGTCGAGCGCCCCGCCGGGCTCGTCGATCCTGATCAACGAACCGTCCGGGTAGCGCCGTTCGACGCGGGCCGAGGCGATCTGCCCGCCGGTGATCCTCAGGTCGAACAGCGCGCCCCAGCGCACCCGGAGCGATCCGTCGGCGCCCACGACATGGGGGCGGGTCACACAGCTCGCGTGCAGGGCGAGCACCATCAGCACCCCGTACACATCCACGACCAGCAGGATCTTGTGCGCCAGCGGCCACGGGACCAGGATCGCCAGCGCCACCGTCTCGACGACGGACACGAAGAGAAGGCCGTACATCATCGCCGTCTGCGGGCCGGTGTACGGGGCGGCGAGATCTCCCTCGCGTACCCCGTGCACACGCCGCCCGACCCACCGTACGAGGCTCGTCATGCCCCGCAGCTCATGGACGAGCAGCCGGCGGGCGACGGCCGGTACGGCGGCCTCCACCGCCGCGACGAGGGCGGCCCGCCGCTCGGCGCCGGCCAGACGCGCGGCCTTGTAGTGGCGTCGTACGAGCACCGCCTCGATCGCCACCAGTGTGAGTACGACCGCCTCGGCGGCCAGGAGCACCGGCGCCGGCACGTCCACGCCCGCCAGCAGACACACGACCAGCGCGAACTCCGCCGGCACCACCACCCACAGGGCCCTGCTCATCCCGTTCCCTCCCCGTCGGTTTTCGGCGGGCGCGGTTCCTCCGCGCGCCGCCGCCGCATCCGCGCGAGTTCCTCCATCACCAGCCGCCCGACCTCCGCCTGGGCGGGGGCGAAGTCCCGGAGGATCGCCGCCCCGACCCCCTCCAGCACCAGGGGCCCGTCCTGCTCCGGCAACGCGTCCAGCACGCCGTCGGGGACGATCGCCGTCAGTGCCCCGGCGAGCGGTCCGACACGGGGATCGTCCGCCGGGGCGTCGGCGAGCTCGTCGAGGCGGGTGTAGAGCGAGAGGACGTCCGGGTCCTCCAGGAGGGGGTGCAGGGCCTCGTAGAACTCCTCACCGCCCCCGGCGGCGTCGAGCAGCACCAGCAGCTCGCGGTCCTTGGCCGCCATCGCCGAGTCCGTCTCCGGAGCCGCCTTCAGCAACCGCGCGAGCGTGGGCGACACCGGTCCCTCGGGCGGCAGCGTCCCCGCCATCAGCTCGGCGAGCCTGCGCCGCCTGGCGCGGATCTCCTCCTCCTGCCGAGCCAGATCCGCGTCCAGCTCGCCGAGCACCTCCACCAGCTCACGCCCGGCGTCGTCGGCGAGGACGTCCCGTACCTCGTCCAGGCTCAGCCCCAGCTCCGAGAGCCGGCGGATCCTGGCGAGGAGCACGGCGTCCCGTACGGAGTACACGCGGTAACCGTTGGCCCGCCGCCCGGGCTCGGGCAGCAGGCCCAGATGGTGGTAGTGCCGCACCGCCCGCGAGGTGACCCCCACGAGTGCGGCGATCTCTCCGATTCGCATGACCCCAGTAGAAACCCCGACGCTGCGGCAAGGTCAAGGACGAGATCCGGGGCGGCCGGGGGCCCGCCGGGGCGGGTACCATGACGATCACGGCAGACGAGCCGGGCGGACGGCCGCGTGGGGATCTCCGGATCCTCCCGAGGAACGTCCGGACTCCACAGGGCAAGGTGGTGGGTAACGCCCACCCGGGGTGACCCGCGGGACAGTGCCACAGAAAACAGACCGCCGGGACTGCGCTCTTGTCGAGAGGGCGGTCTCCGGTAAGGGTGAAACGGTGGTGTAAGAGACCACCAGCGCCCGAGGTGACTCGGGCGGCTAGGTAAACCCCACTTGGAGCAAGGTCAAGAGGGGCCGTCGCAAGACGGTCCTGCGCGGACGTCCGAGGGCTGCCCGCCCGAGTCCGCGGGTAGACCGCACGAGGCCGACGGCAACGTCGGTCCTAGATGGATGGCCGTCTCCCCGGCCGCCGCGAGGCGACCGGGCGACAGAATCCGGCGTAGAGCCCGACTCGTCTGCCGCTCCCGCGCTGGGGCCCGTGGGCGTACCGGCCGGGAAATGACATGACCGGCGGGCCCGTCAGGGGTGAGAATCCGGGCATGCCCGCACCCACAGGTTTCCGTTACGAGCGGCACGCCGACGGCAGCGTCGTCATCACGCACCACGGGCGGGTCGCCGGCACCCTGCGCGGCGGGCGGGCCGACAAGTTCCTCGCCCAGGTCGGGAGCGGGGACGCGCAACTGGTGATGGCGCGGTGGACCGGGGCGTACAAGTTCGGGAACGAGCGTACGGCCCGTGACCACCCCAGGAACCGGGGCCGCTGACCGTCGGGGCGGTCAGAGCTCCTCGGCGCGCAGCGCCAGGTCCTGGAGGATGTCCGCCGACGAGACCTCCGGGCCGCCCGCGTCGTGCACGCGGGCCAGCGTCACGAAAGCGAGCGTGAACGCTCCCACGAGCTGTTCCACCGCGCCGCCGACCTCCCGGCCGAGCAGCACGCTCAGCTCCTCGGGGGTCGCGTCGGCGGGCACCTCGACACGCGGCATCGTCTCGTTGAGCAGTTCGGTCACGACGCCCATCTCGGCGTCCATGTCCTGTTCCTGACCGGTGTCCTCCTCAAGTCGGCGCTGCCAGTCCGCGGCCTGCGTCAGGATGGCGATCACGCGCTTCAGGACCTCGCTCTGCTCCATGCCGTGAGCATAGGCGGGAGGGATGGGGCGCGTGGGTAGCAGCGCGAGCCGGTGGAGTGAGACGTGCGCCAGTCGCGCCGGCGGCGCCGGCCGAGGCCCCGGAGCCGTACCGGAGCCCGACCTGACGCCGGTGGGCGTCCTCCTCAGCGTCAACCGGAGCCCGCTCGCGATGGGACTGCTCACCGACAAGACCGGGTCGGGCAGCCGGGGCGCCACGGGCGACATCAGGGCGGTGCCGCCGTCGTGGCTGCGCTGGTTCGGTGAGGGCGGCGGGGCGCTGCCCGAGTGGGTCGCCCGGGTCGACGCCGTACGGGAGGTGCTCACAGCCGGGGGCCGCACCCTCGCGCAGGGCGCGCTCGGGTGGCTGTGGGCGCGCAGCGAACTGACCGTGCCGATCCCCGGGTTCCGGTCGGTCGCGCAGGTCGAGGAGAACGCGGGCGCGCGGGGCTTCGGTCCGCTGAGCGCGGCGCAACTCAAGGAGATCGGCGAGCTGTTGGCGCCGGCCGGTGCACCCTCGGACTGAGGAGGACGGGCCCGCCCCGGATCAGGGCCCGCGATCGCTCGCGGGCCCGGATCCCGGCCCGGCAGGATCCGCCAGACCCGCCCGACAGGACCTACGCCGACTCCACCTCGATGGGCGTTCCCGCCCCCGACACCCGCACGCGCGGGTCGCCCGCCCGCAGCTCCACCGTCAGGACGCCCGGCCGGCCCATGTCAACGCCCTGGTGGAGGGTGAGCACGGACGCCTCCGGGACGAGGCCGAGTTCACGCGCGTACGCCCCGAAGGCGGCAGCCGCCGCGCCCGTCGCCGGGTCCTCCACCACACCGCCCACCGGGAACGGGTCGCGTACGTGGAAGACGTCCGCCGACTCGCGCCACACCAGTTGCACCGTGGTCAGCTCCAGCCGGTGCATCAGCGCTTCGAGGCGGGCGAAGTCGTACGACAGGTCCGCCAGCCGGGCCCGGGTGGCCGCGCCGACGACGAGGTGGCGGGCACCGCCGTAGGCGATGCGCGGCGGCAGGTCCGGGTCGAGATCGCCGGCCGGCCACCCGAGGGCGGCCAGGGCCTCGGCGAGGTCGGCCTCCGCGATCGCGTCGACGTGCGGCTCGACGCTGGTGAGGGTCGCCCGCAGCGGACCGCCCTCCCGCTCGGCGGCGACGGTCACCGGTACGGTCCCGGCGCGCGTCTCGAAGACCAGGTCGCCCTCGCCGATCCGCTCGGCCAGGGCGACCGCGGTGGCGACGGTGGCGTGCCCGCAGAACGGGACCTCGGCCTTCGGGCTGAAGTACCTGATGGTGAACGCCCGTCCCGGCTCCCCGGCCCCGTCCGGCGCCGGCCCCGTCAGGAACGCCGACTCGCTGTAACCGAGGTCGGCGGCGATCGAGAGCATCTCCTCGTCCGTGAGCGAGGAGGCGTCGAGCACGACGCCGGCGGGGTTGCCGCCGGCGGGATCGGTGGAGAAGGCGGTGTAGCGCAGGACCTCGCCGGTCAGTGTCGGTTCACTCATGCGCGTGCCAACGACGGGCGGCGGGAGGGCATTCCCGCCGCGCCCGGCCCCCGCGTCCTCGCGTCCCGCCCCCGCCGCACCGCCCGCCGCACTCCCCGCCGCGCCGCCCGGCTCCGCGTCGGCAGGGCTCCCTCAGCCGCGCCCGATGAACGGCATCGCCGTCGCCAGCACCGTCGCGAACTGGATGTTGGCCTCCAGCGGCAGCTCCGCCATGTGCAGCACCGTCGTCGCCACGTCCGCCGCGTCCATCACCGGCTCCACCGCCAGCTCACCGTTCGCCTGCGGCACACCGAGCCCCATGCGCTGCGTCATGTCCGTCGCCGCGTTGCCGATGTCGATCTGACCGCAGGCGATGCGGTACGGACGCCCGTCCAGGGAGAGCGACTTGGTGAGCCCCGTGAGGGCGTGCTTCGTCGCCGTGTACGCCACCGACTGGGGGCGCGGCGCGTACGCGGAGATCGAACCGTTGTTGATGATCCGCCCGCCCTGCGGGTCCTGGTCCTTCATCAGCCGGTACGCCGCCTGCGCGCAGAGGAACGAGCCCGTCAGATTGGTGTCGACGACCTTGCGCCAGGCCGAGTAGGGCAGTTCCTCCAGCGGTACGCCCCCGGGGCCGAACGTACCCGCGTTGTTGAAGAGGAAGTCGATCCGGCCGAACCGCTCCCGTACCGTCCCGAAGAGCGCGTCCACGTCCTCCGGCCGCGCCACGTCCGTCGGGACGCAGACCGTCTCGGCCGTCCCGGTCGCGGCCTCCGCCGCCATCGCGGCCGTCTCCTCCAAGCGTTCGGCCTTCCGCCCGGCGAGCACGACCGACCAGCCCGCGCCGGTCAGGGCGACGGAGACGCCCCGTCCGATGCCCGAACCCGCTCCCGTCACCACAGCGATCTTCCGCTCAGCATCCATGGGGCCGCAGCGTACGGGAGCGGGCGCGGCGGGAACACGGGGCCCGGCGAGCCGTGACCGGGCGTACCGGAGGGTGGCATATAACGGGCGCACGGGGAACTCATCAGGCGGCCATCCCGATGTTGTGTACCCGACAACGATCAGACGTCGCGCACGGCTGCACTTCCTCTGACAACAGCCGTCAGGGGAGGGGCAGATCACATGACACCCGCACGCACCGGCACGACCAGCGGTGACAACTCCGCCGCACACTCGCCCGAGTTGAGGGCCGCCGCGGCCCACCTCGGCCGCCGCCGTTTCCTCACCGTCACCGGCGCCGCCGCCGCGCTCGCCTTCGCGGTCAACCTGCCGACGGCGGGCACCGCGAGCGCCGCCGAGCTGGACGCCTCGAAGATCAAGAGCGACCCCTTCACCCTCGGTGTCGGCTCGGGCGACCCGGCGACCTCCTCCGTCCTGCTCTGGACCCGCCTCGCGCCCAGCCCGTACGAGCCCGGCAGCGGTCTGCCCCGGACCAGGGTCTCAGTGCGCTGGGAGGTCTCCCACGACGAGCGGTTCACGAGGGTCGTCAGACGCGGAACCGCCACCACCCACCCCGAGTTCGACCACAGCGTCCACGTCGAGGTCCCCGGCCTGGACGCGGACCGCTTCTACTTCTACCGCTTCCGCGTCGGCACCTGGATCAGTCCCGTCGGCCGCACCCGCACCGCCCCCACGCGCTCCGCGAACATCGGTGAGCTGAAGCTCGCCGCCGTCTCCTGCCAGGCGTACCACGACGGCTACTTCACCGCGTACCAGCACCTGGCCGCCGAGGACCTCGACGTCGTCATCCACCTCGGCGACTACCTCTACGAGTACGCCGTCACAGCGGTCGGCGGCGCCCGCAACTACACCGACCGGCGGCTGCCCGCGCACTACAACCGCGAGACCATCACGCTGGAGGACTACCGGCTGCGCTACGGCCTCTACAAGTCCGACCCGGACCTGATGGCCGCGCACGCGGCGCACCCCTTCATTGTCACGTCGGACGACCACGAGACGGAGAACAACTACGCGGACGAGACCCCCGAGAACGACGTGCCGCCGGAGGAGTTCCTGCTCCGCAGGGCCGCCGCCTACCGCGCGTACTGGGAGAACCAGCCGCTGCGCGCCCCGCAGCAGCCCGAGGGACCGGACATGCGGCTCTACCGCCGGCTGCACTTCGGGCGCCTCGCCCAGTTCGACATCCTCGACACCCGCCAGTACCGCTCCAACCAGGCGTACGGGGACGGCTGGCAGGTTCCGGGCCCCGAGTCCGAGGACCCGACGCGCACCATGACCGGCGAGACGCAGGAGCGCTGGCTGCTGAACGGCTGGAAGCAGTCCCGCGCCCTCTGGAACGTGCTGCCGCAGCAGGTCACCTTCGCGCAGCGCCGCGACGTGCCCGGCGAGAACTTCAAGCTGTCGATGGACGGCTGGGACGGCTACCCGGCCTCCCGCAAGCGCGTCCTGGACGGCGCGGCCGCGGCCGGGCTCGACAATCTGATGGTGCTGACCGGCGACGTGCACGTCGGTTACGGCTTCGACCTGAAGGCCGACTTCGACGACCCCGCGTCCCGCACCGTCGGCACCGAGGTCGTCGCCACCTCCATCGCCAGCGGCAAGGACGGCGCGGACAAGCCCTCCAACTGGGACAACCTCACCACCGCCAACCCGCACATGAAGTTCTACAACGGGCGGCGCGGCTATGTGACCGTCACGCTCGGCAAGCGGCAGGCGCGGGCCGACTTCAAGACGGTCTCCGCCGTCACGACACCCGGCGCGCCCCTCTCGACGGCCGCGTCCTTCGTGACCGAGGCGGGCGACCCGGGCCTCAAGCCGGCCTGACACGCGCGCCCTACCACGCACGGAAGCCGCGGGGGGGGGGGGGGCGGGGG
>NZ_JBHXRM010000079.1:0-19128 GCF_042716895.1 Streptomyces sp. NPDC058653 | reverse complement strand
GCCGCGCTCTGCCTGTGCGGGCGCGGCAGGCTGTTGGTGGGGCGCGCCGGGCGGGGGGACCTGCACACGTTCTCAACCCCGGGGGGGGGGGGGGGGGCACCCGTCCCCGCCCCACCCCCCGTACGGCCGGCCCCGCCCCACCCCCTGACCTGTCCCGTCCCCACCCGCGAGGAGCGCACCCGACGTGACGACCGTGCTGACCCCGCCGTCCCAGCCGCCGCCACAGTCCTCGGCGGCCCTTCCCCCGACACCGCCGCCCATGGGCGCCGACGTGCCGCGCCCCGGCCCCGGGGAGCACCGGCCCCCGGCCCGCCCCGGACTCGCGCTCGCCGGGGCGGCACTGTGCGTCCTGGCCGCCGTCCTGCTCGGCTTCGCCGCGAACCTCACCGTCGTCGGACACCTCAAGCACGCCCGCGACCAGCAGACCTCCTTCGACGAACTGCGCAAGCAACTCGCCCTCGGCACCGCACCGGTGGGCCAGCGCACCTTCGACGGCAAGACCCTCGGAATGGGCGCGCCCGTCGCGCTCCTGCGCATCCCCTCGCTCGGACTGCGCGAGGTGGTCGCCGAGGGCACCACCTCCGGCGTCCTGATGTCCGGCCCCGGCCACCGCCGCGACACGGCGCTGCCCGGCCAGGAGGGCACCAGCGTGATCATGGGCCGCCAGTGGGGTTACGGCAGCCCGTTCAACTCGCTCGGCAAACTGACACCCGGCACGCCGATCGAGGTGACGACCGGTCAGGGCAAGGCCGTCTACGAGGTGCTGGGCGTCCGCCGCCCCGGCGACAAATTGCCCGCCCCCCTCGCCCAGGGCCGCGGCCGGCTCACCCTCATGACCGCCTCCGGCCCCCCGTACACCCCCGCCGGTGTGCTCCGGGTCGACGCCGCGCTCACCACCCCGATCCAGCCCAGCCCGCCCCGGCCGCTCCGCAGCGGCTGGATCAGCCCCGCCGAGGAGGCGCTCGGCGGGGACAACGGCGCCTGGCTCGCGGTCTTCCTCTGGTCGCAGGGCCTGCTGCTCGCCGCACTCCTGACCGTCTGGCTGCACCGGACCTGGGGGACCTGGCAGACCTGGATCGCCGCCGGACCCGTGCTCACCGCACTCGGTGTCGCCGTCTCCGGCGCCGCCACCCGAATCCTGCCCAACCTGCTCTGAAAAAACGGGAGTTGGCCCAACATGACCGCCGTCACGACGTCCCTTTCCACGGCCGCCACGAGCAGCCGCGCGGCGTCACCCGCGACGCTCGAAGCCGAGGAGATCTCCGCCTGGTTCGCCGACCACAAGGTCCTCGACCGGGTCTCGCTCACCATGCCGGCCCTGGAGGTCACCGCCCTCATCGGCCCGTCCGGCTGCGGCAAGTCGACCTTCCTGCGCATCCTCAACCGGATGCACGAACTGATCGGCTCCGCCTCACTCGCCGGCCGGGTGCTCCTCGACGGGGAGGACATCTACGACCGGGGCCGCCGGATCACCCGGGCCCGCCGCGAGATCGGCATGGTCTTCCAGAAGCCCAACCCCTTCCCCGCGATGTCGCTGTACGACAACGTCCTCGCGGGCCTCAAGCTGAACGGCATCCGGGCCAACAGCTCCGGCAAGGACGACCTCGTCGAGGAGTGCCTGACCAAGGCCGGCCTGTGGCGCGAGGTCAAGGACCGGCTCCGCCAGCCCGGCGGCGCGCTCTCCGGCGGCCAGCAGCAACGCCTGTGCATCGCACGGTCGTTGGCGGTACGGCCCCGGGTGCTGCTGATGGACGAACCCTGCTCCGCGCTCGACCCGACCTCCACGCGCCGGATCGAGGAGACCATCGCCGACCTCAAGGAGGAGGTCACCATCGTCATCGTCACGCACAACATGCAGCAGGCGGCACGTGTCTCCGACAACTGCGCGTTCTTCCTTGCCGAACAGGGCACGCCCGGTGTGATCGTCGAGCACGGGACCACCGACGCCATGTTCAACTTCCCGCAGGACAGCCGGACCTCGGACTATGTGAACGGCCGCTTCGGATGACGGAAGACGGGCGCCGACTCCGGCGCGCGGCGGCCCTGGGCACGCTGCTCCTCGCGCTCACCGCGTGCGGTACGGCCCCGGGCCCCGGCCCGGCGGTCCACGAGGCAGCGCGCCACGCCACGTCGTCCGAAGCGCCGCCGTCGGCGCTTCGGACGCCCCGGCCCGAGCCCTCCGCGCCCCGGTCGACTCCCGAGCCCTCGCCCGCGCCCCCGTCCCCGTCCCCTTCCGCGCGTACGACGACCGGTCGGCCGAGCCCGCCGGCGTTCCCCTCGCGCCCGCCCGGGAAGACGGCGCCCGGGGCACCGGCCCGTCCGACCGTCGGCCCGAGCACCCCGGAGTCACCGCCCGCGAAGCCCACCGCGGAGCCCAGGTCGACCGCCCGGCCGACCGGGACGACGCTGCGGATCGGGTCGTGGTCCACCAGGATCGTGCGCGGCGGCCAGGACGCCGTGGACGCCTGCCGCGACGCCGTCCAGTGGGCGGGTCCGGACCTCGGCGAGGAGGACGGCTACGCGATGCGTACGGCGGTTGTCGTCGGCCACGACTTCTGCGGCTTCGGGCAGCTCGCGACGCTGGCGATCGGCACGGTGGTGACCGTGGAGACGCCCCGCGAGGTCCTGCGCTACCGGGTGTACGCCCGCCACCTCACCCCGGGGCGGGGCGCCCCGGCCCACGGCCTCTACTGGGGCGACCTCACCCTCCAGTCGTGCGTGGGCCCGGACACGGGCTTCACCTATCTGGAGCGGCTGTGACGGGCGTACCGGCGGCGCCGGACCGGGACCGGGACCGGCGGACGGCCCGCCCTCGGCCCGGCCGCCCCGAGGGCGCCGCGCTCAGGCGTCGACGGCGGCGAACAGGCTGTTGAGGCCCTCGGCCAGCAGCGGGTGCGTGAAGATGGCGTCCGCCATGGCCGTGTACGGGAGCTTGCCCAGCATGGCGACCTGGATGATCGTCATGATCTCGCCTCCCTCGGAGCCGAGCACGGCGGCTCCGAGGATCTGCCCGGTCCCCGCGTCGACGACCACCTTCATGAAGCCGCGGGACTCCCCGGTCTCCAGAGCCCGGATGACCGCGCTCATCGGCAGTTTCGCGACGTGCACCTCGCGGCCCTGCCCCCTGGCCTGCCGCTCGGTCATGCCGACCCGGCCCAGCTGCGGGTCGATGAACATGGCGTACGGGACGATCCTGCCGCGCGTGCTCGTTCGCTCGCCGCCCAGCAGGGCGGCCCGCAGGACGCGGTAGTCGTCGTAGGACAGATGGGTGAAGGCGGGACCGCCCTTGACGTCCCCCATCGCGTACACCCCGGGGACGGAGGTCTCCAGATACTCGTCGACCTCGATGAAACCCCTGTCGTCGAGCCGGATTCCGGCCGCCCCCGGCGCGAGCGCCTCCGTGTTGGGGACACGGCCGATCGCGGCCAGCAGATGGGAGCCCTCGATCCGCCGCTCGCCGTCCGCGTCACGGACGGTGATCCGCACGCGCCCGTCGCCCGCGTCCTCGACCCGTGTCGGCGTGGCCGACGTCAGGACGGTGATCCCGTCGTCGCGCAGGATGCCCGCCACCTCGTCGGAGACGTCCTCGTCCTCCGTCGCCATCAGACGCGGGCCGGTCTGGACGATCGTGACCTCGCTCCCGAACCTGCGGAACATCTGCCCGAACTCCAGCCCGATGTAGCCGCCGCCGAGGATGAGCAGATGCTCGGGGAGGGTGTCCAGCTCCATGATCGACGTCGAGTCCAGGACGGGGACGTCCCCCGCGCCGTCGATCGTCAGGGGCCGTGGCCGCGTACCGGTGTCGAGGACGATCACCGGCGCCCCGATCCCCAGCGTGCCGCCGCCGGTCAGGGCGACGTCGAGCGTCTTGGGACCGGTGAACCGGGCCTCGCCCTCGATCAGGTCGAGCCCCTCCTGCGCCAGCCGGCCCGCGTAGTTCTCCCGGGCGCCCGCGACCATCGCCCGCTTGCGCTCCCGTACGGCGGCGAGATCGACCGACACCGGGCCGGTCCGCACGCCGTACTCCGCCCCGCGCCGCGCCTGGTGGGCGAGGCGGGCGCTGGCGACCATCGTCTTCGTCGGGGTGCACCCGATGTTCACGCAGACCCCGCCGAGACTCCCGCGCTCGACGAGCGCCACCTTCTTGCCGGCCTTCGCGAGATCGACGGGGAGGAAACGACCGCCCTGGCTGGTCCCGATCACGATCACGTCGTAGCTCTTGTCCGCCATGGGGGGATCGTAGCCCCGCGATCTTGACCCGCCCCGAACCGCCGCGAGGTCGGAGCCCGGTCGGCCGTGTCCGATTCGTACAAGACCCCGCACGGGCGGCCTGCCTACGTTGGCCGCATGAGCTCAGACACGGACCCGCGACGGGGACTGAAGAGGGCCGTCGAGCCCCGGCCGGCCCACGTGGTCGAGCCCACCGGTGACCAGGACGTGGCGGCAGCGGTCCGGCCGGCCGGACCGGGGGCGGACGCGCCGTTCGTCGCCGAGCTGCGCCACTTCGGCGGCGCGACGCCCTGCTGAGCGCGCTGCGTCCCTGGAGCACCGGGGGCATCAACCTCGACTTCGCGGGCGTCGAGGACACCGGGCCCGACCGCGTACGCGGCGTACACCCCGGCCGGCTTCGGGCGCCTCAGGGCCGTCAAGGCCCGGCGCGACCCGGAGAACAGGTTCCGGATCAACTTCAACATCCCGCCGAGGAAGGAGGGGTCACGGTGACCTCGAACGACGGATCGGATCTCACGCGGCTGGCCAACGTCGGCCGGTCGGTGGCGGGCCACTTCGCGACGATCGGCATCACCAGGGTCGCACAGCTCGTCGACCAGGACCCGGTGGAGCTGTACGAGCGGATGTCGGCCGCCGCCGGGCGGCGCCACGACCC
This sequence comes from Streptomyces sp. NPDC058653, assembly GCF_042716895.1. Lineage (NCBI taxonomy): Bacteria > Bacillati > Actinomycetota > Actinomycetes > Kitasatosporales > Streptomycetaceae > Streptomyces > Streptomyces sp. NPDC058653. Next base: position 14,243 of record NZ_JBHXRM010000079.1, on the reverse strand, counting down.
GTGCCTGCTCGATACGGTGATGTCCGCGGTCGACCAGGCGGAAGGCCGCCCCGCCCGCCCCTGGTGGCACTACACCCCCGAGCGCAAACGCCTTCAGGACCGACAGGAAGGCTGAGATGGCGACCTGGAAGCAGTTCGAGAGCGCGGAACCGGAGTTCGCCTCGACGATCAGGGCCCGGTTCGAGGCGGCCGAGACCCATGTCCTCGCGACGCTGCGGAAGGACGGGGCACCTCGTGTGAGTGGCAGCGAGGTCGCCTTCCTCGGGCCGGATCTGTCGTTCGGGTCGATGCCGGGCGCGGTCAAGGCGCTGGACCTGCGACGCGACGGCCGCTGCGCGATCCACGCGCACCCGAGCGCCGACGGCGACGCCAAGGTCACCGGAGTCGCGACAGAGGTGACCGACCCGGCGGAGAAGCGCCGCTACACCACCGGCTCGGAGCCGCCGGGGGACTTCCACGCGTTCCGCCTCGATCTGCACGAGGCGGTGCTCACGTCGGTGGAGGCCGACGAACTGATCATCCGCCTCTGGCGCCCCGACAGCCCGCTGAGGACGATCCGCCGCAAGTGACGGCACGTGGGCGGGCCGACTGCTGTCGGCGTCGACGCCCACCGATCAGCACGCGTTCACGCCACCGCCAGGCGCCTCGTCCGACGAACGAGTTGTCGGCTGGCTTGACGGCGAGTCGTCGTCTGCGGCTGTGCTCGTGGTGCGAAGGCTGGCCTCACGGCGGCTCGCCCGGCGCACGCCCGCGCCCAGGCCGATGAGCGGATCGTGCGCGGCGGGCCCGGCCTGGCGGCCTGTTCGCGGCGGTGTCTGGTTTGACGGCGGGTCGCCGTTTGCCGCCAGGATCGCCTCGCGGCGGCCCGCCCGGCGCCCGGCGTCGCCTCGTCCGATGAACGGGTCGTTCGCGGTGGGGTCTGGCTGGATGGCGGGTCGCCGTCTGCCGCCGTGCTCATGGTGCGAAGGCTCGCCTCACGGCGGCGCTTCGTCCGGCGCACGGGTCGTTGGCGGCGGGCCGGGCCTGGCGGCCTGTTCGCGGTGGTGTCTGGTTTGGCGGCGGGGTGCCGTTTGCCGTCCAGCTCGTGCTGCGGTGGCTCGCCCCGCGCTCGGGGGCGCCTCGTCCGGCGAACGGGTCGTTCGCGGTGGGGTCTGGTTTGGCGGCGGGGTGCTGTCTGCCGCCAGGCGCGCCCCGCGCCCGGTCGCGCCTGGGCCGACGAACGAGTTGTCGGCTGGCCTGCCGGCGAGTCGCCGTCCGCCGCCCCGCCCGGCCGCGAGTCGTGGCCCGGCGGCGGCGCTTTACGGCGCAACCACGCCCGGTGGCGCGCGAGCGCCAGTGTCGTGCGGCGGCGGGGTCGGACCTCTCGCGGTGGACATCACCCTCGCCGCCGACCACGTCATCGACATCGACGTGACGATCGCCCGCGAGCACCTCCGCCGCCGGCATCGACGGGTCCACCACCCCCGCCCCCTGCGCGTCGCCCGGACCCGGCGCGAGGCTCAGCGCAGGATGCCCGCCCGCTTCGCGTCCCTCAGCCAGGACGGGAACTCCGACAGGAGCCGGTCGTACAGCTCCGGGTCGGAGACGCTCTCGATGTCGTCCACCGCGAAGAAGCCGACGTTGTCCACGCGGCGGCCCGCCATCGTGTCGAAGCGTTGCAGTACGCCGTAGTTGGCCCGGCCGAGCCCGACGAACTGCCAGAAGATCGGCTCCTCCACCGCCGCCCGCAGCTGCTGCTCGATCTCACCGTCGCGGTACACCCCGCCGTCCGAGAAGAACAGGACCAGCGTCGGCGCGGGCACGGGATTGTCGCGTACGTACGCGCGCACGTCCGCGATGACCTTCTGCTCCTCGTTCTGGAAACCGACCGCCCGCATGTCGACCTGCCCCGACACCAGCCCCTTCGGCGGCTTCTTACGCCCGAAGAGGCTCATCTGCCCCACCCGCACATGCAGACGCAGCCACTCCGGCAGCTCGCCGATCACCAGGTCCGGCAGCCGGGCCGGATTGGTCGCGAACGTCCACGCCTGCATCTCGCCGTCGTCGTCGAGCAGCGCCGCCACGGCCGCCATCCGCTCGGCGACGTTCTTGACCACACCGCGCGCATAGAGATTGGTCATCGAGCCCGACGCGTCGAGCACGAGGATGACGCGCGCGACGACCCCGGTCACTCCGTGCTTGTCCAGGCTGACCGCGACCTGCTCCTTGCGCAGCGAGAGGCGCTTGCGCATGTCGACCGGAAGCCGCTCCTCACCCTTGGTGAGCCGGGGCGCGGGCGGGCGGCCGGCGGACCGCGCGGCGCGAGCAGGGGCGGGCGGAGCGGCCTGGGCCCGGCGCGGCGGCGGCGCCTGAACGGAGGGCCGCACCGGCGCGGGCGTCGGCTCCGGCTCCGCGTCCACCGTGATGCCGAAGTCCGTCGCCAGCCCCGCCAGCCCGCTCGCGTACCCCTGCCCGACCGCCCGGAACTTCCACCCGCCGGCCCGCCGGTACAGCTCCCCGCTCACGTACGCCGTCTCGGAACCGGCGGCCATGTCGAACCGGGCCAGCTCCCCGCCCGACGCCGCGTCCAGCACCAGCAGTCGCAGACCGGGCACCTGCCCGAACGTCCCCCCGTCGGCGGAGGCGCACAGCGCGACCCGGTCGATACCCGGCTCCAGCCCGGCCAGGTTCACCTCCACCGAGTCGGCGCCGGGCCGCTTGCCGAGATGGCGTACGGCGTTGGAGGCGTGGCGCGGCTGGTTGTAGAAGACGAAGTCGCCGTCGGAGCGGACCTGGCCGGCGGGGGTCAGCAGCAGCGCGGAGGCGTCCACGTCCGGGACGCCGGGCCCTGCCGACCAGCTGAGGACGGCCCGTACAGCGGGGACCGTTATCGGAAGATTGGCACCTTTGCTCAGTGTCGTCACGAGGGTCAGTCTGCCTGCCGGGGCACCGGAAGTCCCCGGTCTTCACGGACTTCGCCGTACTCTCCGGTGTCCGGCCGTGCCGGACCGTGACGTTCCCGTACACCCGTTCTCCATCGCGCCGGCACAGGTCCGCCGCAGTAGGATCGCGGTATGGGTACATGTACAGATCTCGCCAACGCGAATGCTGACGTGGCGCCCCTCTCGCCGACCGACGAGTGCGTCGACTGCGTCGCACTCGACCGCAGGGACTGGGTGCATCTGCGCCTCTGCCTGACCTGCGGTCATGTCGGTTGTTGCGACAGCTCGCCCCTTCGGCACGCTTCCGAGCACTTCACGCAGACCGGTCACCCCGTCATGCGCTCCCTGGAGCCCGGCGAGGACTGGCGCTGGTGCTTCACCCATCAGCTGCTGGGCTGACCGTCCGCCCTCCGCTACCGGCCGGGCGTCCCGGACTCCTGGCCGGCGGACCCCTGTCCTGACGCGCGGCCCGCCGACTCCTCCCGGCGGCCCGCCGTCTCCGCCCGGTCCGTCGTGTCCTCCCTGCCCTCCGACTCCTGCTTGCCTTCCGACTCCTCCCTGTCGTTCCCCGACTCCTCCTGGATCGGCAGGCAGACCTGAAAGCGGGTGTCCCCGGGGCGCGTGGTGACCCTGATGTCACCGTGGTGCTTGTTGACCACGATCCGGTACGAGATGTCCAGACCCAGCCCCGTCCCCTCACCCACCTGCTTGGTGGTGAAGAACGGCTCGAAGATCCGTGGCCGTACCTCGTCCGAGATCCCCGTCCCCGTGTCGCCGATCTCGACCAGCAGCCGGTCCTCCTCACGCCATGTGCGCACCGTGAGCGTGCCGCCGTCCGGCATCGCGTCCAGCGCGTTGACGATCAGATTCGTCCAGACCTGGTTCAGCTCCGCGCCGTACGCCGGGATCGACGGCAGGTCCTTGTCGAACTCCCGCACCACCCGCACCGACTTGGGGATCTTGGCCTGGAGCATCGTCAGCGTGGCGTCGATCAGGGCGTGCACATCGACGATCTGGAGCGGCGTCCGGTCGAGCTGCGAGTACTGCCTGGCCGCCCCGACCAGGTCCGAGATCCGCTCGACGGAGTCGTCGATCTCGCCCATCATCAGCTCGGTGTCGATGGTGTACGTGATCCAGCGCACCGCCGCGTCGAGATGCTCCGCACCGACCGTCCTGGCCGCGCCCTCCAGCCACTCGACCTCGATGCCCGCCGCCACCAGCGACGGCGCCAGGTCCCACGCACGGGCGATGCCGTGGTCCTCCAGCCAGTCGCCGACGGTGTCCTCGGCGTCGGCGGCCTCCATCGCGGTCATGTTCACGCCCGTCGCCGCCCGCCGCACGGCGTCGTCCTGGAGCCCGACCAGCCGGTGCAGTTCGGTCCCGTCGACCCGGCCGTCGGCGATCATGGCCAGTTTGTGCCGCATACCGGTGACCCGTTCGCGCAGCCCGGCCGTCGCCCTCAGCGCGGCGGCCGCGGGATTGTTCAGCTCATGGGTGAGCCCGGCGGAGAGGGACGCCAGCGCCAGCAGCCGCTCCCGTTCGCTGACGATCGCGTTGGCCGCGCGCGTACCGAAGAACAGGCCCTCCAGCAGATGCAGCGCCATCGGGAACCAGGTGCGCACCGCCCACGCGAACTCCTCGGCCGGCAGGACCAGGAACTCTGCGTCGCTGACCGCGCGCATCGTGTGCTGATAGGTCTGCTCGACCCGGTCGCCCAGATACGCGCGCGTCCCGCCGCTGTAGACGCCCCGCTGATCTGTTCTGTTGACCTCGACGTCGTCGCCGTGCAGCACGCGGTGGAGCGAGAGGGCCCCGCTGAGCAGGACGAAGAAGCAGATGGCCGGCTCGCCCTCCCGGTAGACCACCTCACCGGCTTCCCACCGCTCGACCCGGGCGCGCGCGGACAGCCAGTCGAGCTGCTCCAGGCTGAGGGCCTCGAAGAGGAAGAGGGTACGCAGCTGGTCCGGTGTCAGCCGGTCCTCCGAGGATGTGGTCACTGTGCCTCCAGATATCGGTGCACCAGGGAGACGGCCATGGCGCCCTCGCCGACGGCCGAGGCGACGCGCTTGACCGAGGCCGCGCGCACGTCACCGGCGGCGAAGACGCCCGGGACGCTCGTCTCCAGGTGGTAGGGGTCGCGTGGCAGCCGCCAGCCCGCCGGGCGCTGTCCGCCGGTCATGAGGTCCGTCCCGGTCAGGACGAATCCGTGCTCGTCGCGGGTGACGCAGCCGTCCAGCCAGTCCGTACGGGGCTCGGCGCCGATGAAGACGAACAGCCACGACGTGGGCACGTCCCAGCTCTCCCCGGAACGGCTGTCGCACAGGGTCAGGCTCTGCAGATGCCCGTCGCCCTCCGCGCTCGTCACCTCCGTCCACGGATGGACCTCGATGGCGGGGATGCCGTTGATCTGGTCGATCAGATAGCTCGACATGGAACGGCTCAGATCACCCTGGCGGATCAGCAGATGGACATGGCGCGCGTAGCGGGAGAAGTAGACGGCGGCCTGCCCCGCGGAGTTGGCGCCGCCGACGATGTAGACGTCCTGGTCGGAGCAGTTGATCGCCTCGGTGACCGTCGACCCGTAGAAGACGCCGGTGCCGGTCAGCTGCTCCACACCGGCGGCGCCGAGCCGCCGGTAGGAGACCCCGGTGGCGAGGACCACGGTGTGCGCGGTGACCGAGCTGGACTCGCCGAGGCGCAGCACCCGGCCGGAGCCCGCCGCGTCCAGCGCGACGGCCCGCTGCGTGCTGAGGATCTCCGCCCCGAACTTGAGCGCCTGGCGGCGGGCCCGTTCGGTCAGCTGCTGGCCGGAGACTCCGTCGGGGAAGCCCAGATAGTTCTCGATCCTGCTGCTCTGGCCGGCCTGCCCGCCGGTGGCCTGCTGCTCCACCAGCAGCGTACGGAGCCCTTCGGAGGCTCCGTAGACCGCGGCCCCGAGCCCCGCCGGGCCACCACCGACGACGACCAGGTCGTAGAAGTCGGAGGTCGGTACGGTGCTCAGCCCGACGTGCGCGGCGAGTTCCCGCTCGGAGGGGTTCACCAGCGTCTTGCCGTCGGAGGTGACGACCATCGGCACGTCCGCCTGGGTGAGCCCGGCGGCGGCCAGCAGCCGGCTCCCCTCCGGTTCGTCGGAGAGCAGCCACCGGAAAGGCACCAGGTTGCGGGCGAGGAAGTCGCGTACGGCGAAGGACGGCGCCGACCAGCGATGGCCCACCACCCGGGTCTCGGTGGCCACGGGATCGGGGGTGGCGAGCCACAGCTCCAGGAGCGAGTCGATCACCGGGTAGAGATTCTGCTCCGGCGGGCTCCACGGCTTGAGCAGATAGTGGTCGAGGTCCACGACGTTGATGGCGTCGATCGCGGCCTCGGTGTCCGCGTACGCGGTGAGCAGCACCCGGCGGGCGAGCGGGAAGAGGTCCATGGCGGCCTCAAGGAACTCCAGGCCGTTCATATGGGGCATCCGGTAGTCCGCCAGCATGATCGCGAGCTGGTCCCCACGCAGTTTGATCTCCCGCAGCGCCCCCAGGGCCTCCTCGCCCGACACGGCGCGCATCACCCGGTAGCTCTCGCCGTAGTGCCGCCGGATGTCGCGGGCGACCGCCCGTGAGACGGCCGGATCGTCGTCGACGGTCAGGATTGTCGGATTCGCCATACCTCCATCATCGCCCCTGACGGCGCGGGGTGCGGAGTGCGGTGGACGGCGGTTGGGGGGCCGCCGTCCACCGCGGCCTCGGGCCGGCGCGCGGCGCCGGTCAGTGCGCGGTGTTGGTCTGCCAGACCACCGTGCCGTCGGCGGCGCGGATCACCACGTTCCCGTCGGTGAGGACGAGGAGCTTCGCGTGGGGATTGCCGGTGGTGCGGGACTTCCACACCGGCCTGTCGGCCGCCGTGAGGACGACGATGTCGCCGTCCTCACGGAAGACCGCTCTGACTCCGCCGCTGTCGGCGACGCCCGCGGCCCAGCGGACCTGATCACCTTCGTCCAGGACGGCGAGATCGCCGTCCCGCCGCATCACGAGTCTCGCCTTGGCCGTGCCGACGGGCCCGTCCCCGGGACGCAGCGTGAAGGGAGCCTCCAGGATGCGGTCGCCGTCCGGGGCGCCGCCCCCGTCCAGCTTGCCGTCCGCGAGCAGCTCGATCGTCGAGAGGGAGGGGGAGAACGCGTACACCGCCCCCTCCGTCCTGACGAACTGCTCGAAGCGCACCGAGCAGCCCTTGAAGCTGACGTCGGTGGCCGTGCTGACCAGCGGATCCCGGCCCGGCACCGCGCTCCGCCTCGGGAAGTCCGGGTCCTCGATCCAGTCCTTCTGAATGAACTCGAACTGCCGCACCAGATCCGCCTGGTAGCAGACGAAGACCAGACCGCGCGGCGCGTCCGGGCCGTTGCCCGCGCTGCCGGCGGGGTCGAAGGGCTGCCCGTAGGGGATACCGCGCCGCATGATGCGCCGCCCGTCGAGCACGCCCTTCTCCGGCACGGTCTCCTTGTCGCCCGAGTGGAGCAGCAGCCCGTCGCGCGGGCTGGTCTTGCGCAGATGCGAGAAGAGCGGGGTGATCTCGCCCTCCGGGTCCCCCCGGTAGCTGATGTCGTTGTCCGACCAGGCCTCCGCGTCGCTCGGGCTGTCCGCGTGCGGGCACTTCGACACCGGGGTGCCCGAACGCCAGCGGCCGACCAGACGGGCGGCCAGCCACTCGGTCGTCGCCTCCGGCGGCACCGCCTCCTGGCGCTTGAGGTCGCTCAGCCGGGCCGCGACCTGGGCCCACCACCCGGGGACGTCCTGCGCGAGCCGGCGCACAACCTGGAAGGAGCCGTTCCGCGCCCAGTCCGGGAGGTCGCTGCGCTTCCCGTCGTCCCGTTCGTACCCGACGACGATCTCACCGGCCGGGATGATCCGGGTGCCGGGGCTGCCCTTCTTGTGCTCGGGCCTGTCCGGGTCGGGCGGGTCGAATCCCTTGATCGCCGGCTCGCTGATGCCGTCCTTGAAGCCGAAATGCTCCTTGCCCCGGCGGCTTCCCTCAAGCGTCGCGCCGTCCTGCTCGAAGACGATCACGACCTTGTGCCGGACGGCCTCCTCGCGCTCCTCGGTCAGCGCCACCCGCAGATCCTGCGGACGGTCGGCGGCGACGGTGAGCACCGCGTGGACCGGCTGGCCCGTCCCGTTGCCGAACAGCCAGTGCTCCGGGGCGCACTGGCCCGTGTCGCCCAGCATCGCGGCGCGCGCGGCCGGACCCTGTTTGTACGCCTCCTGGGTGCTGCCGGGCGGCACCGACGGGAAGGGATCGCGCCCGGCCAGCAGCTTCAGCCCGGGATAGGTGAAGCTGACGACCCGCCATACGGCGTTGAGCGCCTTGGGATCGTCCCCGCCGGACTGCTTCCGGGCCCTGCTGAACTCCGCGTTGAAAGCGGCGACCTGACGGGTCGTGGCGATCCGGGGCCGCAGCCGGCGCAGCCAGATCCTTGCGAGCCGGTCGCTCTCGAACTTCAGCAGGAGCAGCTGGACATGGTCCTTCTTGGCCCCGGCGATGATGTCGCCCTGGATCTCCCGGCTCCGGCGCAGCGGCAGCACCGCTTCGGCGACGGGTGGGTCGTACGTCTTCGGCGGCTCCATCACATACGTCATGACCGCGCCCCCGCCGGCACGAGGGAGATCCACTTGGCGACGCTGGGCACACCCTCCTCGTTGAGCAGGAACAGCATGTACCAGCCGGGCGGCGCGGCCTCGGCGGTCGGCGGCGCCTGGAGGTCCAGCTCCCCGTTGCCCTGCCGCTTGATCCGCAACTCCAGATGGCGCTGGCTGGTGTTGACCGAGTGCGTGGCGGTCGTGGGCGCCAGCAGCACGGCCCGCTTCACCTCGCCGGCGGTCGAACTGGCCACGGTGAACCGCTCGTCGAAGACGAGCGGCCGGGTCGGCGCCGAATCGAGCACGGGACGCGCCCCGTTGTGGAGGTACGGCGGCTCGTACATCTCGATCGTGCCGTCCATGTCGTCCTTGATGTCACGGTCGTTGGCGATCTGCTGGGCCTCGTCGCCGGTGACCATGACGCGCCCGTCGGGCAGCACCACGGCGTTCGAGTGGTAGCCGCGCGGCAGCCGCTGGACGGGGCCGAGCCGCCAGTCGCCGTTCTCGTCCCGTAGTTCCGTGTGCCGGTACTTCAGGTCCGCGTTCGGGTTGTACTGCCCGTTGCCGTAGTCGCGGATGTCGTAGGAGCCGTTGACCGTGAGCAGGTTCCCGGTGGGCAGCAGCAGCGTGTTGTCCTGCGTACGGCCGAAGGCCCGCGCCTCCTTGGTCTTCCACTTGCCTGCGGCGAGCTGGTAGGTGTTCGGGTCCGTACGGTCGCCGCCGAGGACCAGGACCGAGTCCGGGCCTCGGAAGCCGCCGGGGAGCGGGACCGCGGAGCCGTAACTGCGGTCGACGGCGCCCGGCCGCTGCGCCAGATCGGCCCGGGTCTCCTTGACCGGGTCGAAGAGCCACTGCTGGTCGTGGCTGCGTCCGAGCCCGTAGATCTTCCCGTCGCGCAGGCTGAACAGGTGCGGGTAGTCCAGCTTGTACGGCGCGTCCGCGCGGAAGCGGTCCACGTCCTGGAACCGGGGGACGTCGGTCTTCAGATACGGCACGGGGTCGCCCAGCGCGGGGAACCGCTCCACGATCGGGGTGGGCGTGCCCCAGCCCAGCTCGGACTGGCCGGACATGATGAGCATCCGGCCGTCGGGGCCGGTGACGACGCTGGGATACCAGCGGCCCACGGACATGTCCTCGTTCATCGCCCAGGTCTCGCTCCAGGGGTCGAAGACGAAGGACAGCTTGGCGCCCGAGCCGCCGTTGCCGCCGAGATTGCCGCCGAAGACGCCGAGCATCCCGTTCGGCAGGAAGGCGTGGCCCGCGCAGAAGACGGGCGCGGGGCGGGAGACGCCCGTGCTGTCGGGCATCGTGACGGCGGGCGGGGTGACCTTCTTGAAGGCGCCGTCGCCGGTGCCTTTCGCGGGGTCCCAGAGGAAGGCGCGGCCCCGGTTGGCGGCGCCGACGACCTGGGTGGGCGCCGTCTCCTTCGTGGGGTCGGTCTCGATCCGCTCGAAGGAGAAGAGGAGCACCTTGCCCGTCGGTAACTGGGCGATGTGGACGCCGAAGTCCGGTGAGTCGAAGTACTCCCTGAAGACGCCGGAGTCCGACGCCCGGTACTCGCTGTTCGTCCTGCGCTGGCTCTCGGTGAGCGACTTCAGCCGGGCGGTACGGGTCGCCTGCGGGTAGGTGCCGAGATCCTCGGCTCCCTGGCGCGTCGTGGCGTGCTCCTGCGCGTGCTCACGGCCGAGCACCGCCACCTCGGCGGGATCGACCTCGGGCTTCTCGGCGGGCTCCACGCCGGCCCTGGTGGCGTGGTCGTGGCGGCCCTCGCCGCCGTGCGCGGCGACGGGGGCCGCACCGGCGAGAGTTGACGCGGCGACGGCGCCGACGACGGCGAAGGCCGCCAGGGTGCGGGACAGCCTGGTGCGGGAGCGGGGATCTCTCATGGGGCTGTGCCAGGTCCTTTCAGGGATCGTCGGAGCACGGGGTGCGGCGGTGCCGCACCCCGGAGCGAATGACTACTCGCTGTAATCAATGCTGGCCATGTTCGAGAGGAAAGGTCCAGAAGAACCAGCGATGTTGGTCCTATGGAGCTAACAGCCAGTTGATCGGGTTCACTCTCCGCGCGTGCGCCCGGCGCATCGCGCGGCCGTACGCCAGGCCGCCTCCCGACGGCGGTTCACCCCGGCCGCACTCCGTCCCGCGCCAAGTCCCCGTCCGACGCGGGCTGTTGACAAACCGGTGACATGCTTGAAAACTCGCACTGCCTGATCGCAGGACCCGAACTGTGCAGCTCAATTATCTGCGGTTCTCTTGCAAGATCGGGGCAGGCGTTCTGTCCTGTTTGATCGCGGTCCTGCCGTCCACCCCCACCACGGACCGGCATTTCTCACTCTGTCGACCCCACGGAAACAGAGGACACCATGAAGTCGAAGCATCTGAGACGACGACTGATCACCGGCATCTCCCTGACCGGCCTGCTCGTCGTCGGACTCCTGCCCGCCGCGTCGGCGGCGCCCGGGCCGGCCGAGGCCGACGACACGTCGGCGCGGCCGGCGGCGGCCGAGCGCGGGGCCGCCCTCCCGTACGTCGAGTACGAGGCGGAGGCCGCCGACTACGAGGGCACGCTCCTGGAGGCGGACCCGAAGCGCACCTTCGGGCACACCAACTTCGGCAGCGAGTCGTCCGGCCGCAAATCGGTACGACTGGACAGCTCAGGGCAGTTCGTGGAGTTCACCTCCACCAACGAGGCCAACTCGATCGTCGTACGCAACTCCATACCCGACGCGCCGGGCGGCGGCGGCATCGACGCCACCCTCAGCCTCTACGCCGACGGCGCCTTCGTGCAGAAGCTGGACCTGTCGTCCAAGCACAGCTGGCTGTACGGCAACACCGACGATCCCGAGTCGCTGACCAACTCGCCCCAGGCGGACGCCCGGCGGCTCTTCGACGAGTCGCACGCGCTGCTGGAGAAGAGCTATCCGGCGGGCACGAAGTTCAAGCTCCAGCGCGACGCGGACGACTCCGCGTCGTTCTACATCGTCGATCTGATCGACCTGGAGCAGGTGGCACCGCCCGCGAGCAAGCCGGCCGAGTGCACCTCGATCACCGAGTACGGCGCAGTGCCGGACGACGGCGACGACGACACCAAGGCCATCCAGGACGCCGTGACCGCCGACCAGAACGGCGACATCGCCTGCGTCTGGATCCCGGAGGGCCGGTGGCGCCAGGAGCAGAAGATCCTGACCGACGACCCGGCGAACCAGGGCCAGTACAACCAGATCGGGATCAGCGACGTCACGATCCGCGGCGCCGGCATGTGGCACTCGCAGCTCTACACCCTCACCGAGCCGCAGAACGCGGGCGGGATCAACCACCCGCACGAGGGCAACTTCGGCTTCGACATCGACGACAACACCCAGATCTCCGACATCGCGATCTTCGGCTCCGGCCGGATCCGCGGCGGCGGGGGCGCCGAGGGCGGTGTGGGCCTGAACGGCCGCTTCGGGCAGAACATCAAGATCTCCAACGTATGGATAGAGCACGCCAACGTGGGGGTCTGGGTCGGCCGCGACTACGACAACATTCCCGCGCTCTGGGGTCCCGCCGACGGCCTGGAGTTCAGCGGAATGCGGATCCGCAACACATACGCGGACGGCATCAACTTCACCAACGGCACCCGGAATTCGTCGGTGGACAATTCCTCGTTCCGCACCACGGGCGACGATTCGCTCGCCGTCTGGGCCAACCGTTATGTCAAGGACCCGGCGGTGGACATCGCCCACGACAACGCGTTCACCAACAACACGATCCAGCTGCCCTGGCGGGCCAACGGCGTCGCGATATACGGCGGTTACGGCAACAAGGTGCAGAACAACCTGATCGCCGACACGGCCAACTACCCGGGCATCATGCTGGCCACCGACCATGACCCGCTGCCGTTCTCGGGCGAGACCCTGCTCACCGGAAACGCGCTCCACCGTACGGGCGGTGCCTTCTGGAACGAGGACCAGGAGTTCGGGGCGATCACCATTTTCCCGGCGAGCCGCGACATCACCGGAGTGAAGATCAGGGACACCGAGATCTCCGACTCGACGTATGACGGCATTCAGTTCAAGAACGGTGGCGGCAACGTACCGGACGTCGAGATCAGCGGAGTGACGATCGACAGGTCCAACAACGGCTCCGGCATCCTGGCCATGGGCGGAGCCCGGGGAAGCGCCACGCTGACGGACGTGACCATCACCGATTCCGCCGAGGGCGATGTCCTCGTCGAGCCGGGGTCGAGTTTCGTCATCAACGGCGCCCCCGGAATCAACGGCGCCTCCGGACCCGGTCGGTAAGCCGGTTCCCGCAATCCCTTCGACGCCTTCCGCACCGCTCCTCGAACAGGAGCCCGCGGAAGGCGTCGAGTCTTTCCGGGACCGGACGCCCCCGTTCGAACCGCGATCTCCGGCTTTCCGTCAACTCTTACAAAACGGCCATTTGTCCATTTTGTGGCGCGGGTTGTTATGTATATATCGAGCCTAACTTGTCCGTTTCTGGGTGGTGTTGTGTCCGGGCGGTTGCATCCGCGACCCGTGATGTGTGTCACAGTTTCACCGGCGCCCACGGCTCACCGCCACGCCCCACCTCCCGTGCGGCAAAAGAAAGTTGAGCCCTGAACGGCCTCGCCGGAATTCGAATTGCCCGGCCCCGGATCCTTGAATGACAACGCGCTGTGAATTCAGGACTTGTTTCGTCCGGACCTTCTCGCTTACGTTCTCGTCATTCCGGACGGAACGCCGAATCCTGCCGCTGTCCGGAAACCGCACCCAACCACTCATGGACGGCAGGAGCGGGGGACCCAGGTAAGTCGCCGATTCGTTACCACGGACCGGCTCGGGGTGAAGTCGCGCCATCCGCGCGACCGGGCATCTCCCGCCCGAACCCGACAGCTCACCTCGCAGGCGACGGAGAGGATTTCGTCATGCCCGCACAGGGTAAGCACCGCCGTTCCCGCACCAGCCCGCTCGCCCGCCGCCTCATCGCCGCAGGCACGGGTGGTGCCGCACTCGCCCTTCCGCTGGTGACCGCCACCACGGCGGGCGCCGCCCCCGCCCCGCAGCACGTGCAGGCGGCCCCGAGCGCCGTCCAGAAGGTGACCCACACCGTCGTGAAGGGCGAATCCCTCGCGAAGATCGCGGACGCCCGTTCCGTGAGCGGTGGCTGGCAGGCGCTGTACAAGACCAACCGCGCCGCCGTCGGCGACAACCCGTCGCTCATTCACCCCGGCCTCAAGCTGAAGCTCTCCGGAGCGGCCAAGGCCACCGGGTCCTCCTCGGCCCCGACCGCCTCCACCGAGAACGCGTCGGAGGGCAAGGCCACCGAGGCCGTCGAGACCGCCGCCAAGACCTACACCAACGACCTCGACGGCTGGATCAAGGAAGCGCTGGACATCATGGCGCAGCACGGCATACCGGGCTCGTACGACGGTATCCACCGCAACATCATGCGCGAGTCCGGCGGCAACCCCCAGGCCATCAACAACTGGGACTCCAACGCCGCGGCCGGCACCCCCTCGAAGGGCCTGCTCCAGGTCATCGCCCCGACGTTCGAGGCGTACCACGTGCCCGGCACGTCGACCGACAGCTACGACCCGGTCGCCAACATCACCGCCGCGTGCAACTACGCGGCCGACCGCTACGGCTCGATCGACAACGTGAACGGTCCCTACTGATCGGCGGCGTCTGTCACCACCCCGGTCGCCGGCCGGGCCGCTCCC
>NZ_JBHXRM010000078.1:0-19647 GCF_042716895.1 Streptomyces sp. NPDC058653 | reverse complement strand
TGACGTCTAGGTGGTGTCGGGGGGGGGTCTGCCGCTTCCCCCGGTTGCCGGGGTGGGGGCTCACCCCCGGGCCCGGGCCCCGACGTCGTGAGGGGCCCAGCGGCCGCGACCCGGCAGCCGCGCGACGCGGTCCCGGCCGCGGCCCCAGGGCCTCGCCGGCGGATCTTCGCGGGCCGGGAACGCCGCAGTGGGCACGAGCTGCTGCCGCGGCGGCGCGGCACCTCTCCCCGGGGGAGAGGTGCCGCCCGCGTTGTCGGAGTCGTCCGAGTACGGCTGGCGCACCTCTGCCTCGCGACGCACCGCACCGGAGCCCCCGGGCCGATCCACGAAGAGCCGCCGGACAGGCCTTGGCGCCGCGCGCCGCTCACGGCGTCCTGAGGTCCACGACCCGCCTGATCTTGCCCACCGAACGCTCCAGCGTCTCCGGGTCGACCACCTCGACCGTCACCGAGACCCCGATCCCGTCCTTCACCGCCGCCGCGATCGCCCGCTCGGCGGCCGTACGCTGCTCCGGCGTCGCCCCCGCCCGCGCCTCGGCCCGTACCGTCAGGGCGTCCATCCGGCCGTCGCGGGTGAGCCGCAGCTGGAAGTGCGGGGCGACCCCCGCCGTACGCAGCACGATCTCCTCGATCTGGGTCGGGAACAGATTCACCCCGCGCAGGATCACCATGTCGTCCGTGCGCCCGGTGACCTTCTCCATCCGCCGGAACACCCGCGCCGTGCCCGGCAGCAGCCGGGTCAGATCGCGCGTGCGGTAGCGGATCACCGGCATCGCCTCCTTGGTGAGGCTGGTGAAGACCAGCTCGCCCTCCGCGCCGTCGGGCAGCACCTCCCCGGTGAACGGGTCGACGACCTCCGGATAGAAGTGGTCCTCCCAGATGTGCGGCCCGTCCTTCGTCTCGACGCACTCCTGCGCCACGCCGGGGCCCATGACCTCGGAGAGGCCGTAGATGTCCACCGCGTCGATCGCGAAGCGCTCCTCGATCTCCCGCCGCATCTCCTCGGTCCACGGCTCGGCGCCGAAGATGCCGACCTTCAGCGAGGTCGTCCGGGGATCGACGCCCTGGCGCTCGAACTCGTCGAGGAGCGTCAGCATGTACGAGGGCGTCACCATGATGATCTCCGGCCGGAAGTCCGTGATCAGCTGCACCTGTCGCGCGGTCATGCCGCCGGACGCCGGGATGACGGTGCAGCCGAGCCGCTCGGCGCCGTAGTGCGCGCCGAGACCGCCGGTGAACAGGCCGTATCCGTACGCCACATGGACCTTGTGGCCGGGCCGGCCGCCGGCCGCCCGGATGGAGCGGGCCACGACGTCCGCCCAGGTGTCCAGATCGCCCTGTGTGTAGCCGACGACGGTCGGGCGGCCCGTGGTGCCGCTGGACGCGTGGACGCGCCGTACGTCCGCCTGGTCGACGGCGAACATCCCGAAGGGATAGTTGTCGCGCAGATCGGATTTGACGGTGAAGGGGAAGCGGCCGAGGTCGGCGAGCGAGCGGCAGTCGTCGGGCCCGAGACCGGCCGCGTCGAACGACTCCCGGTAGAACGGCACGTTCTCGTACGCGTGCCGCAGCGTCGCCCGCAACCGTGTGAGCTGCAACGTCTCGAGCTCGTCCCGGCCGAGCCGCTCCCCGGCGTCCAGCAGAACCGTCATCGCTCACTCTCCGACTCTTCCGTGCCCGCGTCGACCCGGCGGCCGACCGGGGGCCGGTCGCCGACGCCCGCACCGCGGCGACCGCCGGACGCTCCGGACGACCGATCATTCGGTTGATCCTCTTCCCGCTCAGTAATCCAGCCCTCCGGACGCGCGTCAAGGCTCGGGGCGCACCCCGGACCCCGGCGCCGTCCCCGGCCCGGAAAGGCCGGCGGGTACGAGGGGAAGGGGCCGCGGGTGGCCAACTGTTGAACTCTGTCCGGGGGTTGGGGACATGCCGGTGCGGTGGCCTGTCGGGGACCGGTAACGATCGATAGGCTGGCCCCGGACGACGAACCGGGAGGAGCGGGACGTGGCTGAGAGCACCACCACCCAGCAGCCGTTGGCTGGCTGGGACAAGCCCGAGCTGGATCTGAGCAACGCCGACTGGCGTTCGAGCAGTCAGGGCACGGGAGACGTCCAGATCGCCTTCGTGGAAGGCTTCATCGCCATGCGCAACGGCGGTAAACCGGAGAATCCGTCACTGATCTTCAGCCCCGCGGAGTGGCGGGCCTTCGTACTCAACGCCCGCGACGGTGAGTTCGACCTCACCTGACCGCGCCCGGGGTCCCGCCCCGACGAGCCCCAGGGTCCCGCGTCGCCGGGGTCCCGCGGAGACGTACCATTGCCCCATGTCCTTCCTCCGCCGCCGCAGCTCCGCCACACCCGCGGGCCCGGACTTCGACGTCCTGGCCATGGATCCGGGTGACTGGCCCGGAAATCTGGGCGCGGGTCTGCTGCCCGCCCCCGACGGCAGCTGTCAGGGCGTCTTCCTCCGGTACGACCTGTTCGGCGGACGCGGTCCGGCGATGATCATCGGCAATCTGCCCGAGGGATCGCCGGCCCGCGAGCTGGAGGACGGCCAGATCCCCTTCGAGGTCGCGCAGCTGCTGATCGCGCTGGAGAACGAGGAGCAGGTCGACGTCGTCAGTACGGAGGACGTGCCCGTGATGCAGGGCGACAACCTGCTGATCGTGCGCCGGCTGAAGCTCTCCGAAAGCCGCATCGCCTGCGTGCAGTTCGACCGCAGCGACAACGTGCTCGTCACCATCGCCAGCTGGGACCGGCCGATCACCGATGACCTCTACGCGCTGCTGAAGCCGCTGCCCGCGGAGCTCTTCCAGCAGGGCTGAGCAGGGCGGGGCCGAAAGCCGCCCCCCACGGACCCGCGGGCGCTCGTCGGCCCCACTTCCCGGTGCGACCGCACCTCATCGCCTCGCGGTGGCAAAATGCCTGCCGCGAGGTTTTGTCATGTGCCTTGCCAATTCAGTCATCGGACTTTTAACGTCTGCCGCATGACTCAGGGCATCACCCGCAGAACCACGATGAAGTCCGCCCTCGGCGTAACCAGTGCTCTCGCGCTGGGTGTTCCTGCTCTGGCCGGTAGAGCCGCAGCCGCCGACCCCTCCGATGAATTGACGCTCTGGTACGCGAAGCCCGCTGCCGACTGGGAGCGCGAGAGCCTGCCCATCGGCAGCGGCGCACTCGGCGCCGGTATCTACGGAACGCTTGCCTCCGAGCGACTGGTCCTCAACGAGAAGACCCTCTGGACCGGCGGTCCCGGCTCGCCGGACTACGACCACGGCAACTGGACCAGCCCGAGGCCCGGAGTGCTGCGCGGAGTCCAGGACCGTATCGACGCCGAAGGATCCATGACCCCCGAGGCCGTCGCGGCGGAGCTCGGCCAGCCCAAGCACAACTTCGGCTCCTACAACGTCTTCGGCGACCTGCTGATCGACGTCCCGGGAGCGCCCGGTGGCCCCGACTCCTCCTACCGGCGCGCCCTGGACATCGGCACGGCCCTCGCCAGCGTGTCGTACGCCCACCAAGGGGCCACGTACACACGGGAGTTCTTCGCCTCCCACCCCGGCAAGGTCATCGCGGGCCGGTTCGCCGCCGACCAGCCCGGCAAGATCGGCTTCACCCTCCGCTACACCTCCCCCCGCAAGGACTTCACGGCCACCGCGAGCGGCGACCGGCTCACGATCCGGGGCAAGCTCCAGAACAACGGGCTGCTCTTCGAGGGCCAGATCCGCGTCGTCGCCCAGGGCGGCACCGTCACCGCCGGGAACGGCACCCTGACCGTCAGCGGGGCAGACAGCGCGTGGTTCGTCCTCGCGGCCGGTACCGACTACGCCGACACCTTCCCCGACTACCGCACCGACGACCCGCACGGCGCGGTCACCGACGCCGTCGACCGGGCGGCCGGGCGCAGTTACGAGGACCTGCGTACCGAGCATGTCGCCGACTACCAGGGGCTGTTCGACCGGGTGTCGCTCGACATCGGGCAGCAGGTGCCCGACCTGCCGACCGACCGGCTGCTCGCGCAGTACACCGGCGGCACGAGCGCGGCCGACAAGGCGCTCGAAGCGCTGTACTTCCAGTACGGCCGCTATCTGCTCATCGCCTCCTCACGCGCCGGCTCGCTGCCCGCGAACCTCCAGGGCGTCTGGAACAACGTCACCAACCCGCCCTGGGACGCCGACTACCACGTCAACATCAACCTCCAGATGAACTACTGGCTCGCCGAGGTCACCAACCTCGCCGAGACCACGGTGCCGTACGACAAGTACGTCGACTCGATGCGGGCACCGGGCCGGATCACCGCGCGTGAGATCTTCGAGACCGGCGGCTGGGTGGTGAACAACGAGACCAATCCGTACGGCTTCACGGGTCTGCACCAGTACCCGCAGTCGTTCTGGTTCCCGGAGGCCGGCGCCTGGCTCACCCAGCAGATGTACGACCACTACCGGTTCAACGCCTCCACGGACTATCTGCGCTCCACCGCCTTCCCGGTGATGAAGGAGACCGCCGAGTTCTGGCTCGGGTTCCTGCGCACCGACCCGCGTGACGGCAAGCTCGTCGTCACCCCCAGCTACTCGCCCGAGAACGGTGACTTCACGGCCGGCGCGGCGATGTCGCAGCAGATCGTGCACGACCTGTTCACCAACACGCTGGAGGCCTCGGAGACCCTGGGCGACGACCCCCGGTTCCGCCGGCGGCTCCGTCTCGCGCTGCGCGACCTCGACCCCGGGCTGCGCATCGGGTCGTGGGGACAGCTCCAGGAGTGGAAGGAGGACCTGGACGACCCGGGCAACGACCACCGGCATGTCTCGCACCTCTTCGGTCTGCACCCGGGCCGGCAGATCGAGGTCGGCACCGAGTGGGCCGACGCCGCCAAGGTGTCCCTCACCGCGCGTGGCGACGGCGGCACGGGCTGGAGCAAGGCCTGGAAGATCAACTTCTGGGCCCGGCTGCGGGACGGCGACCACGCGCACAAGATGCTCACCGAGCAGCTGAAGAGCTCGACACTGCCGAACCTCTGGGACACCCACCCGCCGTTCCAGATCGACGGCAACTTCGGCGCCTCCTCCGGTGTCGCCGAGATGCTGCTCCAGAGCCAGCACGGCCCGATCGAGGTCCTGCCCGCCCTGCCCGCCTCCTGGCCCGACGGCTCGGTCACCGGGCTGCGGGCACGCGGCGGCGCCACCCTGGACATCACCTGGGCCGGCGGCAAGGCCACCCGGATCGTCCTCACGGCGAGCCGTACCGGGAACCTGACCCTGCGCAGCACCCTGCTGCCCGGTGGCGAGAAGAAGTTCCGGGCCACCGCCGGACAGGTGTACGAATTCACAGCGGGCCGCGGCCGGCACTGACGGCCGCGGTACGAGGGGGTGTCGTCCGGTCGGGCGCGACCCCGGCAGGATCGGCAAGACACCCCCTGGGGGCTTCGTCCGGCAGCGGCGGCAGCCGGGCGGAGCCCCGCCTCGATCCGGGGGCTCCGCGCCTGCGGATGTCCGCCGGATCCCGCAAGATGGAGACAGGTCCGGGGTGCTCCACGCCGGCCGCTCGCCGGTGTCGGACCTCCGCCGAGCGAAGGGGCAGCATGGACAGTAACGATCTGACGCCCGAGGTCCTGCGCAGGCTGAGGAAGCCGCGGACCTATCCGGCGGTGTCCCTGACGATCCCCACCCACCGGCGCGAACTGCGGAACGACGGTGACCCCGTACGGCTGCGCAACGTCCTCGCCGACGCCGTGCACCGGATGGAGGCCGACCCGGACATCTCGAAGGCGGCCTGCCTCGCCGTGCGGACGCAGCTCGGCCGGGCGGTGGCCGAGGTGGATCTGCGCCACAAGCGCGACGGTCTGCTGATCCTCGCCGACGCCGACGAACACCAGGTCTGGTACCTGCCTCGCGAGACGCCCGAATCGGTCGTCATCAGCGACACCTATCTCACCCGGAACCTGGTGGCCGCGACCGCGCAGAAACCGCACTACTGGGTGCTGAACGTGGCCGCCGACCGCGCGACCCTGTGGAGCGGCGACGGGGAGGCCCTGCGCGAGCACCGTGCCGACGGCTTCCCGATGACTCCGCCCGAGGAGACGTGGGACGTCGAGCGTGAGGAGCGCATCGGGGACACGCCGAGCACCTTCACCGACGAGGAGACCCGCAAGTTCCTGCGGTCCGTCGACGACGCCTTCACGGCCGTGCTCGCCGCGCGCCCCCGCCCGTTCCATCTGGTCGGCGTGGCCCCGGCGCTCGCCCTGCTGGAGGACGCGGGCAGCACCGCCAGGTCGGCGTCGGGCCGGCTGGCCAAGGGCGGTCTGACGGACGGTCCCGCCCATGTGCTGTGGAAGGCGGTCCAGCCCGTCGTCAGGCAGTACGCGCGCAGCGAGGAGACGGAGGCCATGGCCCGGCTCGACGAGGCCAAGGGCAGGCGCGCCTTCGCCGCGGGTCTGGACGAGGTGTGGGACGCGGTGCGCGAGAGGCGGGCCGGCCTCGTGGCGGTGGAGGAGCACTTCCAGCGTTCCGCGAGGATCGGCGACGGGCATCTGATCCCCGTCGACGGCGAGGACGGGACGGCCCTCGGCCGTGAGGTGCAGGACGACATCGTCGACGAACTGGTCGAGTCGGCCCTGGACGGCGGCGCGCAAGTGGTCTTCCTCGACGACGACATGCTGGCCGGCCAGGGCCGGATCGCGGCGATGCTGCGCTACTGACGGCCCCGATGCCGTGCGTGCGCACGAGGGGCACACCCAGGGAGGGGGTGGAGCGGCGGTCGGCGAATCCGGCCATCCGTGAGCGGAGGCTCGAAACCCGGTCGGGCACCGGCCGCGCCCGCACAGCGGGGCGCCACCGGTCCCCCACAGGCCGGTGGCGCCCGACGCCCTGCGAGAGCCGCGTGTCAGCGGCCCGAGGGCAGTACTCGGACATCGGACGCCTTCACATAGGCGACCCGGTGCCCGAACTGGATCTCGTAGTACCGCTCCTTGCCGCTCACCACACGGTGACCCGTCGTGTCGAAGGTCGGCGCGAAGTAGTACGCGCCCGGCACCAGGTCACCCACCACGTACGTCTGGCCCGCGAGCAGCTTGTACGGGAACGGCGAGACGGCCTGCACCGGGATGTCGGCCGGATACGCCGCGGCCTCCGGGTAGGCCCTGCCGTACACCGGCACCTCCGCGAGACCTGCTTTCGGCGTCAGCACCCGCTCCTGCGCGCTCACGGCCGTGGGCGCCGTACGCGGATTGTGGAACCAGGCCTTCTGCCCGAGGTACCAGATCGCCGTCCAGTCGCCCTCGCGGCCGGCGACGGCGTACTGCTGGCCCGTCGACGCGCGAGCGCCCAGGTCGTTGACGCCGGTCGTGGAGTCCCCGCCGTTCGGCCGCTGACCGATGTCCTTGACCAGCGGGGACGAGGCGTCGGGCGCGGTGTGCAGCCGTACCGCCCCCGAGCCGTGCGGCGCGCACACCTGACCCGCCGTCACACAGCCCGTGTAGAGCGGCTGGTGAGCCGCGTAGTCGGGACGGATCGTCACCGCGTTCGCGCTCCGCCCGCCGTCCGCCTTGAAGGGCTTGCCCAGCAGCTCGAAGTAGTGCGCCCAGTCCCAGTAGGGACCCGGGTCGGTGTGCATCCCGGCGATGGTCGACGCGGTCGTGCCCGGCACGTTGTCGTGGCCGATGATGTGCTGCCGGTCCAGCGGGATGTCGTACCGGTCGGCGAGATAGCGCACCAGCCGGGACGACGTCCGGTACATCGCCTCGGTGTACCAGGCGTCGGGGGAGACGAGGAAGCCCTCGTGCTCCAGGCCCACCGATGTGGCGTTGACGTACCAGTTGCCCGCGTGCCAGCCCACGTCCTTGAGCGGCACGTGCTGCGCGATGTGCCCGTCGGACGAGCGCAGCGAGTAGTGCCACGAGACGTACGTCGGGTCCTGGACGAGCTGGAGCGTGGTGTCCCAGGTGGCCTCGGTGTCATGGATGACGATCGAGTCGATCGACGGCGACCCGGCCTCGGGGCGGTCGGCCTTGTCGTGGTTGCCGTAGTCGCCCTCGCCGAACTCCTCGTACGGCGCGGGGATCCACTCGCAGGCCACGGTGCGCGGGCACTCGCTCTGCCCGGCGTCGGCCCTGCGCAGCCCGAGCCCGGACAGCTGCGAGGTGTCGGGGGCGACACCGGGCGTGGCCGGCAGCGCCACCCGCTGCCCGCTGTCGGTCGTACGCGTCTGGCCGTCCCTGATGACCGCGTAGACGTCGTTCGCGTACGTCGCGGCCGTGGCGGAGTCGTCGGCGCCGGAGAAGCGGGCGACGGCGCCGTACCAGTCGGCCGGGTCGGCGCTCAGCGGCTTCCCGAGCTCGCGCTGGGCGTCGGCCAGCAGGGCAGCGCCGCCGCGGATGTTGGCGGCGGTGTCCTGCCTGAGCCGCTCGGCGGACTGCCCGGTCAGCTTCGCGGCCCGGTCGACGGTGCGCAGCCGGGCGGGGAGTGCGGAGTTCTCGGGTACGACGGCCTCGCGGACCTCGTCCGGAGCGCCCGCCCTCACCGCGCGGGAGGTGTCGCCGCGGGCGTCCTCAGTGCCGTGCGAGTGGTGCGGTGCCTCGGCGATCGCGGTCCTGGCGTCGGTGAGGTGCATGGGGCCGTAGCCGCCGGTCACACTCGGCGCGCCGCCGTGCGAGTCCCACCGCGACTGGAGGTAGGAGACCCCGAGCAGGACGCTCCGCGGTACGTCGTACCGGTCCGCGGCGGCGGCGAAGTCGCGCTGGAGCGAGCCGGCGGTGGGCCGCTCCGCCGTGGCGGAGGGGGCGGCCGACAGCAGGGGCAGCAGCAGCGCGGCCGAGGCGACGGCGCCGGCCGTTCGTGTCGCGCGTCCGCGGACGGTTCTGACGGGTGTGGGGGCGGAACCTTGCAATGCGGCCTCCAGTGACATGGTGCGCGAAGCGCCAGCGGGGCTGTGCCCGGCACAGGCGGGTGTGTGCGGGGGGCACAGGGCAGGGCTACAGGGGTATCGGCTGGAAGGCGATCCGTCAATCAGGCGTGACGGCGGGGATTTCGCACGTCAGCGCCTGTGCCGGGGAGTTTCGCGGGCGGCAGGCCATGGGCCTGCGGCGCGTCAGTGGTGTGAACCAATGAGCGGACTCGGCCGACCTGGAACGATGTTGATCCGACCTTGACGTTTCTTGAACATGACGCTCCGTCAGATATGCGCGTTCTGAGGCGCGTCGGCGCTCATGAGGTGATCTCGCGCGCCAGTTGCCGGTCCACCTGCGACGGCGACAGGGCGTGCTCGATCGCCAGGATGCCCGCGCCGAACGCCGCCGCGTTCTCGCCCGTACGGCTCGGCTCTATCCGCAGCACATGCGTGGCCAGCGGGTGGGACCGGCGGTACACCGCCTCCCGTACGCCCGCGAGCAACTGGTCGTGCACGGCGGCCAGCGCGCCGCCCAGCACGACGGTGTCGGGGTTGAAGAAGTTCACCAGCCCGGCCAGCACCTCGCCGACCGCGCGGCCCGCCTCGCGGACCATGCGCAGCGCGTCCCGGTTGCCGGACTTCACCAGCCGTACGACATCGCTGCCCGACGCCGCGTCGAGCCCCAGGCCCGCCAGCCTGGCCGCGATCGCGGCGCCGCCGGCCACCGCCTCCAGACAGCCGAAGTTCCCGCACCGGCAGGCGTCCTCCTGCTCGCCGACTTTGATGTGCCCGATGTCGCCGGCGCTGCCCTGCGCGCCCCGGTGCAGCCTGCCGTCGGCCACGATGCCGCAGCCGATGCCCGTACCGACCTTGATGTAGAGCAGGAAACGGGTGTCGGGGAACGCGCGCCGCTGTTCGGCCAGGGCCATCACATTGACGTCGTTGTCGACCAGGGCCCGGGCGCCGAAGCGCGAGGCGAAGAACTCGGGGATCGGATACTGGTGCCAGCCCGGCATGATCGGTGGGTCGACCGGCCGCCCCGTCGAGAACTCGACCGGCCCCGGCACCCCCACCCCGATCGACCGCAGCGTGCGCGCCTCGCGCCCGGACTTCTCCAGCAGGGCGTGCAGCGTGCGTTCCACATGGCGCAGGACGGAGTCGGGGCCGTCCCCGATCGACAGCGGATCCTCCTGCGTTGCCAGGGTCGTACCGCCGATGTCCATCAGCGCCACCCGGCAGTGCGAGGCGCCGAGGTCCACGCCCGCCACCGCGTGCTCGCGGGTACGGAGCCGGAGCCTGCGCGGCGGCCTGCCGCCCGTCGAGCCGCCGGCCTCCGGGCCCGACTCGTCGACGAAGCCGTGCGCGATGAGCGCGTCCACGCGCTGGGAGACCGTGGAGCGCGCCAGGCCCGTCATCCGGGAGAGATCGGCGCGCGTGGCCGCGGCTCCGGAACTGATCAGCGTCAGCACCTCGCCCGGTGTGTGGGAGACGGCGTAACTGCTGCTATCCGGCAACGCAGACATGGCATCACCTTAGGGAGGACTTTCGCTGCTCACAAGACACCGTTGTTTCGCCCACCGACCAAAGTCTCCGTCAACTCCGCCTGAATGAACGGCGCTTGGACTCTTGACAGGTCAAAGCCCAGTCACGACATTGCACAGCAGACCGCGACCGAGGAGCCATCGAGGAGCCAGGGGATGCTGACCATGCAGGGCGTGTCCAAGAGCTTTCTCGGGGTGCGTGTGCTCCATGACGTGGGACTCGACCTTCAACCCGGCGAGGTGCACGCCCTGGTGGGCGAGAACGGCGCCGGGAAATCCACCCTGATGAAGGTCCTGGCCGGCGAACACACCCCCGACACCGGCACGATCACGCTCGACGGAACGACGCACACCTTCAGCCACCCGGGCCAGGCGCAGGCCGCCGGGATCGGCATCATCCACCAGGAGTTCGCGCTCCTCGCCCACCGCACCGTCGCCGAGAACGTCTTCCTCGGCCGGGAGCCGACCCGTCGCGGCCTCGTCGACCGCGCCTCCATGGAACGGCGCACCGCCGAACTCCTGGCCGAGATCGACGAGACGGGCATCACGCCGCGCACGCTCGTCAAGGACCTGTCCGTCGCCCGGCAGCAGACGGTCGAGATCGTCAAGGCGCTCGCGTCCGACGTGCGTGTGCTTGTCATGGACGAGCCAACCGCACCACTCGCCGAGCACGAGGTGGCGCTCCTGTCGGCCCTGGTGCGCAGACTGACCGCGCGCGGCCTCGGCATCCTGTACATCTCGCACCGGCTGAAGGAGGTCTTCGACCTCTCGGCGCGCGTCACCGTCCTCAAGGACGGCCGCCATGTCACCACCGTCCGCACCGCCGACACCACCCCCGACGACATCGTCCGCGCGATGGTCGGCCGCGAACTGACCGCGTACTACCCGCCACGGGCCCACCACGACGAGATCGGCGACGTACGGCTCACGGTCACCGGCGGCGGCAACGCCCGTCTCGGCGACATCGACCTCACCCTGCGCGCCGGCGAGGTGGTGGGCATCGCGGGCCTCCAGGGCGCCGGGCGCACGTCACTGGCCCGCGCCCTGTTCGGCGCGGCGCCCTTCACCACCGGCGCCATGACCGTCGGCGGCAAGCCGCTGCGGCCGTCGGGTCCCCGCCAGGCCATCCGCGCGGGCATCGCCCTGGTCACCGAGGACCGCAAGAGCGAGGGGCTGGCCCTGCGCCAGTCGGTACGGGACAACGCGCTGCTGGTCACCCGCGCCGTCGCCGTCCGGGGCAGACCTCCGGCCGGACGGGAGGTCACGGCCCTCCTGGAACGGGTACGGCTCCACTCACGCGGCGAGGACCAGCAGGTCCAGTTCCTCTCCGGCGGCAACCAGCAGAAGGTCGTCATCGCCAAGTGGCTGGCCGCCGGCCCGAAGGTGCTGCTCTTCGACGAGCCCACCCGGGGCGTGGACGTCGGGGCCAAGGCGGCCATCCACACCCTCGTACGCGAACTGGCGCGCGAGGGCCTCGCCGTACTGATCATCTCCTCCGAACTGCCGGAGCTGATCGGAATGAGCGACCGGATCCATGTCATGTCCGAGGGGCGCCTCGTGGGTGAACTGCCCGCCGGGGCCTCCGAGGAGAGCATCATGCGCCTCGCGACGGCCGGATCGGACCGGCCCGACGGCGCCCCGAGTGCCCCCGAGGAGGGCGCCGCGTGACCACCGTCGAATCGGCTCCCGCCCCCTCGGGACCCCCGCCGAAGCAGACATCGTTGTCCAGGTACCGGGCGCTCCGCTCGGTGCGACGGTCGGTCGATCCCGTCGTCGGCGTCTGGCTCGCCGCGCTCGCCGTGACCCTGCTCGGCTGGATCGTCGTCGCCGCCCAGGGCGGGAACTTCCTCACCACCGCCAACGCCGTCGCGATCCTCCAGAACTGCGTGGCGCTCGGCCTGGTCGCCGTCGGCCAGTCCGTCGTCATCCTCACCGGCTCGCTCGACCTCTCCGTCGCCTACCTCATCAGCCTCGGCACGCTCGTCGCCGCCGAGACCATGGCGAGCGGCGGAGTCCTCACCGCCGTCCTCGCCGTCCTCGCGCTCTCCGTCGCCGTCGGCCTCGCCAACGGACTGATCGTCACCGGACTCAAGGTCAACGCGTTCATCGCGACCCTCGGTATGGCGTTCATCCTGCGCGGCTGGATCGAGGACAACTACACCGGACCCGCGGGCGATGTCCCCGTCTCCTTCCAGCGCCTCGGCTACGACCGCGTCGGCCCCGTCCCCGTCTCGGTGTTCCTGCTCGTCGCCGTGGCCGCCCTGATGTGGCTCATCACCCGCCGTACCCGCCTCGGCCACCACATGTACGCCACCGGCGGTGACGAACACGCCGCCCGGCTCTCCGGCGTACGGACCGGACGCACCGTCGTCATCGCCCATGTCCTGTGCTCGCTCTGCGTCGGAGCCGCCGCGCTCTTCCTCGCGGCACGCCTCGGCGCGGGCGCCCCCTGGGCGGGCACCGAGGCGCGCTACGACCTGGAGTCGATCGCCGCCGTGGTCCTCGGCGGCACGGCGCTCGCGGGCGGCCGAGGGGGAGTGGCGGGCACCCTCGGCGGCGTGTTCGTCCTCGCCGTGCTGGACAGCGTGTTCAACCAGCTCTCCGTCGACCCGTTCTTCAAGAACGTCGTACGCGGTGTCGTCATCATCGCCGCCGTCGCCCTCTACGCCCGGCCCGGACGCACCCCGAAGGCACCGGCGGCCCCGACATCAGGGGGGAAGGCATGAGCGCCCCGACCGAGACCCCGAATCCGGCCCTGTCCGCGGCGGACAAGGCCCCGAGGGCGGCCACCGGCACCCGTGTCGTCCGCGCGCTCGGCACCGGAATCCCCGTCTACGCGCTGCTCGCCGTGCTGCTTCTGGCGCTGCTGATCACCGATCCGGGCTTCTACGAACCCGACAGTTTCCTCTCCTTCGTCAAGCGCGCGGCGCCGCTGGTGATCCTGGCCGCCGGGCAGTACCTGGTCATCGTCTGCGGCGAGTTCGACCTCTCCGTCGGCGCGATCGTCACCGCGGGCGTGGTCGTCGCGGCCGAGCTGTACGGCTCCTTCCCCGACGCGCACTGGCTGGTCGTCACCGCCGTCCTGCTGCTCGCCGGCGGCCTCGCCGGACTGATCAGCGGACTGATCACCACCGTCCTGCGGGTCCCGTCGTTCATCACGACGCTCGGCATGATGCTCATCCTCGAAGGCGCCGTCTTCTTCTGGACCGGCGGCTCCCCCCAGGGCGTACTGCCCACCGCCTTCCGGCAGTTGGGCCGGGGCACCGCTTTCGGCTGGCTGCCCTGGGCGGTCGTCGCCTGTCTGCTCGCCGGAGCCGTCGCCGTCCTCGTGATGCGCTCCGACTTCGGCCGCACCCTCGTCGCCACCGGCGACAGCGACCGCGCCGCCGCCCTCGCCGGTGTGCGGGTGATCCGGGTGCGGACGGTCGCCTTCATCCTTTCGGGCGTCGCCGCCGCGCTCGCCGCCGTCCTCGTCGGAGGCTTCTCGGGGGTCTCCGCGCAGGCGGGCAGGGGCTACGAGTTCGAGGCCATCACCGCCGTCGTCCTCGGTGGAGTGGTGCTCGGCGGCGGCCGGGGCTCGGTGGTCGCCGCCATGGCCGGCGCCTTCTCGCTCCAGGCACTGTTCACCCTGCTCAATCTCCAGGGCGTCTCCGGTGCCCTGGAGTCCACCGTCCAAGGTGTCATCGTCATCGCGGCGGTCGGTCTCGGAGCCGCCGACTGGTCCCGCTTGCGCAACCGTCGTACGGCACGCGGCGGCGGTCCACCGGGTCGTACGCCACAGGGCCGTACGACACCGGGCCGTACGCCACAGGGCCCCACGCACCCCACCGGTACGCACCCCACGGGAGGAACACCCTCATGACCCTCATCCGTACCGTCCGCGGACGTGCGCTCGCGGCGGGCGCGGCGCTGCTCGGCGCCGTTCTCGTCACCTCCTGCACGAGCGACGCGCCACCCGAGTCGCCCCCGGCCGCCTCGGGCAGCGAGAACAAGGCGGACGCGGGCACCGGGAAACAGTCCACCTTCTTCGAACAGGCCGAGTACGACCGTCAGCTGGCCCTCGCGGGCGAGACGCCCCAGGGGCCGGCCGACAAGCCGTGGGAGCAGATGCTCAACCCGGAGATGGTCGACACCTCCCAGTACAGGGCGGACGACCCGAGCTCCGTGGAGCTCTGCTTCTCCAACGCCGGCGTCTTCAACCCCTGGCGCCAGGTGGGGCTGAAGAACATGCGCGCCGAGGTGAGACTCCACAAGGAGATCACCAAGTTCACCGTCCTGGACGCCCAGGGCAAGGACGACAAGCAGATCTCCGACATCCAGGAGCTGTCGGCCCGCGGCTGCGACGCGCTGATCGTCTCGCCGAACACGACGGCCACCCTCACCCCCGCGGTGAAGCAGGCCTGCGGCAAGCTGCCGGTCATCGTCTTCGACCGCGGTGTCGAGACCGACTGCGCCGTCACTTTCGTCAACCCCATCGGCGGCTACGCGTACGGCGCGGTGGCGGCCGACTTCCTCGTCGAGAAGGTCGAGCCCAAGGGCAAGATCCTCGCCCTGCGCATCTCGCCCGGCGTGGACGTCCTGGAGACGCGCTGGTCGGCCGCGAAGGTCGCGTTCGACAAGAGCGAACTCGACGTCGTGGACGTCAAGTTCACCGACGGCGACCCGGCGAAGGCCAAGTCGATCGTCACCGACGCGCTCACCCGGCACGGTGACATCGACGGTGTGTGGATGGACTCGGGCGCCACGGCGGTCGCCGCCGTCGAGGCCTTCGAGGACGCGGGCAAGGACGTACCGCCCATCACGGGCGAGGACCAGCAGGACTTCCTCCAGGCGTGGAAGGACAAGGACCTCACCGCCATCGCCCCCGCGTACCCGACCTTCCAGTGGCGTACGCCGGTGATCGCCGCGCTGGACATCCTCAAGGGCCGGAAGGTGCCCAAGGAGTGGAAGCTCCCGCAGCCCACCATCACCCAGGAGAACCTCGGCCAGTACCTCAAGCCGGGGATGCCGCCGCTGCACTACGCGATGTGCGGCTGCGAGTCGATGCCCGGCTTCCCGAAGGACTGGGGCGGCAAGTGACGGCGCCGGACGGGACACCCTCCGCGCTCCCGCCCTTCGCGCTCGGCGCCAACCCGTGGATCTGGCACTCACCGGTCGACGGCGAGGCCCTGGCCGGCACCCTGCCGCGCCTTGCCGCCTGGGGCTTCGACTGCGTCGAACTCCCCCTGGAGTCGGCCGACGACTGGGAGCCCGCCGCCGCCTCGAAACTGCTGGAGGAGACGGGGCTCGCCCCGGCGGCCGTCGTCGCCGTCATGCCCCCGGGCCGCGATCTCGTCGCCACCGACCGGGACACCGTGCGCACCACCCAGGACTATCTGCGGCGGTGCGTCGACGCGGCCCACGCGATCGGGGCGCCCGTCGTGGCGGGTCCCGTCTACACGGCCGTCGGGCGCACCTGGCGCATGACGGACGGCGAACGGTCGGCGGCCTGGGCCGAGTGGCGGGAGCACATCGCGCCCGTCGTCGCCCACGCCCGGGAGGCCGGGGTGACCGTCGCCGTCGAGCCGCTGAACCGGTACGAGACGAGTCTGCTCAACACCGTCGCCCAGTGCCTGCGGGCCATGGACGGCCTCGACCCGGCCGCCATCGGCATCGCGCTCGACGTCTACCACCAGAACATCGAGGAGCGCGGCCTGCCTTCCGCCGTACGCGAGGCGGGGGACCGTATCGTCCATGTCCAGGTGTGCGCCAACGACCGCGGCACGCCCGGCGCGGACCACCTCGACTGGCCGGGCTTTCTGACCGCGCTCGTCGACGACGGCTACCGGGGGCCGCTCTGTATCGAGTCCTTCACCGCGCACAACGACGCGATCGCGGTCGCCGCCTCCGTCTGGCGCCCGCTCGCATCCAGCCAGGACGCGCTCGCCACCGAAGGGCTGGCGTTCCTGCGCCGGGTTCTCGCCGGCGGCTGAGCGCCGTCCGGCGGCCGAGAACCGACCGACCGCTCCCATCCCCCCAGAGAGGATCGGCAGATGAAATGGCATGTGCATGACAGTAAGCGGCGCGGGAGAGCGCTCCGAAGAGCGTTCGTCGCCGGGGCGGGCGCGCTGCTGCTCGCCCTGACCGCCCTGCCCACCGGCGCCGGAGCCGCCGAGAAGGAACCCGCCTTCAAGGCCCTGCTCTTCACCCGCGCCGTCGGCTACGTCCACGGATCCATCCCGAACGGCATCACGATGTTCGAGGAGGAGGCCGCCGAGAACGGCTTCGAGATCGTCCAGAGCGACGACCCCACCGTCTTCAGCGACGACAACCTCGCGCAGTACGACGCGATCGTGATGCTGCAGAACTCCGGCATGGTCTGGGACACCGAGGCCCAGCGCCAGGCGATGAAGACCTATGTGCAGAGCGGCAAGGGCGTCGTCGCCATCCACAACACCCTCGACATGGGCGTCGAGGAGGCGTTCCCCTGGTGGGACGAGACCATCAACGGCGGCGCCCACATGCCCAGCCACTCGCCCGGCGTGCTCCAGGGCACGGCCAAGGTCGCCGACCAGGTCCACCCCTCCACCAAGGGACTTCCCGAACGCTGGGAGCGCCCGGAGGAGTGGTACAACTTCGACGAGAACCCCCGCGGTGACGTCCATGTCCTCGTCACCGCCGACGAGACGACCTACAACCCCGGCCCCGACGCCATGGGCGCCGACCACCCCATCTCCTGGTGCCGCAACACCGAGGGCGGCAAGGTCTGGGCCACCGCTATGGGCCATGACGCCCCCGCGTACGACGAGGAGGCCTTCCGCGACCATGTCGTCGGCGGACTCCAGTGGGCGGCCGGCCAGAAGCCCGGCGACTGCGGCGGCACCGACTGGGGCGCCTACGAGAAGGTCACCCTCGACGACAACACCGCCGACCCGATGGAGCTCGACGTCGCCGACGACGGCCGGGCCGTCTACGCGCAGCGCAGCGGCGAGCTGAAGATCTTCGACCCCGCCTCGCACTCCACCGTCACCGCGGGCAAGCTCGACGTCTACACCGGGGGCGAGGACGGCCTCGTCGGTATGGAACTCGACCCGGACTTCGCGAAGAACAACTGGGTCTACCTCTACTACGCGCCCGCCGGTGAGGCCAAGGACGTCAACCGCCTCTCCCGCTTCACCCTCAAGGGCAACACCCTGGACCTGGCCAGCGAGAAGAAGCTCCTCGACGTCCCGGCCTACCGCTCCCGCACCTTCACCGAGCCCGGACACACCGGCGGAGCCGTCGAGTTCGGCCCCGACGGCACGCTCTACCTCGGCGTCGGCGACGACGTACCACCCAACCTCGACCCCGACTGGCAGGGTTACGCGCCCATCGACTGGCGGCCGGGCAAGGAGATGCTCGACGCCGCGCGCACCGCGGGCAACACCAACGACCTGCGCGGCAAGCTGCTGCGCATCAAGCCCAAGCCCACCGGCGGCTACACCATCCCCAAGGGAAACCTCTTCGCCAAGGGCACCGCGAAGACCCGTCCCGAGATCTACGCGATGGGCTTCCGCAACCCGTTCCGCTTCACCGTCGACCAGAAGACCGGCTACGTCCATGTCGCCGACTACGGCCCGGACCGCGGACTGCCCACCACCGACCGGGGCCCCGAGGGCCTCGTCGAGTACAACGTCCTCAAGAAGCCGGCGAACCTCGGCTGGCCGTTCTGCCACGGCGACAACCAGGCGTACGCGCCGTACAACCCGGACACCGAGGAGATCGGCGAGAAGTTCGACTGCGCCGACCCGACCAACCCCTCGCCCAACAACACGGGCCTGACCGACCTGCCGCCGATCCAGCAGCCCGAACTCTGGTACGGCTACGGCGTCTCCGGGAAGTTCCCGGAGATGGGCGAGGGCGGCTCAGCCCCCATGGGCGGACCGGTCTACCGCTACGACGCCGACAACCCCTCCGAGACGAAGTTCCCCGAGTACTTCGACGGCGCGAGCTTCCTCTACGAGTGGTCGCGCAACTACATCAAGGAAGTCCGCTTCGACAAGGACGAGAAGCTCCTCAAGGTCAACGACTTCATGGACTCGGTGGCCTTCAAGAGCCCCATGGACATGACCTTCGGACCCGACGGCTCGCTCTACGTCCTGGAGTGGGGGAGCGAGTTCGGCGGCGGCAACAACGACTCCGGCCTCTACCGCATCG
This sequence comes from Streptomyces sp. NPDC058653, assembly GCF_042716895.1. Taxonomy (NCBI): domain Bacteria; kingdom Bacillati; phylum Actinomycetota; class Actinomycetes; order Kitasatosporales; family Streptomycetaceae; genus Streptomyces; species Streptomyces sp. NPDC058653. The sequence continues at coordinate 1,053 of NZ_JBHXRM010000078.1, read as the reverse complement.
ACTACGCACAGGGGCGCCGCAGCCCCGTCGCCAAGGCCGCGGCCTCCGTCACCGACGGACCGCTCCCCCTGGAAGTGGACTTCTCCAGCGCGGGCAGCGCCGACCCGGACGGCGACGCGCTCACCTACGAGTGGGACTTCGACGGTGACGGCACCTACGACTCCACCGACGAGAACCCCACCCACACCTACACCCAAGGAGGCGAGTTCAGCGCCCAGTTGAAGGTCACCGACTCCACCGGGAAGTCCGGCTTCGCCAACGTGCCCATCACCGCGGGCAACACCACCCCGACGGTGACCATCGACATCCCCGTCGACGGCAAACTCATCGAGTTCGGCGACCACATCCCGTACAGGATCACCGTCACCGACCCGGAGGACGGGACCGTCGACTGCTCCAAGGTCACCATCAACCCGGCGCTCGGGCACGACGACCACGAGCACCCGACCAACGACATCGCCGGCTGCGAGGGCACCGTGGACACCGGTGACCTCGGTGGCCATCCCGAGGGCGCCGACCTCACCTACGTACTCAACGCCAAGTACACCGACGGCGGCGGCGACGGGGTACCGGCGCTGACCGGCTACGGGCGGGCCGTCCTGCAACCCAAGCTCAAGCAGGCCGAATACCACGACGACCAGTCGGGCACACGCATCGTCGACCAGTCGGGCGCCGCCAACGGCAAACGGATCGGCGACATCAGCGACGGCGACTGGATCGCCTTCGAACCGATGAGCGTGGAGGGCATCGACACCGTGCGCTACCAGATCTCCTCGCCCTACGGGGTCGGCGCGATCGAACTGCGCGCGGGCGCCCCGGACGGGGAACTCCTCGCCACCACCCCGATCCCCAACACCGGGGACTGGGACGTCTACCGGGCGACCGATCCGGTGGCCGTGAAGGCCCACCCGGGCACGCACAAGCTGTACCTCGTCTTCACGTCACCGCAGAACAACTCGTTCGACGTGGACACGGTCGAGTTCGGCGGACCGTAGGGATCGCGGGGCACCTCGGGAACCCGAGGTTGCGCGTCGTGCGCCCGGTGTGCCGCAC
>NZ_JBHXRM010000077.1:0-20800 GCF_042716895.1 Streptomyces sp. NPDC058653 | reverse complement strand
GGCCGGGCGCCCCTCTTCCCGCGTAGGGCCTTCGCCGTTACGCGGACTTCTCGTGGCGGCCGTCGTTCTTCACGATCCGCGGCTCGCGCGGGACCAGCGTCGGGTTCACGTTGTTGCGGACGACGTCCGCGGTGATGACCACGCGGGCCACGTCCTTGCGGGACGGGACCTCGTACATCACCGACTGGAGGACCTCCTCCAGGATCGCGCGCAGTCCGCGCGCGCCCGTGCCGCGCAGGATCGCCTGGTCGGCGATGGCTTCGAGGGCGGGGAGGTCGAAGTCCAGCTCCACACCGTCGAGTTCGAAGAGGCGCTGGTACTGCTTCACCAGGGCGTTGCGCGGCTCGACCAGGATCTTGAGGAGCGCCTCGCGGTCCAGGTTGTGCACCGAGGTCAGGACCGGGAGGCGGCCGATGAACTCGGGGATCATCCCGAACTTCACCAGGTCCTCCGGCATGACCTCCTGGAACTGGTCGCTCTCCTCGATCTCGCGCTTGGAGCGGATCGTCGCGCCGAAGCCGATGCCCTTCGCGCCGGCCCGGGACTCGATGATCTTCTCCAGGCCCGCGAAGGCGCCGCCCACGATGAACAGCACGTTCGTCGTGTCGATCTGGATGAACTCCTGGTGCGGGTGCTTACGGCCGCCCTGCGGCGGGACCGAGGCCGTGGTGCCCTCCAGGATCTTCAGCAGGGCCTGCTGGACGCCCTCGCCGGAGACATCGCGGGTGATCGACGGGTTCTCGCTCTTGCGGGCGACCTTGTCGATCTCGTCGATGTAGATGATCCCGGTCTCGGCCTTCTTGACGTCGTAGTCGGCCGCCTGGATCAGCTTCAGCAGAATGTTCTCGACGTCCTCGCCGACATAGCCGGCCTCGGTGAGCGCCGTCGCGTCCGCGATCGCGAACGGTACGTTCAGCATCCGGGCCAGCGTCTGGGCGAGGAGCGTCTTGCCGGAGCCCGTGGGGCCCAGCAGCAGGATGTTGGACTTGGCGAGCTCGATCGCGTCGTCGCGGCTCGCGCCGCCGCCGTTCTCACCGGCCTGCACCCGCTTGTAGTGGTTGTACACCGCCACCGAGAGCGCCTTCTTCGCGGGCGCCTGCCCGACGACGTACCCCTCAAGGAACTCGTAGATCTCGCGCGGCTTGGGCAGTTCCTCCCACCGCACCTCGGAGGTCTCGGCGAGCTCCTCCTCGATGATCTCGTTGCAGAGGTCGATGCACTCGTCGCAGATATAGACCCCGGGACCTGCGATGAGCTTCTTCACCTGCTTCTGGCTCTTCCCGCAGAACGAGCACTTGAGCAGGTCGCCGCCATCACCGATGCGTGCCACGAGGTGCTTCCCCTTCGCCTGGGAGCAGCCTGGTTCAGCGGCTCCTGTGCCTCATACCCGACGGTACCTTGCCTGGCCCCCCGTACGGGCCCCCCTTGGCACGGTTCACAAGGACGTGAGACCGCGCCAAGGGCACCGGACGGGTCAGGCCGCTGCCGCCGCCGTCGTCTTACGGGTCGAGACGATCTGGTCGACCAGACCGTACGCCAGAGCGTCCTCGGCGGTCAGGATCTTGTCGCGCTCGATGTCGTCGCGGACCTTCTCGATCGGCGTCGTGGAGTGCTTGGCGAGCATGTCCTCGAGCTGTGCGCGCATGCGCAGGATCTCGTTGGCCGCGATCTCCAGGTCGGAGAGCTGCTCGCGGCCGGTCTGGCTGGACGGCTGGTGGATCAGGACGCGCGCGTTCGGCAGGGCCAGGCGCTTGCCCGCCGTGCCGGCCGCGAGCAGGACCGCGGCCGCGGAGGCGGCCTGTCCCATGCAGACCGTCTGGATGTCGGGCTTCACGAACTGCATCGTGTCGTAGATGGCCGTGAGGGCCGTCATCGAGCCGCCGGGGCTGTTGATGTAGATCGAGATGTCACGGTCGGGGTCCATGGACTCCAGGCACAGCAGCTGCGCCATGACGTCGTTGGCCGACGCGTCGTCGATCTGGACACCGAGGAAGATCACGCGCTCCTCGAAGAGCTTCGCGTACGGGTCGTACTCGCGTACGCCCTGCGAGGTGCGCTCCACGAAGCGCGGGATGACGTAGCGGTTGTCCACCTGGGGGCCGGTGTAGAGGCCGCTCGCGGAGGCGCCGGGGAAGTTGTTCATTGGGGTGTTCACCATCCTGGTGGCGTTCGATGGGCTGACGTGGCCGGTCCTGGGCGTGCTGTCCGCCCTCAGGCGCCGGTGCCGCCGCCGCCCGGAACACCCGAAGCAGCGGAGATGATCTCGTCGATGATGCCGTAGGACACGGCCTCCTCGGCGGTGAACCAGCGGTCGCGGTCACCGTCGCGGATGATGGTCTCTTCGGTCTGGCCCGTGTGCCGGGCGGTGATCTCGGCCATGCGCTTCTTCGTACGGAGCAGCTGCTCGGCCTGGATCTTGATGTCGGACGCGGTGCCTCCGAGGCCCGCGGAGCCCTGGTGCATGAGGATGTCGGTGTTGGGCAGCGCGAAGCGCTTGCCGGCGGTGCCGCCGGTCAGCAGGAACTGGCCCATGGAGGCCGCCATGCCCATACCGATGGTCACCACGTCGTTCGGGATGTACTGCATGGTGTCGTAGACCGCCATGCCGGCCGTGACCGAACCACCGGGGCTGTTGATGTAGAGGTAGATGTCCTTCTCGGGCTCGGCCGCGAGGAGGAGAAGCTGCGCGGTGATCTTGTTGGCGATGTCGTCGTCGACCTGCTGGCCGAGGAAGATGATCCGCTCACCGAGCAGTCGGCTGTAGACCTGGTCGCCGAGGCCACCACCGAGGGACGGCTCACCGGCGGCGTAAGGCATCAGATTCGTCACGTGTCCACCTGCTCGTCTCTGACGGCTCCGGCCGTCTCAGCGTCTTTCGTTCCGGGGGACGGGGCACTCCCCAGCCCTCGTATTCATGGACCCTAACGCGCTGGTCGGCGGGCGCCATCCCGCTTCCTGGACTGTTCGCTGGCAGCGCAAGGTAGTTGGGTCGTGGCAGGGGGCGGGGTACGGCCGCAGGGCCGGACAGGGCCACGGAGCGGGCCCCGGGCGCGAGTCGCGTCCCGGGGCCCGGACATCCGGTGGAGCGGGGACGCTCAGCCCTCGTTCTTCGTCTCGGGCTTCTCGTCGTCCGTCGCGGCCTCGGTGGCGGCCTCGGCCGCGGTGTCCGTGGCGCTGTCGCCGGCGGACGCCTCGACGGCCTCGGTGGTCTCGTCGGCCTCGGCGTCTTCGTCGTCCTGGAGGTCGACGACCTCACCGTTCGTGTCCGTCACCTTGGCGGCCTCGACCACCACGGCGAGCGCCTTGCCGCGGGCGACCTCGCCGACGAGCATCGGCACCTGGCCGCCTTCGACGACGGCCTGCGCGAACTGGTCGGGCGACATGCCGGAGGACTGCGCGCGACGCATGAGGTGCTCGGTGAGCTCCTCCTGGTTCACGTTCAGCTTCTCCTTGTTGACCAGCTCGTCGAGGATGAACTGGGTCTTGATGCCCTTGACCGCCTGCTCCTTGGTCTCCTCGTCGAACTCCTCCTCCGTCTTGCCCTGGATCTCCAGGTACTTCGGAAGGTCGAGGCCCATCTGACCGAGCTGGTGGTGCTCCAGGTTGTGCCTGCGGGTCTTGATCTCGTCCTCGAGGAGCTTCTCGGGGATCGGGACCTCGGCCAGCTTCAGCAGCTCGTCGAGGACGCGCTCCTGGGCCTGGGTGGCCTGGTCGTACTGCTTCATGTTGGCGAGGCGCTTGCGGCTGTCCGCCTTCAGCTCCTCCAGGGTGTCGAACTCGCTCGCCATCTGCGCGAACTCGTCGTCCAGGTCGGGCAGCTCGCGCGAGGCGACCTGGGTGACCTTGACGGAGACCTCGGCGTCCTTGCCCTCGGCGGTGCCGCCCTTGAGCTGCGAGGTGAAGGTGGCCTCGCCGCCGGCCTCCAGGCCGGTCACGGCCTCGTCGATGCCTTCGAGCAGCTCACCGGAGCCGATGGTGTACTGCACGTCGCTGGCGACGCCGTCCTCCAGGACCTCGCCGTCGACCTTGGCCTCCAGGTCGATCGTCACGACGTCGCCCTCGGCGGCGGCGCGCTCGACGGGGCTGGTGGAGGCGAAACGCTCACGGAGCTCGTCGACGGACTTGTCGACGTCCTCGTCGGAGACGCCGACCGCGTCGACGGTGACCTCGATACCGGTGTAGTCCGGGATCTCGATGACCGGGCGGATGTCGACCTCGGCGGTGAAGGAGAGCAGCTCGCCGTCCTTCAGCTCCTTGATGTCGACCTCGGGCTGCCCGAGGACATTGAGCTCGCCCTCGTTGACGGCCTCCGTGTAGAACTTCGGAAGGGCGTCGTTGACGGCCTCCTCCAGCACAGCTCCACGGCCGAACCGCTGGTCGATGACGCGGGCCGGGATCTTGCCCTTGCGGAAGCCCTTCACCGTGACCTGGTCGTTGATCTTCTTGTACGCCGCGTCGAGGCTGTCCTTGAGCTCCTCGAAGGGCACCTCGACAGTGAGCCGAACCCGGGTCGGGTTCAGGGTCTCCACGGCGCTCTTCACGGTTCGGTCTCCTTGGTGGCTGATTCTGGGGATCCGTTACGCCCACCGTGACTCCGGCGGACCTGCGGATTCGGCCCGGTTCTTCACAGTCTCTTCAGACACACGGGCACGCAGCTTGCATAGTAGCCGCAAGCGGGATGACGCCCACAACGCGATCCTGGACAGCCACGTGTACTGATGGTCGGGGTGGCCGGATTCGAACCGACGACCTTCCGCTCCCAAAGCGGACGCGCTACCAAGCTGCGCCACACCCCGTCGGTGCGACACGTAGGGTACATGCCCGCGGGCGCCGCGCCGGACGTGTTTACCGGTGCGGGAGCGACGGGGAAGCGGTGTGCGCCGAGCGCCACGGACCCGCTACGATGTTTTCCGTGCCGCGGTCCTGATGACCACCGGCGCGTGCGGGCGTAGCTCAATGGTAGAGCCCTAGTCTTCCAAACTAGCTACGCGGGTTCGATTCCCGTCGCCCGCTCCGTACGGCTCGGGGCCGGTCCGGAGGTTCGTCCTCCCGGACCGGCCCCGAGGCGTTTCAGAGGACCGGGTCGACCGCCGCGCGGCGGTCCTAGAAGCTGATCTGGTTGATCGTCTCGGCCAGCGAGTCGAGGACCCTGTTCACCGAGGGCGCCATGTCCGTGGAGGCCAGGAAGAAGCCGAAGAGGATCGCGACCGTCGCCGGGCCGCCCTTCAGGGAGCCGCCGCGGATCAGCACCACGAGGATGATCGCCAACAGCAGCACCACAGACAGTGAAATAGCCACAACTGATCACACCCTCGGTCGGTCCGCCCTGCCGGCCGCGGGAGCTCACGGCCTCGCACATTCCCGCTGCCTCCATCGTGCCACCAACCTCCGCCCAGTAGGCGTCCCGTGACGAATCATCGAGGTAAGGATCACGCCAACTCGGCCCGGCGGGCGCGCGGGGTGGGCGCCGGGTGTACGCGGGGTGCGCGCGGAGCGGGAGCATAAACGGGCACGTCAATTCGATGCGATCATTTCCGTGCGTTCACAGTCGACTCACAGCCAATTCGCAGCCGTCGGCGGACAGTTCGGCCGTTGAATTCACTCGGAGTCATATCGAGGGTCACACCTTGGCGATATGCCCTATTTAAGCGGGATTAACAGGGGCATATCTACTGGTGAGAGGCTGTTTCGGTGTCGAACACCCCAGGTGTTCAGGACGTTTTACTCAACGCATTGTGCGGCGCTAGGGTTAATCAGATGTCCCCAGCTCCGCACGGATATGAGAGGGCTCCGCTCCCCCGCTCACGGGAGTTGGATCCCGTCCCCCCAACCGCACAGACCGCGTCGGCCGCCGTGGCCGAAACCCCCGCACGGACCGCTCAGGATTCCGCGAAGTCGACACCTCCCGCCGCGAGGACGTCCACGAAGCGAGACGCGTTCTTCGACAACGCGAAGTACCTGGCCATCGTGCTGGTGGCCATGGGGCACGCCTGGGAACCGGTCATGGAGGGCAGCCGGGCGACGAAGGCGCTCTACATGGTCGTCTACTCGTTCCACATGCCGGCCTTCATCATCATCTCCGGCTACTTCTCCCGGAGTTACACCGGGCGCCCGCACCAGATCAGACGCCTGCTGACCGGGATCGCCGTCCCGTACGTCGTCTTCGAGGTCGCGTACTCGCTCTTCAAGCGGCTCACCAACGACCCGGGCCACCCCATCAGTCTGCTGGACCCCTGGTATCTCACCTGGTTCCTGGCCGCGTTGTTCATCTGGCGGCTGACCACTCCCCTCTGGCTCTCGCTGCGCCATCCCCTGCCGGTCGCCCTCGGTATCGCCGCGCTCGCCTCCTTCGCACCGAACATCGGCGAGGACCTGGGCCTCCAGCGCGTGCTTCAGTTCCTGCCGCTCTTCGTGCTCGGGCTCGTCCTCAAGCCCGAGCACTTCCAGTTGGTGCGGCGGCGTGAGGTCAGGCTGCTGGCCGTACCCGTCTTCGCGGGCGCGCTCGCCTTCGCGTACTGGGCCGCCGTCCGGATGCAGAACGCGTGGTTCTACCACAACAGCGCGGCGCAGGACCAAGGGGCGCCGTGGTGGACGGGCGTCGTGATGACCTTCGCGCTGTTCGGCTGCTCGGTCGTGCTGACGGCCGCGTTCCTGTCGTGGGTGCCGCGCCGCACGATGTGGTTCACCGCGCTCGGCGCGGGCACCATCTGCGGCTATCTGCTGCACGGTTTCCTGATCAAGGGCGCCGTGTACAGCGGCATCTTCGACACGAACGCCTGGCTGAACGAGCCCGCCGGCAGGGTCTTCCTCACGCTGCTCGCGGGCGCCGCGATGACACTGCTCTGCACGCCGCCGGTCCGCCGGCTCTTCCGGGCCGCGACGGAGCCGGAGATGGCGTGGGCGTTCCGGAGGGACGCGGTGTCCGGTGCCGGCGCGCGGGGAACGGGCGCGGGCCGGTCAGTGAGGCAGGCCGAGTAGCCGCCGTACCTCCGCGTACTTCTCGGTGAGCCTGGTCCGGGTCGCCTCGTCCAGCACGGCGAGGCGGCCCGGATCCGCGTTGTGGGCCAGATCCGACTCCTTGACGAGCAGCGCGCCGGGTGTGGCCAGAATGCGACGGGTGTACGTGAGGGTGTCCTCGCCCTTCACCTTCGTCACCGCCAGGACCATGTCCTTGACCGGGGCCGGCAGCGCGGCGGCGTCGAGCCGCTCCCGGGAGAGCGCGCCGTCCTCGACGGAGTCGTGCAGCCAGGCCGCCGCGATCTGCTCGTCCGAGCCGCCGCGCGCCCTGACCCCGTCGGCGACCGCCCGAAGGTGCTCGGTGTAGGGCCGGCCGGCCTTGTCGGTCTGGCCGGCGTGGGCCTCGCGCGCGATCAACTCCACCTCGGCCAGGCTGAGATACGTCATGGGTCGGGCTCCCTGGGTGTGTGCCGGACGGGGCGAAAGTTGCAGGATAAATGGTTTGGTAAACTAATTACTGACGATTCCTTGACGCTCCTTTGACTTGATGGAGGAACGGTCCCATCGGACACGCAGACACCCTCATAGCCATGGGCGGCGCCTTCCTCGCCGCCGCCTTCCTCGCCCGTCTCGGCAGCCGGATCGAGCTGCCGACCATCCCGCTGTTCATCCTGGCCGGAATCCTGCTCGGACCGCACACCCCCGGCATCGTGCTGCTCTCCGACCCGCACGACCTGGAGATGCTGTCGGCCCTCGGCCTCGTCCTGCTGCTCTTCTACCTCGGCCTCGAATTCCATCTCGACGATCTCAAGGCGGGCGGGCGCAAGATGGCCCTCGCCGGCGGGGCGTATCTCGCGCTGAACGTGGGCGCCGGGCTCGGCTTCGGGTTCGCGCTGGGCTGGGGCACCTCGGAGGCGCTGGTCCTCGCCGGTGTGCTCGGTATCTCCTCGTCCGCGATCGTGACGAAGATCCTGGTCGATCTCGGCCGTATCGGGAATCCCGAGACCCGGCCGATCCTCGGGATCATCGTCGTCGAGGACATCTTCCTCGCGCTCTACCTGGCCGCGCTCCAGCCGATCCTCTCCGGTGCCGACAGTCTCTCCGCCGCGCTGGCGGACGGCGGGAAGGCCTTCGGATTCCTGCTGTTGCTGGCTCTCGCCGCCCGCTTCGGCAAGAAGGTCATCGGCCGCCTCATCGACACGAAGGACGACGAGCTGCTCGTCATCTCCTTCCTGGGCGCGGCGGTCTTCATGGCCGGGGTCTCCGAGTGGTTCGGTGTCGCGGACGCGATCGGCGCCTTCATGGTCGGTCTGATGCTGGGCAGTACGGCCTCCGGCGACCGGATCCGCACGCTGGTGCATCCGCTGCGGGACGCGTTCGGCGCCATCTTCTTCTTCGCCTTCGGGCTGTCCATCAATCCGGGCGATCTGCCGACGGTGCTGTGGCCGGTCGTGGCGGCCGTCACCGTGACGCTGACGATGAACGTGGTGGCGGGACTGGTGGCCGCGCGCGTCTACCGCTTCGGCTCCGGCCCCGCGGCGAACATCGCCACGACACTGGTCGCACGCGGCGAGTTCGCGCTGATCCTGGCGACCATGGCGGCGGGCGCGGCGCTGGACGAGCGGCTGGCCCCGTTCATCGCGGGCTATGTGCTGATCCTCGCCGTCCTCGGCCCGCTCGCCGCGGCCAAGTCGCACTGGCTGGCGCGGGTGCTGCCGGGCGGCGGGCGCGGGGGTGGTGGTGACGACGGGGCCGCCGGCGGCGGTGAGCTGTCACTGGCCAGGACGTCGGGCGCCTGACCGGCGACGGGGCCGGTGCGGGGCCGGTGCGGACGGGTACGTACCGGCCCCTCGGGCCTCAGCCCTCGCGGCAGATCAGCAGCAGCGCCCTGTCGTCGTTGACATGCTTCGCCACCGACTCGATCAGGTGCCACGCCGCTCCCACGAAGCCCGCCGCGACATAGCGGTCCGCCTCGCCCGAGAGACGGTCCATGCCCTCGCTGAGGTCGCGGCCCGACGCCTCGACCAGGCCGTCCGTGAACAGCATCAGTACGTCGCCGGGCAGCAGAACGCCCTTGACCGGATCGAACTCCGCGCGGTTGTACACCCCGAGGAGCGGGCCCTCCGCCGCCATCTCCTCCCAGCGCCCGCTGCCCGCGTGGAGCTGGAGCGCGGGCAGGTGGCCCGCCGACAGCAGCTCGTACTCGCCCGACTCCAGGTCCAGGACCAGATGGATGGAGGTCGCGAAGCCCTCGTCCCAGTCCTGGCGCAGGAGATAGCCGTTGGCGGCGGGCAGGAAGTCGTGCGGCGGGAGCGAGCCGAGGAGACCGCCGAAGGCGCCGGACAGCAGCAGTGCGCGCGAGCCCGCGTCCATGCCCTTGCCGGAGACATCGGTGAGGACGACCTCGAGCGTGCGGCCCCCGTTGGTGCGGGCCGCCACGACGAAGTCGCCGGAGAAGGACTGGCCGCCGGCCGGGCGCAGCGACATCTCACGGTGCCAGCCCTTGGGCAGGTGGGGCAGGGCGCTCTGGACCCGGATGCGTTCGCGCAGGTCGAAGAGCATCGTGCCGCCGCGCCGCCACGGCACGCCGACACGGGCCCTGAACTGGGCGATCAGCAGCCCGAAGAGCCCGCAGGCCGCGACCACGAGGACGGTGCCCGGCGTCACGGTGGCGGGCCCCTCGTCGTACGGGCCGAGGACCAGCGATTCGACGATCAGCGCGGTGGCGGCGGCCGCGTAGAGGGCGAGCAGGCTGGAGGGCCGCAGCAGCAGTCCCCCGGCCACGATCGGCAGGACGAGCGCGGACGGCGCGAACCAGACGGGGTTCGCCATGGTGGCGACGGCGATCCCGGGGACGGTCAGGAGCAGTCCGACGAGTGCGATCCAGTCCGAGCCGTCACCGCGGAAGTAGTCGACCCCGGATTTGCGCACGGCGATGCGGGCCCGGTGCAGTGACCTGCGCATCCGGGCCGTGTACGAATCCGCGTTCGCGACACCGGCCATTGTCTTTGGACCTTATCCATCGGCGGGCCACCCGTGCAGGGGGACCCCTGTGACATTGCGTTCGATATCGGGTCGCCTCGACCACCCGCGCCCTGGTACTGATGGCATATGACCACAGACTTGCGAGTACTCGAAGCCCCTGACTGGGACCGCTGGTTCGGGACGCTGGAACGAGCCTTCGGCGGGGCGCTCCTCAGCTCCGAGGAGGAGCGCGAGGCGTGGCGTTCCGTGACGGAGTGCGAACGCTCCGTGGGGGTCTGGGACGGCGACGAGTGCGTGGCGACCGCGGGGGCGTACACCTTCGGGCTCACCGTGCCGGGCGGGGGTGTGGTGTCCGCGGCGGGCGTCACGATGGTCAGCGTCGCGGCGACGCACCGGCGGCGCGGGATCCTCACCTCCATGATGCGGCGGCAGTTGGACGACGTCCGCTCATGGGGTCAGCCGCTGGCGCTGCTGACCGCCTCCGAGCCGGAGATCTACGGGCGGTTCGGATACGGCGTCGGCACCCGGCAGTTGAGCGCCGAGATCGACACCTCGCGCGTCTCGTTCCGGGTGCCCGCCGACGCGGACGGCGCCGAGCCCGTACGGCTGCGGTACGTGGCGCTCGACGACGCCCGCGAGGCGATCGAGTCGGTGTACGCGCGCCAGGTCCCGGGCCGCCCCGGGATGCTGGAGCGGCGGCCCGGGTGGGAGCGGAAGCTGCTGATCGACCCGCCCGAGGCGCGCGAGGGCGCGACCGCGCTCCAGTGCGTGCTGGCGCGGCGGGGCGAGGGCGACGGTGCCGAGACGGTCGGGTACGCGCTGTTCCGCGTCAAGGCGCTGTGGGACGCGGCCGGGCCCAGGGGCACGGTCCTTGTCGACCAGGTGTCCGCCGTGGACCCGGTGGCGTACGCGACGCTGTGGCGTTTCCTCGCGGAGATCGACCTGACGTCGACGGTGAGTGTGTCGAACCTGCCGGTGGACGACGCGTTCCAGTACCTGGTCTCCGACGTCCGGCGTGCCAACGTCCGGCTGAAGGACTCGCTGTACGTGCGGCTGGTGGAGGTGGGCGCGGCGCTCGCGGCGCGCACGTATCAGGCGCCGCTGGACGTGGTGTTGGAGGTCGAGGACGCCTTCTGCCCCTGGAACGAGGGACGTTGGCGGCTGACCGGTGACGTCAAGGGCGCGTCCTGCGAGCGGACGGCGGACGCGGCCGATCTGTCGCTCTCCGTACGGGAGTTGGGCGCGATGTATCTGGGCGGCACCTCACCGGCGGCGCTGGCGCGCGCGGGGCTGATACGTGAACGGCGGACCGGTGCGCTGACGGAGGCCTCGGCGGCCTTCGCCTCGCCGGTCGCACCGTGGCTGCCGCACGGTTTCTGAGGAGGCATCGACAAGACACCCCCCTAGGCGCGCTGGCAGCCGGGGCACCAGAACAGATTGCGGGCGGCGAGGGTGGCCGTGCGGATCTCGCTGCCGCAGAGATGACAGGGCATGGCCGCCCGCCGGTAGACGTACACCTCGCCCCCGTGGTCGTCCACGCGCGGCGGGCGGCCCATGGCCTCGGGCAGATGTTCCGGCCGTACGGTGTCGATGCGGTTGTGGCGTACCCCCTGGCGCATCAGCTCCACCAGGTCGGCCCAGATCGCCTCCCACTCGGCGCGGGTGAGGTCGCGGCCGGCCCGGTAGGGGTCGATGCCGTGCCGGAAGAGGACTTCGGCGCGGTAGACGTTGCCGACGCCCGCGATGATCTTCTGGTCCATGAGCAGGGCGGCGACGGTGGTACGGGAGCGGGAGATCCGGGCCCACGCGCGCTCCGGGTCGTTGCCGAGCGCGTCGGTCGGGCGCAGCGGGTCGGGGCCGAGCCGGTCGTGTATCGCGCGCTTCTCGGGTTCGGTGATCAGCGCGCAGGCGGTGGGGCCCCGGAGCTCCATGTACGAGGTGTCGTTGAGCAGATGCAGCCGGACGGTGTCGGTGGGCGGCGGGGCGGGGGCCTCGCCGAGCGCGACCTTTCCGAAGAGGCCGAGATGGACATGGATCCAGCCGTTGTCCGCGAAGCCGAGGAAGAGGTGCTTCCCGTGGGCGCTCACACCGTCCAGCACCCGGCCGTCGAGAAGCGCCGCGCTCTCGGTGAACCGGCCCTGTGGACTGCTCACGCGTACCGGGTCCGCGTGGAAGCGGTCGGTCAGGTCCTCGGCGAGGCGGTGGATCGTATGCCCCTCGGGCACGGGGTCTCCTTGCTGGGTGTGCCTGTGCGTGACGCGTCGTGCGTGTCGGCGGGCGCCGGCGGACCGTGACGACGGCCCGTCCGGCGCCCGCGGACGGAGACGGAGTTCGGGGCTCTAGTCCTGGTTCGGGTGGTGCGCGGGGATCGGGGGCAGTTCGCCGGTCGTCTCGTACGTCGCGAGCATCCGGATCCGGCGCGCGTGGCGCTCCTCGCCCGTGTACTCGGTGCCGAGGAAGATCTCCACGAACCTGGTCGACTCGTCCTGGGTGTGCATCCGGGCGCCGATCGAGATCACGTTCGCGTCGTTGTGCTCGCGGCTGAGTCCGGCGGTCTGCTCGTTCCAGACGAGCGCCGCGCGCACGCCCTTCACCTTGTTCGCCGCCATCTGCTCACCGTTGCCGGAGCCGCCGATCACGATGCCGAGGGCCGCCGGGTCGGCCGCGGTCCGCTCGGCGGTGCGCAGACAGAACGGCGGATAGTCGTCCTGGGCGTCGTAGACGAGCGGGCCGCAGTCGACGGGCTCGTGGCCGTGGGCCTTGAGCCACTCGACGAGGTGGTTCTTGAGTTCGAAGCCGGCATGGTCGGAGCCGAGATAGACGCGCATGGGCGAAGTGTGGCACGTGGGGCGCGGTGCGCGCTGTTCCGGGGTCGGGAGTGGCGCACCCCTGTCGGGCGGCGGATGTCGGGGGTGGCCCCGGCATCCGGTCCGCCCGGCGGCCCGGTCAGTTCTGGCGGCCGACGAGCTTCCACGCGGCGGGCAGCAGTCCCATCGCCAGCGCGGCCTTGAGCGCGTCGCCGAGCAGGAAGGGGGTGAGTCCGGCGGCGACGGCCGCGCTCGGGGACAGGTCGGCGGCGAGCGCGAGATAGGGCACGCCGACCGCGTAGATGATCAGGGAGCCGAGCACCATCGTCGCGGCGGTGCGCGGTACGGAACGGTCGCCGCCGCGCCGGGCGAGGGCGCCGACGACCGTCGCGGCGATCAGCATGCCGAGGACATAGCCGAGCGAGACGATGCCGGGGCCCGACTCGCCCTCGGAGAACCACGGCATCCCGGCCAGACCGACGAGGGTGTAGACGGCGAGCGCGAGGAAGCCCCGGCGGGCGCCGAGCGCGGTGCCGACGAGCAGCGCGGCGAAGGTCTGGCCGGTGACCGGGACCGGGGAGCCGGGGACCGGTACGGAGAGCTGTGCCGCGATGCCGGTGAACGCGGCGCCGCCGAGGACGAGCGCGGTGTCGACGGCGGACCGGTTGCGGGCGGCGGGGAGGAGATCGGCGAGGACCGCTCCGGTACGGGTGGTGACGGCGGCAGTGCTCATCGGGACTCCGGGAGGTGGTGTGGGTGGCGGGGAACAGGCTGACGGTAGCCCACCGGAGTACCCCCGGACATGGGTGACCGAGCACAACGCGGCGGCCCGGCGGATGGTGGACTTCTGACAACTGACCTGCTCCATGCCGCCGATGGGCGTGACACTCGTCACGGAATCAGCAGAGGTGAGGCTCGTCCCGCATCGGCGCGGAGCGTTTCGGGTCGCCGCGCGGGGCTCGTACGACTGTGACTTCCCCCCAAAGCGGCGAGTGAGCCCCGGTCCCGGGCCGGGGCGTGCGGCCGGGGTCCGGGCCGCTCCGGTCCCGGGTCACCAGGGGGTGTGGTTGAACCCGGTGAGAGCGAGCCACAGCCCGTTGAACGCGGCGCGCGGACGGTCGTTGAACTCGCCGCTGTCCGGCAGCAGCCTCAACAGGTCCAGCACGGCCGAGAAGTGCCCGCACTCCGCCGCGCGCTGGAGCAGCAGTTCGGTGGGGTGGTGGCGGTGGGCGTGCGGCGTGCGCCGTATCTCCGCGTAGCCCTCGGCCAGCTCCTCGATGTCCCCGTCGCCCGGTGTCAGCGGCCGGACCGGCGGGGTGCCGACGGCCGCCGACCGCTCGGCCCGCTCGATCAGCTCCTCGCCGACCGACCAGTTGTGGCCGCCCCACTCCTGAAGGAGGTCCGGGCGCCCGGCCTCCGCGAGCGCGGTCAGTACCTCGTAGGGCACCTCCCAGCCGGGCAGCGACTGGAACTCGCGGGCCAGGTCGATCCGGCCGCCGCGCACCAGGTGGACGAGCCACTCCGGCTCGGAGGTGCGGCCGGGCGGCGGGTGGCCGGCCCGGTCCGCCAGCAGTTCGCGGGCGAGGTCGTCCCGTCCGCACTCCAACAGGGCGTGCAGGACCGCCAGATGGTCCTTCCACGGGGCGGGGTCGACGGTGATGGCCCCGCGGGCGCGCCGGAACAGCTCGTCCGCGCGCTCCGGTTCCCCCAGCGCGTGACAGGCCGCGCCGAACGAGGAGGCCATGTCGGCGTCCATGTCCTTGCCCTCGGCTTCGGCGACCAGGTCCTCGGCGCGCCCGAAGACGGTCCGGGCCGGCTCGGTGAGGCCCGCGCGGGCCAGGATCACGGCGACGTCGCAGGCGGCGGCGGCCCGGTCCGTCACGTCCGGTATCTCCTCGATCAGCGCGGTCGCGGCGCCGGCCGCGCCGTGCCGTGCCCGCAGCCGGGCGGCTGCCCGCACCTGCGGGCCGATGGCGAATCCCCACCGGTCGGCGTCGAGCCCGGCGAGGCTGCGGCGCGCCGCCTCGTACAGGTCGTCGATGCCGGCCGTGTTCGGCGGCGGCCACGGGGACGGCTCGACGGCGGCGGCCTGTTTCTCCAGCTCATCCCGGCTCGCGCGGAGCAGGGCGCCGGTCTCGGTGTCGAGGAGGTCGGCGGCGGTCAGCGCGTCGGGCAGGACGCGGAGTCCGCCCCAGCGCACCGGCCAGGAGTGGCGACGGCCCACCGCCCGGGTGAGTACGGAGTCCAGCGCGGCCTCGCCGCCGTCGGGGGCGATGACGTCGTCGGGGCCGAGCGTCATCGCCCAGGTGCTCCCGTCCAGGGCGAAGAGATCGCCGCGGAAGTCGTCGGCGAGGAGGTCCTCGACGGGGCGCGGTCCTTCCGGTACCCGGAGAAAGGTGAAGTCGCCCCGGTACTCGGCGGTGTCGGCCCGTACGAAGCGGACATCGGTGGCGCCGACCAGCACCAGGATGTCGTCGGCTCCCCAGTGCACCGCGCCGATGCCCGCCGCGGGCAGGGACCGCAGCCGCCGGCCGTCGGCGGGGTCGGCGAAGGACCAGATCTCGACGGTGTCGCCGGTGGTCAGGAAGGCCGCTCGGTCCCCGTCCGGCGCCCAGGCCCACGCGTTGCGGTCGCCGCTCCACCGTTCGTCGTCCGGCCATCCGGGGTGCGGGATCGCGGCGGAGCCGGCCCGGCTGTCGCCGTCGAAGAGGTGGACGGCGGGCGCGGCGGTGTCCGAGCCGTGTGTCAGGACGGCCAGCCGGCCGGCGGCCCCCGGTGCCCAGTGCAGGGAGCACGGGCCGTCGAGCGCGAAGGGCCCGCCGCGTATCCGGCCGTCGGCCGTGTCGCGGAGGTACAGGCGGCCGTCGGTGACGGTGGCGACGCGCGCACCGTCCGGGCTGAACCGGGCGATGGTGGCGGGCGCGTACCAGATCACCTCGCGGGTCGCCGCGTCCACGCACAGCGCGTTGGCGCCGAAGACGCGCGTGCCGTCGGGCGACCAGACGGGGGCCTCGATCCACTGCCCGTTTCCGAAGTCCTCGTCGCGGAAGTCCTCGTGGCCGCTCGACTCGATCCGTTCGAACTCCTCGCGCACGGCGTCGGGGAGCGAGCGCGACAGCAGGTACGGATGGTCGCCCGTGACGCGGTGGGGCAGCCACCGCAGCGTGCCGCGGTCCAGCGGCAGGAGGCAGCCCTGGAGTCCGCCGTCGCCGTTCGTACCGCAGTGGAGGTAGATCTCCCGCCCGTCCGGGGAGAGCGCGAAGTCCGAGGGGCGGGAGTCGCCGCCCGACACGTCGACCGTGGCGATCGGTGCCGACGAGCCGGCGGTCGGCTCCCACACCCCCACCCTGTTCGTGCTGTGGGTGATCGCCAAGCGGGTGGAGTCGGCGGACCACTGGATCGTGCCCTTGTACTCGGGCCAGCCGATGCCCCCGTCGATCCGGCGCACGGTGTTGACGCACCGTCCGGCGGCGACCTCCCAGATCTGCAGGACACCGCCCTCCGCGTACTCCTGGGTCACCCAGCTGCCGGTGGCCAGATAGCGGCCGTCGGGGCTCAGCGCGTGGCCCACGATCTCCGCGTCGTGGCCGTACGGATGAACCAGCCGCGCCTCGCCCGACGCGCGTACCCGGCGGTCGGCCAGCCGGTGGGCCTCGGTCACTCCCTCCGCCCGCTCCAGCTCGAGGAGGCGGTCACGCAACGGCGGCAGATCGCGGTCGGGGGTGAAGGCCGACCAGTCGGCGCCGTCCAGGAGCCCGCGCAGCGCGTCCGGGCCCGCCGCCTCGGCGAGCGCCCGCGCCGACAGGAACGGCGGCGGTTCCTCGGCGGCCGGCGCGTCGGCGTTCCCCCGGCGGTCCAGTCCCACCATGCCCAGCAGCGCCTCTTCGTCGTAGTAGGGCGTGCGGTGCGTCTTCTCGGTGCGGGGGAGCGGCCCCGGTGATCCGTCGGCGCAGAAGATGAGGTCGGTCCGCTCGGTGACCGTCTTCGCCACCCGGGCGCCGAGCGCCTCCAGCAGTCTTACGGCCTCGCGCCTCCTGACCGAGCGGAAGGTGCCGTACAGCACCACCGTGCGTCCCCGTAATCTCATGCGAACGACCCTAGAGCGAGGCACTGACAACGCGTCTGCCACCCGCGCGGGCAAGGAGATCGGCCCTCTACGCCTCGCAGGGCACGTTCAGCGAGAGCAGCGCCACATGCCTGCCGCCGGTCCGGATCTCGCTCACCGCCGCGTTCCGCAGCCCGGGGAACACCCGCCGGTAGTCGCTGAGCGGAATCCCCAGCAGCTCGCAGAGCACCAGCCGCAGCAGGGTGTTGTGCGCGACCACCAGCACCCGGCCGCCCTCGTGGGCCGCCGCGATCCGGCGCAGCGCGTCCGCCCCGCGCGTCGCGGCCGAGCGGGGGTCCTCCGCGTCGGGGAAGGGATTGACCACCGGGTCGGCGCGGAACGCCGCCGCGCCCGTCGGGTCGGTCGCCTCGAACTCGGCCAGCGTGCGGCCCTCCATCACCCCGAAGTCGCATTCGCGCAGCCCGTGTTCGCGTCGCGGTTCGAGGCCGAGTGCCCGGCAGGCCGGCTCCGCCGTGACGATCGCGCGTGGGACCGTCGATGTCCACACCGCCTCGATGGGCGCGCCCGCCGCCGCCTGCCGCCCGGCCCACTCCCCCAGCCGCGCCGCCTGGTCGCGGCCCTCGTCGGTGAGGCCGACGTCGCTCACGCCCGCGTAGCGGTTCTCGGCGTGCCAGAGCGTCTGCCCGTGCCGGGCCAGCAGCAGGGTCGTACTCACGAGGCCTCCAGATCGTCCGTGCGTACGGCCTGCCCGGCGCGCGTACGGGCGTGCGCGGCGACCGGGGCGGGGAGCCAGCCGCGCCGTTCCAGTTCGCCGACCATCCTCAGGTAGGGCTCCAGGAAGCGCGTGGTGCGCGCCGGGTCGGGGTGCAGGACATGGCCCCGGCCGACCATGCGCTCGGCGGCGGCCGCGAGGGTGGGGGCGGCGCCGGCGCCGCCGGCGCCGTGGGCGGCGAGGACGGCCATGCCGAGTGCGGGTTCGCTGTGCCGGGGGATGTGCACGGTCCGGCCGAGGATGTCGGTGCGGAGCTGGTTCCAGTACGCGCTGCGGGAGCCGCCGCCGGTGAAGGTGAGCGGGCCGTCCTGGGGGGCGCCGAGATGGTCCAGGTAGTCCAGGCAGAGCCGTTCGGTGTGGCCGACGCCTTGGAGGAGCGCCGCCCAGTGGTCGGCGTCGGACCAGGGTGTGCCGAGGAGGAGGGGGGTGGCGTCGGGGGCCAGGAAGGGGAACCGCTCGCCGCGCGAGACCAGGGGGTAGGCGAGGACGTTCGACGGTTCGTACCGGTGGGCCTGGTCGTCGAAGTACGCCGGGTCCGCGTCGGGGAACGCCTTGCCGAGCGCGCCCGCCCCGACGCCGGAGGCGCCGCCGGGGAGCCAACCGCCGTCCGGGGAGCGGTGGTTGTAGACCACTCCGGTGCGGTCGTGGACGGGCCTCGCGGTGACGCCCTTGAGGACGAGCGTGGTGCCGAGGACGGAGTTCCACGAGCCGGTGCCCAGCGAGCCGGAGGCGATCTGGGCGGCGCAGCCGTCGGTCATCCCGGCGATGACGGGGGTGCCGGCGGGGATTCCGGTGGCCGCCTCGCCCCCGGCGTCGACCTCGCCGAGCCGCGTCCCGGGCCGTACGACCTCCGGGAACAGTCCGGCCCCCAGCCCGAGGGTGCGCAGCTTCTCGTGCGGCCAGTCGTCGCCGGTCAGGTCGTAACCGGTCTTCAGGGCGTGGCTGGAGTCGGTGGGCACGGGCCGGCCGACGAGCCGGGACACGATGTGGTCGGCCTGGTGGGCGAGGCGCACCCCCTCGCCCACCGGATGTTCCCCGAGCAACCACATCACCTTCGGCAGGGCCCAGGTGGGCTGGACGCGCAGTCCTCGCTCGCGTGCCAGCGCGGCCTCGGCGGTGGCGCGCCCGTCGTCGTACATCAGCCCGGGGGTGAGCGGCCGGCCCGCGCGGTCGGTGAGCAGGACCGTGCCGGAGGTGCCGCAGACGGCGAGGCCGCGCACCGGGCGCGCCGCGCCGGGCGGCCGGTCCCGCAGGGCTCCGCCGACCGCCGTGCGCACCGCTTCCCACCAGTCGTCGGGCGACTGCTCGTGGCGTACCCCGTCGCGGCTGCCGCCGAGTGGGGCCGCGCCGCTCCCCAGCACGTTCCCGTCGTCGTCGACGAGCACCGCGCGGGCGCTCTGTGTACCGAGATCGACACCCATCCACATATCGGCTCCCTCTGTGAAGTTCTCACTGTGCACCGAGATTTTCCGGCGCGCGCGGGATTGACGCGCAACTACCGGTGTTCCAAGCTCTGTTAACCACTCGAAGGAACGCGTTGTCCACGAGTGGGAACGTGGGGTACAGCGTCTCCTGCCGGACCCTGGAGGTCATGGATGGACATGCACGGGAAGCCCGGGCACGACCGGCGGCGGTTCCTCGCTCTGACGGCGGCGGCGTCGTCCGTCCCGCTGCTGGGCGCCTGCGGGACCGGCTTCGGCGGCGGGGACGGCAAGAGCGACGGCTCGGCGGCCGACGAGGTCACCGGATCGTTCGACTGGCGGCGGCACAAGGGCACGACCGTCAAGGCGCTGCTCAACAAGCACCCGTACACGGACGCGCTGATCGCCGAGCTGGGGACCTTCACCGAGAAGACCGGCATCGAGGTCGAGTACGACGTGTTCCCCGAGGACAACTACTTCGACAAGCTGACGGTGGATCTCTCCAGCGGCCGGGCGTCGTACGACATCTTCATGCTCGGCGCGTACATGGTGTGGCAGTACGGTCCGCCCGGCTGGCTGGAGGACCTCGGTCCTTGGATGCGCAACGAGTCCGCCACCGGCGCCGAGTGGGACCGGGGCGACTTCCTCCCCAGTCTCCTCGAAGGCACCCGGTGGTCGCTGAGGGCCGGGGAGCCGCTCGGCGAGGGCGGGCAGTACGCGCTGCCGTGGGGCTGGGAGGCCAATGTCGTCGCGTACAACCGGCAGGTCTTCGACAAGCTGGGGCTCAGGCCCGCGGAGTCCTTCGACGAGCTGCGTGAGCTCGCGGGCACCATCAAGCGCAAGGCGCCGGGCGCCGGATTCGACGGGATGTACGGGGTCGCGGTGCGCGGCTCGCGGAGCTGGGCGACGATCCATCCCGGCTTCATGACGATGTACTCCCGCTACGGGCTCAAGGACTTCACCGTCGAGGGGGAGGGTCTGAAGCCCGCCATGAACTCGCCCGAGGCCATAGCGTTCACCCGCGACTGGGCGGACATGGTCAAGAAGGGCGGGCCGCCCTCGTGGACCTCGTACACCTGGTACCAGTGCTCCAGCGACCTGGGCGCGAAGAAGGCGGGCATGCTCTTCGACGCGGACACCGCCGCGTACTTCCAGGCGGTGAAGGGTGCCTCGCCCGCCGCCGGGAACATCGCCTTCCATCCGGGCCCCAAGGGGCCGGACGGTTCGCTGGCGACCAATATGTGGATCTGGTCGCTGGGGATGAACGCCAGGAGCAAACGCAAGAGCGCGGCCTGGCTGTTCCTCCAGTGGGCCACCGGCAAGGAGCATCTGCGCAAGGGCGCGGTCGAGTACAACCACATCGATCCGGTACGGAAGTCGGTGGGCGCCGACCCAGCGTACCGGGACAAGATGAGCGAACTCCCCGGCTTCATCGAGACGTTCGAGGCCGTCCAGCACCAGACGCGGATCCAGTTCACCCCGCAGGAGCAGTTCTTCGACGCGACCACCAGCTGGGCGTCGGCGCTCCAGGAGATCTACGGGGGCAGGAGCGCGGGGCCGGTGCTGAACGGCCTGGCAGGCGATCTGGCCCCGAAGGTCGGGTGAGGGCCGATGGACTCGTCGACGGAGGCCGATCACGGGGCGGCCTCGTCCGACGACGCGGCCGTGGGCGGCGCCCCGGTGAATGCGCCGGCCCCCGGGCCGGGGGGCGTCCCGGTGGGGTTTAAAAAACAGTAGCGGGCGCCGAAAATATTTTTGTTTTTATAGGGGGTGGGCGGGTGATGTAAAAAAG
>NZ_JBHXRM010000076.1:0-21443 GCF_042716895.1 Streptomyces sp. NPDC058653 | reverse complement strand
GCCGCTGGCAGCTGGCGGCCGACGGCCAGCGCGGCCGGCCGGCCGCCGGTGGCAGGTGTCAGCTGGCTGGCGCGGGCGGCCGGCCGCCGGTGATCGGTGGCCGATGGCCGGCGGCCGATGGCAGGCACGGCTGCCCAGCCACCGGTGACCGATCGCCGATGGCTGGCGGCCGGCGGCCGGCGCGGGTGGCCAGTCACCGGTGGCAGGTGGCCGGTGGCTCGTCGCCGGTGCGGGGCGCCGGGCCGGCGCCCCGGGGGCCTGGTCGGCGGAATTCCCGTGGGGCAGGACCCCCGGTCCTACAGCCGGGGGTCGACCGGTTCCGACTCCAGGGCGAGCACCGCGAAGACCGCCTCGTGGACGCGCCACAGCGGCTCGTCGTCCGCC
Organism: Streptomyces sp. NPDC058653; assembly: GCF_042716895.1. Lineage (NCBI taxonomy): Bacteria > Bacillati > Actinomycetota > Actinomycetes > Kitasatosporales > Streptomycetaceae > Streptomyces > Streptomyces sp. NPDC058653. Next base: position 21,059 of record NZ_JBHXRM010000076.1, on the reverse strand, counting down.
AGCCGGTCCAGCGCTTCGAGCCCGAGCGCGTACTCCCGCAGCGCCAGGGACCTCTTGTGCCCCAGGAACCGCCCGCGCAGCCGCTCCAGATTCTCCGGCCTGGTGTACTCGGGGCCGTAGATGATCCGCAGGTACTCACGCCCGCGCACCTTGACGCCCGGCTGCACCAGCCGCCCCTTCGCGTCCCGTACGAGGGCCTGGAGCGGCTTGACGACCATGCCTTCGCCGCCGCGCCCGGTCATCTCCAGCCACCAGTCGGTCCCGGCCCGCACCGACGCCTCGTCGCCCGTCTCCACGACGAGACGGCGGGTGACCTGGAGAAGGCCGGTCGGGTCGTGCTCGGTCAGCCGGTCGAGCCAGGCGAGCTGCCGGCCGTGCGGCACGGCCGCCAGGCTGCGGCCCCGCGCCGCGAGGATCTGGAACGGCGCGAAGCGTACGCCCGTCAGACCGTCCGTCTCCCAGCAGTAGCGGCGGTACGCCTCCGTGAACGCCGCCGCGTCGGCGGCCCGCTCCCGCTGGCCGGCCAGCAGCGCGCCCACGTCGACACCCCGGCCGACGGCCGCTTCGAGCGCGCCCGTCACCGCCGGGAAGGCGGCGCCCGCCGCCGCGCCGACCGCCGCGTACTGCGTGCGCAGCAGACCGGTCGCCTTCAGCGACCAGGGCATCAGCTCGGCGTCGAGCAGCAGCCAGTCCGTTTCGAGCTCTTCCCAGAGCCCGGCGGCGCCGACAGCCGTACGGAGGCGGCCCAGGATCTCCCCGGTGACCGCCGGGTCGTCGAAGAAGGGCCGCCCGGTGCGCGTGTGCAGCGCGCCGGTCGGTGCGCCGGGGTCGTCCGCGTCGCCGATGCCGAAGCGCTCACGCGCCACCGCCGCGTCGCGGCAGACCAGCGCCACCGCGCGCGAGCCCATGTGCTTCTCCTCGCACACGACCTGCGCGACACCGTCGTCGCGGTACTGCGCGAACGCCTCGGCCGGGTGCTCCAGAAAGCCCTCCTCGCGTGAGGTCGCGGTGGGGGCCATGGTCGGCGGCAGATAGGCGAGCAGCCGGGGGTCGACAGCGAAGCGGCTCATGACCTCAAGAGCCGCCGCCGCGTTCTCCTCGCGTACCGCGAGCCCGCCCATGTGACGGGTCTCCACGACACGCCGGCCGTGCACGTCGGCGAGGTCGAGCGGACGGCCCTCGCGGCCGCCGGGGGCCGACGAGTGCAGCGGCTTGGCCGGCTCGTACCAGACCCGTTCCGCCGGTACGTCGACGAGCTCGCGCTCGGGCCAGCGCAGCGCTGTCATCCTGCCGCCGAAGACCGCGCCGGTGTCGAGGCAGATGGTGTTGTTGATCCAGGAGGTGCTCGGTACGGGGGTGTGCCCGTACACGACGGCCGCCCGGCCCCGGTAGTCCTCGGCCCACGGGTAGCGGACGGGCAGGCCGAACTCGTCCGTCTCGCCCGTCGTGTCGCCGTACAGGGCGTGCGAACGCACCCGGCCCGAGGTGCGGCCGTGGTACTTCTCCGGGAGCCCGGCGTGGCAGACGACCAGCTTCCCGCCGTCCAGGACGTAGTGGCTGACGAGCCCGTCGATGAACGCCATCACCTCCGCGCGGAAGGCGTCGTCCTCCTTCTCCAACTGCTCGACGGTCTCGGCGAGTCCATGGGTCAGCTGGACCTTTCTGCCCTTGAGCCAGCGGCTGAGCTTGTTCTCGTGGTTTCCCGGCACGCACAGCGCGTTGCCCGCGCCGACCATGCGCATCACACGGCGCAGAACACCGGGGCTGTCGGGGCCGCGGTCGACGAGGTCGCCGACGAACACCGCCGTACGGCCTTCGGGGTGTGCGCCGTCGCCGTCCGCGTATCCGAGCCGGGACAGCAGTGTGTCCAGCTCGGAGCGGCAGCCGTGGATGTCGCCAATGATGTCGAAGGGGCCGGTGAGGTGGGTGAGGTCGTTGTAACGGCGCTCGGTACGGACCTCGGCGTTCGCGACCTCCTCGACACCGCGCAGGACGTGGACCTTGCGGAAGCCCTCGCGTTCGAGCCCCCGGAGCGAACGGCGCAGTTCCCGCTGGTGGCGCTTGATGACATGGCGGGGTATGCCGGCCCGGTCGGGGCGGGCGGCGTTGCGTTCGGCGCAGACCGCCTCGGGGAGATCGAGGACTATCGCGATGGGCAGCACGTCGAACTCCCTCGCGAGCCGCACGAGCTGCCGGCGGCTCTCCATCTGCACATTGGTGGCGTCGACCACCGTGCGCCGGCCGGCGGCGAGGCGCTTGCCGGCGATGTAGTGCAGTACGTCGAAGGCGTCGCCGCTGGCGGTCTGGTCGTTCTCGTCGTCCGCGACGAGGCCCCGGCAGAAGTCGGAGGAGATGACCTCGGTGGGCTTGAAGTGGGCGCGCGCGAAGGTCGACTTGCCTGAGCCGGTGGCGCCGATCAGGACGACGAGGGAGAGGTCGGTGACGGGGAGGATCCGGCCGGGCTCCCTGGTCGGCGGGGCCTCGGCGCTGCTCTCTTCGCTGTCGTTGCTGCTCATGCGGCCTTCTCCTCCTTCGCGGTCGTCGTGCCGGTCGCGTCCTTGACGCTCGTCGTGGTGCTCGTGTCCCAGACGCTCGTCGTGGTGCTCGTGCTCGTGTCACTCGTTCTGGTGCTCGTGCTCCTGCCGCTCTTGGTGGCGGTGAACACGGCCATCTGCGTGGGCGGGCCGACCTCGGGATCGTCCGGTCCCACCGGTACGTAGCGGACTGCGTATCCGTGGCGCAGCGCCACCTCGTCGGCCCAGGCGTGGAACTCCGCCCGCGTCCACTCGAAACGGTGGTCCCGGTGGCGTACATGCCCGGCGGGCAGCGTCTCCCAGCGGACGTTGTATTCGACGTTCGGCGTCGTCACGACCACGGTCCCGGGCCGGGCCGTACCGAACACCGCGTACTCCAGCGCGGGCAGCCTCGGCAGGTCCAGGTGCTCGATCACCTCGCTGAGCACGGCCGCGTCGTACCCCTTGAGTCTTTTGTCCGTGTACGTGAGCGAGCTCTGCGTCAGCGCGACGCGCCCGGCCTGGCGCTCGCTCATCCGCTCCACCTTGAGCCGACGGGCGGCGACGGTGAGCGCGCGCACCGACACGTCGACACCCATCACCTTGGTGAAGCGCGCGTCCTTCAACAGCGCCTGTACGAGCTGCCCCTGGCCGCAGCCGAGGTCGAGCACGGTGCCGGCCCCGGCCTCGCGCAGGGCGGTGAGGATCGCCTCGCGGCGCTGCTCGGCGAGCGAGACGGGCCTCTCGGTCTCCGCCGGGGCGGCCGGGGCGTCGGACTCCGGCCCGGGGTCCTCGACGGCGTTGTCGATCGCGTCGACGCCGATGTCGTCGGCCTCGGCGAGACGGACCAGTTCGAGGCGTTCGTTGGCCTCCCGGGTCAGACCCCAACGGCGGGACAGATAGCGGCTGGTGATGAGCTGCCGCTCCGGGTGGTCGGCCAGCCAGCCGTCGCCGGCCCGCAGCAGTTTCTCGACCTCGTCGGGTGCGACCCAGTAGTGCTTGGCGTCGTCGAGCACGGGGAGGAGCACGTACAACTGCCGCAGCGCGTCGGCGAGTCGGAGCTCCCCTTCGAGCACGAGCTGTACGTAGCGCGAGTCGCCCCACGCCGGAAACGTCTCGTCCAGCGCCACCGGCCGCACGTCGACGGTCGTCCAGCCCAGCGGTCCGAAGAGACCGCGGACGAGTTCGGCGCCGCCGCGCGCGGGCAGGGCGGGCACGTCGATACGCAGGGGCAGAGGCTCCGCGGCGCGCTCGGGCAGCGCTTTGCACACGCCGCGCAGGGCGCTCTTGAAGACGGTGCTCAGCGCGACGGCGAGCAGCGAGGACGCCGCGTACGGGCGGTCGTTGACGTACTGCGCGAGCGCCGCGTCGGGCGCGCCGCCCCGCCCCTTGCCCTTGCCCCGCCGGACGAGGGCCACCGGATCGACCTCCAGCAGGAGCGCCGCCGTGCAGCGCTCGACGGACGCCTCGGGATAGAGGACGTGCGCGGTGCCGTGGGAGGTGGGATACGTCTGCGCCTTGTCGGGATGCTTGTGCAGCAGAAACCCGAGGTCGGTGGCGGGGCGTTCAGGGGTGCCGGTGGTACTGATCGTCAGGAACACCCGACCGAGTATGTGCGCCGACGGACCACGGGCGGTAGCGGATTTCCCACCCTGACACCGGGCCCCCGACCGGATCACCGGGGGGCCGGCGCGAGAGGGAGGGGGCGCGGCGGAGGGGCGCGCCGGGTGGTCAGTGGCCGTCCTTCTCCGCGGCCAGCAGGGCGGCCACCTCGGCGATGCCGGACGGGCCCACGCTGCAACAGCCGCCGAGGAGGCGGGCGCCGGACGTCTGCCAGGCGCGGAGGCGGTCGGTGGTGAAGGGCGAGGCCGGGGGGAGGGCCCCCTCCCCCCTCCCCTCCCCCGCCCACCCCTTCGACTCCTCGTCCCACCTCCCGCCGTTGTTCGGGTAGACCACGACCGGCTTGCCCGTCGTCGAGGCCGCCAGCGCGATCGAGGTGTCCGCGTCCGACGGGTCGCAGCAGTTGACGCCCACCGCGATCACGCCGTCCTCCCCCGCCGCCAGCGCGAAGGCCTCGTCCAGCGGCTGGCCCGCGCGGGTGCGGTCGCCCGCGACCGTGTACGAGAGCCAGACCGGCACTCCGCACCCCCTCGCCGCCCTGAGCAGCGCCTCCGCCTCGTCGGTGTCCGGCACCGTTTCCAGTGCGAGGACGTCCGGGCCGGCCGCGGCCAGCGTCTCGATCCTCGGCCGGTGGAACCGTTCCAACTCCCGTACCGACAGCCCGTACCGTCCCCGGTACTCACCGCCGTCCGCGAGCATCGCCCCGTAAGGGCCGACCGAGGCCGCCACCCAGATCCCCCGCGCCACCTCGGCGCCCGCCCGCCGCGCCAGGGCCACGCTGTCGGCCAGCAGCCGCGACGCCCGGTCCCGTCCGACGCCCCGGCGGGCGAAGCCCTCGTACGTCGCCTGGTAGCTGGCGGTGATCAGCACCTGGGCGCCGGCCCGTACGTACGCGGCGTGGGCCGCCTCGATCTGCTCCGGTCCGTCGTCCAGGAGCCGCGCCGACCAGAGCTCGTCGGACAAGTCGGTCCCCTGTGCCCGGAGTTGGTCGGAGAGCCCGCCGTCGAGGACAAGGCTGCCCTCGGCGAGCGCACCGGCGAGTGTGCGGGCGGGTTTCACGGACAACCTCCTGTCCTCGATCGGCGGGCCGGCCCACTAGCGCGAGGACTGCTCGATCAGGCTGCTGCCCAGCTGGGACTGGACCTCGGAGGAGAGCAGTTCCAGATGGTCGAGGTCCGCCAGATCCAGCATCTGGCAGTAGATACGGGACGCGCCGATGGCTCCGTACCGGCCGATCTTGTCGACGACCTCCGCGGGCGAGCCCGCGAGTCCGTTCGCCTTCAGTTCTTCCACCTCCCGTCCGATGGACGCGGCCCTGCGGGCCACCTCCGCGTCGGTCCTGCCCACGCAGGCGACCAGCGCGGTCGAATACACCAGGTCGTCGGCCTTCCGTCCGGCCTTGACCGCCGCCTCCCGCACGCGGCCGAACTGCCTCTCGCTGTCGTCGATCGAGGCGAACGGGATGTTGAACTCGTCCGCGTACTGCGCGGCGAGGCGCGGGGTGCGTGTCGCGCCGTGGCCGCCGATCAGCATCGGGACCTTGGACTGGGCGGGCTTGGGCAGGGCGGGTGAGTCGACCAGTTGGTAGAACGATCCGTCGTACGAGAACTTCTCACCGGGCGGTGTGGACCACAGGCCCGTGACGACGGCGAGCTGCTCCTCCAGGCGGGCGAACTTCTCCGCGGGGAACGGAATGCCGTACGCCTTGTGCTCCTCCTCGAACCAGCCCGCGCCCAGGCCCAGTTCGACACGGCCGCCCGACATCTGGTCGACCTGGGCGACCTGGATGGCGAGTACGCCCGGCAGGCGGAAGGTGCCTGCCGTCATGAGGGTGCCGAGCCGGATCCGCTTGGTCTCGCGCGCGAGACCGGCCAGGGTGATCCAGGCGTCGGTGGGGCCGGGAAGACCGTCGGCGGAGCCCATCCGCAGATAGTGGTCGGAGCGGAAAAAGGCGTCGAAGCCAAGATCTTCCGTCGCTTTGGCGACGGTCAGCAGCGTTTCGTAGCTCGCCCCTTGCTGGGGCTCGGTGAAGATTCGAAGATCCATGCATCCATCCTGCACCTTCGAGCCCCCGTCGGCCGCGCCTCCTCGCCGGGGCCCACGCAATCCCCTCCGGGCTCACCCCATCTCCTTCTCCGTCTCCCTCCCCCGTTCACGGGCCTCGTGCGCGGCGAGCTTTCGCAGCATGCCGTGCACTCGGTCGTTGGATTCGTCGGCCGCGTCGATCGCCTCGATGCACTGCCAGTACAACCCCTCCTCGTCCGTCCCGCAGGCCACCGAGACCAGCGCGATCCCCGTCTCGCCGAGGAGCAGACCCAGACCGGTCAACGCCCTTCGCGCGTCCGTCACCGTCGTCAGCCGCGCCGCCCGTATACCCCCGGCTCTCAGCGAGGGGTGGTCGGGTGACGCACCGCCCCGCGTGCCTGTCTCAGCGAGGTCTCTCGCCTCCGTCCTCAGCTCCTTCGGTCCGTGCAGGGCCAGTTGATCCCCTATCGCCTGAGCGAGCGCCTGTGCCTGCCAGGCTTCCGCCACCACGTCCAACGCCGCTCCGCTCCGGGCCAAGGCAACCCGGCCGGCTGCGATGAGCCTCTCCGCGTCCATTCGCCATCCCCGTCTCCGTCTGTCCGAACTGTCCGTCTGTCCCCGTCTGTCGAACACCCTGCCCACTTACTCATTACCCAGAGTGAGGTATCACCAACAGAAAGACCAGAGGAATTCGGAAATCTGTGGACAGGAAGCCGGTTGTGGATAACTCGGCCACTCCGCAGAGTGACGAATCACTCGGAGGTGGACCCGGCGGAGGAAGGCTCAGCAGACGACTCGCAGCCGCCCCAGGGCCGGCGCCGGGGCCGGAATCGGAGCCGTAGCTTCAGCCAGAGCCGGTGCCGGAACCAGACCCAGAGCCGCTACCAGCACCCGGCCCGGGGCTAGGGCCGGGGCCCGCGCCGGGGCTCGGCTCAGGCCGTGGCGCCCCGCTCCGCGGGAAGCGCAGTTCGTTCCGGTCGATCTTCTCGGAGAGCGCGCTCAGGGCGTCGATCCCCAACACGTCGCAGAACTGGAGCAGATACGCCAGCACATCCGCGACCTCGTCGCGCACACGGTGCGCCGCCCCGGGGTCCTCCATCACCCGCGCCGACTGCTCGGGGGTCAACCACTGGAAGATCTCCAGCAGTTCGGAGGCCTCGACGCTCAGTGCCGCGGCCAGGTTCTTCGGTGTGTGGAACGGCTCCCACTCCCGCGCCGCCGCGAACTCCACCAGTCTGCGCTGCAACCCCTGTACATCCAGTTCCGTCACGCACCCAGATGTATCAGGGTTCCCGTCACGGCTGCTGGACGGCCGCCGCCGCGATGCCCTCGACCTCGGTCCCGACGGGCGCGAGCAGGAAGACGTTGCGCTCGACCCGGTGCATTCCGCTGCCGAGCCCGAAGACGACGCCGCTGCTGAAGTCCAGGATGCGTTTGGCCACGTCGGTCTCCGCGCCCGTCAGGTCCAGGAGCACCGGGATCTCCGCGATCAGAAGCTCCGCGACCTCGCGCGCGTCGGCGAAGACCCGCACCCGCAGGACCACGAACCGCCGCTGCTCGGCGGCGTAGTCCTCCGGGACGGCGCGGTGGTCGACGCGCGAGGGCCATTCGTTGCGGCCCCGCAGTGGGACGACCTGAGCCAGGCCCTCCCACTGCTCGTCGGTGGCGTCGTACCTGTCGTACCCGCCGTATCTGCTCACCGGATCACCCCGCCCGCGCGCTGTGTCTGCATGCGGCCATACTCCCGCCCCTCACCCGTTCGGCCCAACAGCGACACGGGCCGGTCCGGGCCCAAGTCGCAGGGGGCCGAAACGCCGCGAACAGCTCTCACGCCCGTACAAGGAGACGGTCAGCAGCCGGTCAGCAGCCGGTCAGGAGACGGTCAACCCCGGATCAGGCAGGTCAGGCAGATCAGACAGGTCAGGCCCCCACGTACGCCGCGAGGTGCTCCCCCGTGAGCGTCGAGCGCTCCGCCACGAGGTCGGCGGGTGTGCCCTCGAAGACGATCCGGCCGCCGTCGTGGCCGGCGCCGGGGCCGAGGTCGATGATCCAGTCGGCGTGCGCCATCACCGCCTGGTGGTGTTCGACCACGATGACCGACTTCCCGGACTCGACGAGCCGGTCGAGCAGGCCGAGGAGTTGCTCGACATCGGCGAGGTGCAGACCGGCGGTCGGCTCGTCGAGTACGTAGACACCGCCCTTGTCGGCCATGTGCGTGGCCAGCTTGAGCCGCTGGCGCTCACCGCCGGAGAGGGTGGTGAGGGGCTGGCCGATGGTGAGGTAGCCGAGGCCGACGTCGTCGAGCCGACCGAGGATCCGGTGCGCGGCGGGGGTGTGCGCTTCGCCGGCGCCGAAGAACTCCCCTGCCTCGGCCACCGACATGGCGAGGACCTCGCTGATGTCGCGGCCCCCGAGGTGGTGGTCCAGTACGGCCGCCTGGAAGCGCTTGCCCTCGCACTCCTCGCAGACGGTGGCGACGCCCGCCATCATCCCGAGGTCGGTGTAGATGACGCCGGCGCCGTTGCAGGTGGGGCAGGCGCCCTCGGAGTTGGCGCTGAAGAGTGCAGGCTTGACCCCGTTGGCCTTGGCGAACGCCTTGCGGATGGGGTCGAGCAGTCCGGTGTACGTGGCGGGGTTGCTCCGCCGGGAGCCGCGGATCGCGCCCTGGCCGACCGACACGACGTCCACGTCGATGCCCGCCGAGCCGGGTCCGCGGCCGACGAGCGATCCGTGTACGAGCGAGCTCTTGCCGGAGCCCGCGACGCCGGTGACGACGGTCAGGACACCGAGCGGGATGTCGACGTCGACGGAGCGCAGGTTGTGCGTGGTGGCGCCGCGGATCTCCAGCGCGCCGGTGGGCTTGCGCACCGTCTCCTTGAGGACGGCCCGGTCGTCGAAGTGCCGCCCGGTGACGGTCCCGGCGGTCCGCAGGCCCTCCACCGTGCCTTCGAAGCAGACGGTGCCGCCCTCCGAACCGGCCCCGGGGCCGAGGTCGACGACATGGTCGGCGATCGCGATGGTCTCCGGCTTGTGCTCCACGACGAGCACGGTGTTGCCCTTGTCGCGCAGCCGCAGCAGCAGGTCGTTCATGCGGCTGATGTCGTGGGGGTGCAGGCCGATCGTCGGCTCGTCGAAGACGTAGGTGACGTCGGTGAGCGAGGAGCCGAGGTGGCGGATCATCTTGACGCGCTGTGCCTCGCCGCCCGACAGCGTGCCCGAGGCGCGGTCGAGCCCGAGGTAGCCGAGTCCGATCTCGACGAACGAGTCGAGCGTGCCGCCGAGGGCCTCCAGCAGCGGCGCGACCGACGGTTCGTCCAGGGCGCGCACCCACTCGGCGAGGTCGCTGATCTGCATCGCGCAGGCGTCGGCGATGCTGATGCCCGCGACCTTGGAGGATCTGGCCTCTTCGCTGAGCCGGGTGCCGTCGCACTCGGGGCAGGTGGTGAAGGTGACGGCCCGGTCCACGAAGTCCCGGATGTGCGGCTGCATCGCCTCCCGGTCCTTGGAGAGGAACGACTTCTGGATCTTGGGGATGAGCCCTTCGAAGGTGAGGTTCACCCCTTCGACCTTGACCTTGGTCGGCTCCTGGTACAGGAAGGCCTGCATCTCCTTCTTGGTGAACTCCCGGATCGGCTTGTGCGGATCGAGAAGTCCCGATTCCGCGTAGACGCGCACGGTGAAGAAGCTGTCCGACTTCCAGCCGGGGATGGTGAACGCGCCGTCGGAGAGCGACTTCGAGTCGTCGTAGAGCTGGGTGAGGTCGATGTCGGAGACCGAGCCCCGCCCCTCGCAGCGGTTGCACATGCCGCCGGTGCGGTTGAAGGTCGCCTTCACGGTCTTGCGGTTGCCGCGTTCGACGGTGATCGCGCCGCTCGCCCGTACGGAGGCGACGTTGAAGGCGTACGCGCCGGGCGGGCCGATGTGGGGCGTGCCGAGCCGGCTGAAGAGGATGCGCAGCATCGCGTTGGCGTCGGTGGCGGTGCCGACGGTGGAGCGCGGGTCGGAGCCCATCCGCTGCTGGTCGACGACGATGGCGGTGGTGAGTCCTTCGAGTACGTCGACCTCGGGCCGGGCCTGCGTCGGCATGAAGCCCTGTACGAAGGTGCTGTACGTCTCGTTGATCAGGCGCTGCGACTCGGCGGAGACCGTACCGAAGACGAGGGAGCTCTTGCCCGAGCCGGAGACACCGGTGAAGACCGTCAGCCGGCGCTTGGGGATCTCGACGCTGACGTCCTTGAGGTTGTTCACGCGTGCGCCGTGCACGCGGATCACCCCGTGGTCACCCACGGGCGTCGCGGGGGTCCGCGCCCGGGTGCCCGTGCCCGTCTTCGTGGTCTTGCTCATCGTCTCTCCGTCCCCGAGGCGGGGTCGCCCGCGCGCTCGCCGTCCGCGTCGCCCGGCCCGTACCGGCCGGCGCCGATGTCCATGGCCCTCACGCTAATGCGGCGGGGGCGGCGGGCGCTTCTCCGATCCTGATCGGTACGGACGAGTGTCGATGGATTCGGACCGGTGCGGGCCGGTGCGGCGGGGGCGCGGGCGGTCTGCCTCAGTGGGCGAGCATCTCCTCGGAGACGGCCCACAGCCGGGCCGCGGCCTCCGGGTCCAGCGCGTACGCGGCGACGCCCTCACCGGCCGGCGGCACGTGCGGCCCGGCCTCGGTGACGTCCTCGAAGTACCGGCCGCCGATGCCCTCCAGCAGCGGTGAGGCGGCGACGAGTACCGAGGTGGCGGCTCCCTGCTCGGGGGTCTTCCAGTGGGCGCCCTCGATCAGCTTCTGGAAGTCGGGGTTCGCGTTCTGGTGACGCTGCAGGTTGGTGCGGATACCGCCCGGCATCAGCGCGTTGGCGGTGATCCCGTCGGCGGCCCAGCGCTTGGTGGCCTCGACGGCGAACAGGACGTTGGCGGTCTTGGACTGCCCGTACGCGGACCACGGCTCGTACTCGCGCTCCGCGAAGTGGATGTCGTCGAAGACGACGGGCGAGCGCAGATGCGCGCTCGAACTCACCGAGACGACCCGGGCGTCGCCCGCCTCGGCCAGCGCGTCGTACAGGCCGAGCGCGAGTCCGAAGTGACCGAGGTGGTTGGTGGCGAACTGGTGCTCCCAGCCCTCGGGGGTGCGGTTCAGGGGCTCCGCCATGACACCCGCGTTGTTGACGAGGATGTGCAGCGGCCCCTGCCAGGCCTTGGTGAACGCGGCGACGGACGAGCGGTCGGCCAGTTCGATCGGCGCGACCGACACGCGCGGGTTGCCCGTGGTGGCGGTGATGTCGGCGGCCGTACGCCGCCCGGCCTCGATGTCGCGTACGGCGAGGGTGACCTCGGCCCCCGCCGATGCCAGTGCGCGGGCGGTCTCGACCCCGATGCCGGAGGCGCCGCCGGTGACGACGGCGCGCCTGCCGGTCAGGTCGATGCCGTCGATGACCTCGGCGGCGGTGGTGTCGCGGGTGAACGGAGTGGTGATCCGGCCGGGAAGGCTGCGGTCGAGAAGGCTCATGGCGGTCCTCTGGTGAACGGCTCCGTAGGAGGCGGGGCCCGGGGAGGTCGAGGGCGGGGGTGTTCCCCGCCGTACACTTAAACGGAGGAACCTCCGCTCAGCCCCCAAAGTAATCGGAGGATTCTCCGTTTAGCAAGCGGGACCGAGGGTGAGCTACGTTCGGGGCCGGGATTACGCGGACGGGGAACCGGCCCGCGTCGGACCACCGGCCGCCCGTGACGGGCGACGGCGGACAGGGTGAACAGGACGACCAGGGACGGAGCACGGCGTGGCGACGACTGACGGCGACCGGCCGCTCCGCGCGGATGCCCGGCGCAACCGCGAACTCGTCCTCGCCTCGGCGATGCGGCTGCTCTCCGAGAGCGACGGCGGAGGAAGTACGACCCTCGACGCGATCGCCAAGGACGCCGGGGTCGGCATCGGTACGCTCTACCGCCACTTCCCCACCCGCGAAGCCCTGGTCGAGGCGGTCTACCGCAACGAGCTGACGGCCGTCTGCGACGCCGCGCCCGCGCTCCTCGCCGAGCTGGCCCCGGTCGAGGCGACACGGGCCTGGATGCACCGCTACATCGACTTCATGATCGCCAAGTCCGGCATGGCGGACGCGCTCCGCGCGGTGATCGCCTCAGGCGGAAACCCCTACGCACAGAGCCGTGAACTCCTCGGCTCCGCGATCAAGCTGCTGCTCGACGCCGGAGCCGCGGACGGCGCCTTCCGTAAGGATGTCGACGCCGACGACGTCCTGATCAGCATCAGCGGCGTGGCCCTCGCCGCCGGCGGGCCGAACATGCGTGAGCAGGCGGGCCGCCTGCTCGATCTGCTGCTGGACGGTCTGCGCTATATGCCGTGACCGCCGGCGGTCGCCATGTTGGCGGCCAGGCCCTGCCGGTAACCGGGAAAGTGCGGTGTCCAGTCCAGCTCCGTCCGCGCCCGCTCGTTGGAGACCCGCATGTTGATGCGGGTCATCACCTGGGCCGCGTACGGCGCGGCCAGCCGGATCAGTCCGGCGGGCAGCACGAGCGGCCTGGGCGTGCGAGTCGTGCGCGAGATCTCCTCCATCAACTCGCGCCATGTGGCGGGGGTGTCGTCCACGATGTTGTAGACCCGCCCGCCGGCCCCCCGCTCCAGCGCGGCGACGGTCGCGGACGCCGCGTCCTTGTGGTGGACCAGCGGAAGCTTCCCCGCGCTCCCGAGCGGCACCGGAAGCCGGCGCCTGCTCATCATCCCGGCGATGACCTCGATGTCACCTCCGTAGAAGAGGCCGTACCGCAGGGCCGTCCCCGCGATGTCCGGCCCCGCGCCCAGCACCTGGTCCTCGGTCGACTTCAGCGCGGCGAGCACCGGGTCCGTCTTCGCACCAGTGGGCACTCCGAAGGGCGCGTCCTCCGTGAGCGGTTCGGGCCCCAGGTCCCGGAAGCCGTACCCGAGGAACATCGACTGCGTCAGAAAACGGCCGGCCCCCACCTGCCGTGCCGCGTCCAGCAGGTTACGAGTCCCCTCCTCGCGCAGCCGGTTGGTCGGCTCCAGATCGTCGTACCCCAACGGCGCCTTGGTCAGCGCGGTGAGTTCATGGACAACGGCGTCGGCCTCCAGCCCCTCCACGGCGCTGAGCAGAGCACTCCGGTCGAGCACATCGGCCAGGACGGCACGCGCGCCGGTCTTCCTGAGCCGCTCGGCGGCCAGCGCGAAGCGGGTCACACCGGTGACCTCGTGCCCCGCCGCCATGAGCTGCGGTACGAGAAAGTGGCCGAGGGTGCCGGAGGCTCCCGCGAGGAGAACTTTCATGGCTCCTCCTTGAGCCGCCTCGATCTCATTTCCACGGTAGTGGCTCAGGCGTCCTCGTGCGAAGCCAGTACGTACGCCCACACCGTCTTGCCCGGCCCCGACCGCCCACTGACACCCCACCGCACCGCGATCGCGTCCACGAGCACCAGCCCTCGCCCGTGCTCACCCTCGGCGGCAACCCCGCGCGGCGCCCTCGCGGGCATCGCGCCATGGGTGTCGGTCACCTCGATCCGTACGAGCCCCTTGACCGAGTTGTACGCCAGCCGCAACGCGAAGTCCCGCCCCGGCACCCGCCCGTGGAGCGCGGCGTTGGCGGCCAGCTCGGCGACCACGAGGGCGGCGGCGTCGGACGGCCCGGAGCCGTACGGAATGCCCCACGCGTCGAGCTGCTGGGTGGCGAGCATCCGCGCGAGCCGCGCGCCGCGCCGGGTGGCGGAGAACCGCTGGGTGAACACACGTACGGTGACGGCCGCTTGGGCCCGGGGGGATGGCATATCCCCAGCGTCCGGGCCGGATTGACCGCTTCACCAGGGACTACGCCAGTACACCCACTCGCTGTACTGGTTGACCCTCTGGACTGGGTGAGTAACTACCAGTGATGCTGAACCAGTTGTACGGGGTACGCATCGAGCCGAGCAGGGCCGAGGGAGAGGCGAACGGTATGACGGCGGTCGGCAGCAGTGGCATGAGCAGTGAACCCGAGACGTCGGACAGTCTCAAGACCTTTGGGGCGGTGCTGAAGGTACTGCGAGAGGAAGCCGGTCTGACCCAGGAGCAGTTCGCACCTCGCGTGCAGTACTCGGTGCACTACATCGCCAAGATCGAGCAGGGGAAGCGTTTCCCACCGAGGGACCTGCCGACGCGGTCGGAGCCGGTGCTGGGGCTGGCGGCGCGACGGATCATCGAGGCGGCGGTCAAGACGCTGACGAAGGGGTCGGGGCTGGCGTCGTGGTTCCGGAAGTGGGCGCTGATCGAGGAGACGGCGATCTCTCTGTACGCGTACGAGTGCCGGGCGATTCCGGGGCTGTTGCAGCCGGAGGCGTACGCGAGGGCGCTTTCTGAGCGAAGGCTGCCGCCGCTCACCGAGGCGCAGATCGAGCTCCAGGTCACGGCCCGCATGGAACGTCAACGGCTGTTGTCGGAGCGGGAGAACACGGCCTTCTGCTTCATCATCGAGCAGGCTGTCCTGGAGCGGTGCGCCGGTGGAGCGGAAGTCACAAGGACAGTCATCGATCACCTGTTGGAGCAGGGCACTCGACGCAATGTGGAGATCCAGATCATGCCCACGCGCCAGGAGGAGCACGCCGGAGCCGAGGGTCTCATGTACCTGGCGGAGACACCCGACAATCAGTGGCTCGGCTACTCTGAGGGGCAGCTGTCGAGCAACGTGATCTCCGCCCCGAACGAAGTCAGCATTCTGCTCCAGCGCTTTGGGAAGCTGCGCTCGCAAGCTCACAGTCATGAGGCTACGGTGAGTCTGCTGGAGCGACTGCGAGGAGCACTGTGAACACCACTCAACCGACTTGGTTCAAGAGCAGCTACAGCGGTACCGAGGGCGACAACTGCATCGAAGTCACCTGGTCGAAGAGCAGCTACAGCAGCGGCGACGGCGACAACTGCGTCGAGGTCGCCGCAGGCGAAGACGTCGTGCTCGTGCGGGACTCCAAAGACCCCCGTATCGGCCGGCTCACCCTCAACCCCACCGCTTGGGCCGCCTTCACCGCCCACATCGCCGCGCGCTGAACGCGGACGGGGCGGCCCGGGCGTACTCGGGCCACCCCACCCGCGTCAGAGGCGCGTTCAGCACATCTTCTGGCTGGCCGCCTGGCCCGCGAGCGGGTCGCCCGCCCTGCGCAGGGAGCCGACCGCCGCCGTGCAGTCCTTCACCGTGTCCGCGCCGCCCGACCAGAACTCCTGACCGTTGTGGTCGGTCCACGCCTTCCCGCCGAAGAAGTCCTCCTGGCTGTAGCTGTAGACGGCGACGCTCACGTCGTAGTCCTTGTTGACGTTACGGAATGAATCCCAGACCCAGAGATATCCGTAATTCTCGTTGCACGTCTTCGAGTAGAACTGCTTGACCGACGCGATGTGCGCACCGGCCCTGTCGATGTACGCCGTCTTTCCGACCTGGTACGCATCCGCGCAGACTCCCGCCACGCGCGCTTTCGCGCTCGCCGGGTTTCCCGCCTCGCTGGGTGCGGTCGACTTCGCCTTGGCGGACTTCGACGGGGCAGGTGCCGGGCCGTCGCCCGCGACCGCCACGCCCGCCGGGATCAGGGCGAATGCGCAGGCCGTGGCCACGACCGCACGCTTGGTATAGCGCATACGAACTCCTTTTCCGAGCAAAAGGGCGCAGTAAACCGACGGGCCCGCCAGTGGCGGTTACCGCTCGGCTATTGGGCCCGATGCTGTCTGCTGGAATTACTTCCGAACACATAGGCAGACACGGGATCTTGGCCGAGGGTTGCACAGCTTCCCCGGTTTTATTTCGGGCGGGTAAACGGAATTCCCGCCTCTACTCGAATTCGACCTCAGGAGACACATGACGACCGACGACAACGCGTTCACCGGCAGTCGGCGCCGGCCATGGCACGCTCTCCCCTCCCCCGTGCGGGCGGGGATCGAGGGCGTGCTCGGGGGACGGGTGGTGGCGGCCAGGAGCCAGCCGGGCGGGTTCTCCGACGGGCTTGCCGCGCGGCTGGAATTGGCGGACGGGCGCAGGGCGTTCGCCAAGGCCGTCGACACTGTGGCGGCGCCCGGCGTGGCGGCGTTCCACCGGCGGGAGGTCGCGGTGAACGAGGTGCTGCCGTACGGGGCGCCCGTACCGGAGTTGCTGGGGGCGTACGACGATCAGGGGTGGGTGGCCCTGGTCTTCGAGGACGTGGAGGGGGCGTTGCCCGTACAGCCGTGGCGGGAGGAGGAGTTGGAGCGGGTGCTCGACGCGCTGACGGATCTCGCGGAGAGGCTGACGCCCGCGCCGGGCCTCAACTCCCCCGACGTGTCTGCCCGGTTGGGCGGTTGGGCGCGGCTGGCGGGCAGCGGCCGGTCGCTGGCGAAGCTGGACGTGGTCGCCCCGGGGGCCGCGCGTGAGCTGGACCGTCATCTCGCTCTTGAGGCGCTGCTGCCGGAGGTGCTTGTGGGGGAGACGTTGACGCACGGGGATCTCTATCCGTTCAACGTTCTTCTTACGGAGGAGCGCGTGGTGGTCGTGGACTGGCCGCACGCGTGGACAGGGCCCGCGTACGCGGATCTGGTGATGCTGCTGGGCAGCGTGGCGATGAGCGGGATCGACCCGGAGCCGTACGCCGCGCGCCATCCGCTGCTGAGCGGTGTCGATCCGGTGGCGGTGGATGTGCTGATCTCGGCGCAGGCGGGGTTTCTGCTGGCGGCGGTGTGCTCGATGGACTCGGCGGATCCCGGTACGGATCCGAGGCTGGAGCGCGCGATGACGGCGCTGGGCCTCGCGTCCCTGCGGTGGCTGTCGCTGCGCCGCCCCGGCCGGTCCGGGCGTTGACCGCCCGAGGACCCGGGCCGGTCCGCGAAGATCCGCCGGAGGGGCCCTGGGCGACGAGCAGGAGCACGCCGATCGCCGGCACCACCGCGGCCGTGCCGGCGTGGACGCCGTACGCCGTCGCCTTCGGTCCGTTGCTGCGCGGCACGATCAGGGCGTCACCGACGGGTACGAAGGCTGCGGCCGGCATGAACCACCCCAGCGGTTCTCGACCTCCCGGTCGCCCGGATCACTCGCTCCCCGGCGGAGTGACCATGGACCCGCCGTCCGCTCCCTGAGATACGTGTGTACGGAATCAAATGCCCGCGCTAGTCTCCCCGCCATGTCCGCACCCGCCCGTCTCCTCTGTCTCGCGTGCTTCGCGAACTCGGTGTGGTGCGTCGACGACAACCTCTGTTGTCCCTGAGTCGAGCCCTCCGCCAGAGGCTCCTGCCGCCGGCCACCGACTTCGGAACCATCGGAGAAACAGTCGTGACCACCACCGCTCCCCCGCGCCGCGCGCTCCCCGCCGCGCTGCTCGTCCCCTCCCCGACCTCCTCCCCCGCCCCGGAGGCCGAGCCCGCGCCTCCCGTACGCCGCGTGCCGCTCGTCATATCCGTGCTGCTGGCCGTCGCGCTGACCGGGTACGTGTGGTCGACGCACGGTGCCAAGCCCGGCTCGCTCCTCCTCCTCGGGCTCGGGCTGGGTGTCGCGCTCTTCCACTCGCGCTTCGGATTCACCTCCGCCTGGCGGCAGTTGGTCGCCGTCGGCAACGGGCAGGGGCTGCGCGCCCATGCCCTGCTGCTCGGCACCACCGCCACGCTCTTCGCGCTGATCATCGGCAGCGGTACGGGGCTGTTCGGCTCCGTTCCCGCGCCGTCGGCCGGCCCGCTCGGTGTCGGGTTGCTCGTCGGGGCGTTCGTCTTCGCCGTCGGGATGCAGCTCGGTGGCGCGTGCGCGTCGGGCACGCTGTTCGCCGTGGGGTCGGGGCAGTCGTCCATCGTGCTGACGCTCGGCGGCTTCATCGCCGGATCGACCCTCGCCGCCTGGCAGTTCGACCTGTGGAAGGACCTGCCGGCGCTCGACCCGGTCCTCCTGTCCGACCATGTCGGCTGGTTCGGTTCCTGGGCGGTGACCCTCGCCGTACTGGGCCTCATCGTGCTGGTGAGCCGCCGCGTGCAGGCGCGCCGTAATCCGCCGCCCATCGGCACCCCGCCCAGCGCCGCCGGCGCGGCCCGGGTGCTGCGCGGCTCGTGGCCGCTGGTCGCGGGCGCGCTGGCGCTCGCCGTGCTGGGCGCCGGCGTGCTCCTGGTCTCCGGCGGTCCCTGGGGTGTCACAAGTGCGTTCGGCCTGTGGGGATCGCGGGTCGTCGACGCGTTCGGGGGCAACCCCGCCGACTGGTCGTTCTGGCGGCAGCCCGGCAACGCCGAGATGTTCGCCGGGCCGGTGCTGAAGGACAAGAACAGCCTCACCGACATCGGCATCATGATCGGCGCGGCGGTCGCCGCCTCGCTCGGCGGGACCTGGGCACTGCACCGGGGCATACCCGCCCGCACCGCCGTGGCCGCGGTGCTCGGCGGCGTACTGATGGGCATCGGCGCCCGGCTGGCTGGCGGCTGCAACATCGGCGCGTACCTCGCGGGCATCGCGTCGGGCAGTCTGCACGGCTGGATCTGGGGCGCCACCGCGCTGCTCGGCACCTGGGCGGGGATCCGGCTGCGTCCGCTGTTCGCGCTGGGCAACCCCAAGCCCGGGGACGGGATCTGCTGAGCCCGGCGGACCGATCGCCGTAGGCTGGAGCGGTGGTCATCGAACAGAACGTGAAGCTGAACGACGGGCGCACGCTGCGGACGTACGACAGTGGTGAGGGTGTCGACGGGCGGGGGCCGACCGTCGTCTGGCACCACGGCTCGCCGCAGACCGGCGCCCCGCTGGAGCCCCTGCTCACCGCCGCCGCGGCGCGCGGCATCCGGCTGGTGTCGTACGGGCGCCCCAGCTACGGCGGTTCGAGCCCGCAGCCGGGCCGGAACGTGGCCGCCGCCGCGGACGACGTGGCCCGGATCGCCGACGCGCTGGGCGTCGGTCCGTTCGCGGTGATGGGGGCGTCCGGTGGCGGGCCGCACGCGCTGGCGTGCGCCGCGCTGCTGCCGGACCGGGTGACGGGAGCCGTCTGCCTCGCGGGGATGGCGCCGTACACGGAAGGCTTCGACTGGTACGAGGGGATGATGTCGCCCGGGGGCCTGCGGGCTGCGGCCGACGGGCGCGAGGCGCGCGAACTGTACGCGGAGACCGACGAGTTCAACCCCGCCAACTTCATCGCGGCCGACTACGCCGCGCTGGAGGGCCCGTGGAAGTCGCTGGGCGCCGACGCCGTGAAGGCGGGGCAGGCGGGGGCGGACGGGCAGATCGACGACGACGTGGCCTTCGCCACCGCGTGGGGCTTCGACCTGGCGGAGGTGGCCGCGCCCGTACTGCTCGTGCAGGGCAGCCTCGACCGGGTCGTACCGTCGTCGCACGCCGGATGGCTGCTGGCCGGGCTCCCCCGCGCGGAGCTCTGGGTACGGCCCGAGGACGGGCATGTGTCGGTCCTGGACGCGTGTCCGGCGGCGATGGACTGGCTGCTGGGGCTGGAGACACCCCTTACATAACCTTGCGGTTATATAACTCGATGGGTATGGTCGGGGTATGCCCATACCGTTCGACGTGCTCGCGGAGCCGAGCAGGCGCAAGATCCTCGATCTGCTCCTGGAGCGCCCGCATCTGGTCGGTGAGCTGACCGACCGGCTCGGTCTGAGCCAGCCCGGAACGTCCAAGCATCTGCGGGTGCTGAGGGACGCGGGGCTGGTACGGGTCCGGCAGGACGCCCAGCGCCGGTGGTACGAACTGACCCCGGAGCCGCTGGCCGAACTCGACGCCTGGCTCGCGCACTACCGGCATCTGTGGACCGGCAGTCTCGACGCGCTCGAACGGCATCTCGACGCGATGGAGGACGACTCCTCATGACTCCGCACACCGATCGTCCCGGGGGTCCGGAGGGCCAGGGACGACCGTACGGTTCCGAGGAGGGCACCGACGGCACCGCCGGGCCTGCCTCAACCGCCTCGCCCGCCTCGTCGGCCGCGCCCGCCTCGCCCGCCTCGCCCGACGTTCAGGGCCTCGCTTCCTCCCTCTCCGACGTGGGCGGCGGGCGGACCGCGCTGCGTATGGAGCGGCGGCTCGCCCATCCCCCGGGGCGGGTCTGGGAGGCGATCACGCGTCCCGCGCACCTGGCGCGGTGGTTCCCCTCGGAGGTGAGCCTCGACCTGCGCCCCGGGGGCGAGATCGGCTTCCACTTCCCCGGCGACACCGGCCCCGGCATGACCGGAAGGGTCACCGACGCCGACGAGCCGCGCCTCTTCGCCTTCACCTGGGGCGAGGACCATCTGAGCTGGGAGATCACACCGGACGGGGACGGCTCGCGGCTCCTTCTCGTCCACACCTTCGGCGACCGGTTCGGGGCGGCGAGCTTCGCGTCCGGCTGGCAGATCTGCCTGATGGCTCTGGGGCAGGTGATGGAAGGCGGCCCCGTCGATGTCGAGCAGGACACGCGCGGGGCGCTGCACGAGGCGTATCTGGCGCGCTTCGACGAGCTGACCCGGGGCCTGGCCGAGGAGACCGGGGGCGGCGGACGACGGGTCCGGTTCGAGCGTCAGCTCGTACGGCCCGCCGGGACCGTCTGGTCCCGGCTGACGGGCGGCGTCGAGCCGTCGACGGGTTCACCGGTGCCACCGGGCTTCACCGCGGACAAGGTCCCGGCGGGGCCGGTCACGGACGTACGCGCGCCGGAACTCCTCGCGTACGCCTGGCACCCGGAGGGCGAGGTCCGCTGGGAGCTGGGCCCGGGGACGGGGCACGGGCCCCGGCTGGTGCTCACCCAGACCGGCCCGCCCGACTTCGACACCGACGCGGCGCTGGCGGCCTGGCGGGTACGCCTGGAGGAGCTGGCGGCGGGGCTGGTGGAGGCACCGGAGGGCGGGGCGCACGCGTAGCCGGTCCGCGTCCGGGGCGTGCGGGTGGGGCGGGATCTGTTCCGGACCGGGCCGCGGTCCCGGGCTCAGGGCCTCACACGCCGGTCGCCGGCCGGGCCGCGGGG
>NZ_JBHXRM010000075.1:0-22638 GCF_042716895.1 Streptomyces sp. NPDC058653 | reverse complement strand
GGCCCCGTACTCCTCGGAGTACGGGGCCACCGCCGTCGTCGTATGCCGACGTATGCCGACGTATGCCGGCGTATGCCGGCGTATGCCGGCGTACGGCGCCGGTCGGCGCCCCGTCGACGCGAAAGAGCCCCGCACGGTGGTCCGTGCGGGGCTCTCGCGGCGTTGTACGGCCGCTGGGAGGCCTGGGGTCAGCCCTGCCAGCTGTGGGGGGCCCGGAAGCCCGGCGTGCGCTCCAGACGGCGCCAGCCGGCCGTGGAGCGGCCGCGGCGGCCCGGGGCGGCGCCCGCGTCGGTGCGGCTCGCGGCGCGCGCCATCAGGACGGCGGTGATCGCGGCCAGCTCCTCGGGGCCGGCCTGGCCCCTCTCGACGCGGAGCAGGGAGTTGTCGGCGGACTCGTTCATCGGGCTCGTGTCTCCATGTTCTCGGCAGTGGGGCCTTGGCGGACGGACGGCGGCGTGGGCGGCACGGTGGCCGCCCGCGGCGGGCGCGGGCTCACTGCGGGGGGTTGCCGTGCTTGCGGGACGGCAGGTCGGCGTGCTTCGTACGGAGCATCGTGAGGGCCGCGACGAGGACCTCACGGGTCTCGGCCGGGTCGATGACGTCGTCGACCAGACCGCGCTCCGCGGCGTAGTAGGGGTGCATCAGCTCGGCCTTGTACTCCTTGACCATGCGCACACGCATGGCCTCGGGGTCCTCGGCCTCGGCGATCTGCTTGCGGAAGATGACGTTGGCGGCGCCTTCCGCGCCCATCACCGCGATCTCGTTGGTCGGCCAGGCGAACGTGAGGTCGGCGCCGATGGACTGCGAATCCATGACGATGTAAGCACCTCCGTACGCCTTGCGCAGGATGAGCGAGATGCGCGGGACGGTGGCGTTGCAGTACGCGTAGAGCAGCTTGGCCCCGTGGCGGATGATGCCGCCGTGCTCCTGGTCGACACCGGGCAGGAAGCCCGGTACGTCCAGGAGGGTCACGATCGGGATGTTGAAGGCGTCGCACATCTGCACGAAGCGCGCGGCCTTCTCGGACGCCTCGATGTCCAGGACGCCCGCGAGGGACTGCGGCTGGTTGGCGACGATGCCGACGACCTGGCCGTTCATCCGGGACAGGGCGCAGATGATGTTGGTGGCCCAGCGCTCGTGGATCTCCAGGAAGTCGCCGTCGTCGACGAGTTCCTCGATGACCTTGCGCATGTCGTACGGGCGGTTGCCGTCTGCCGGTACGAGGTCGAGCAGCACGTCGGAGCGGCGGTCGGCCGGGTCCTCGGACTCGGCGACGGGCGGGTTCTCGCGGTTGTTGGAGGGGAGCATCGCCAGCAGGTACCGGACCTCGGCGATGCACGTCTCCTCGTCGTCGTACGCGAAGTGCGCGACGCCCGAGGTCTCGGCGTGCACGTCCGCGCCGCCGAGTCCGTTCTGGGTGATCTCCTCGCCCGTGACCGCCTTGACGACGTCGGGTCCGGTGATGAACATCTGCGACGTCTCGCGGACCATGAAGACGAAGTCCGTGAGGGCGGGGCTGTAGGCGGCGCCGCCGGCGCACGGGCCGAGCATCACACTGATCTGCGGGATGACGCCGGAGGCCTTGGTGTTGCGCTGGAAGATGCCGCCGTAGCCGGCGAGCGCGGAGACACCCTCCTGGATACGGGCGCCCGCGCCGTCGTTCAGCGAGACCAGCGGGGCGCCGGCCGAGATGGCCATGTCCATGATCTTGTGAATCTTGGTGGCGTGGGCCTCGCCCAGGGCGCCGCCGAAGATACGGAAATCGTGCGCGTACACGAAGACCGTGCGACCGTCGACGGTCCCCCAGCCGGTGATCACCCCGTCCGTGTACGGCTTCTTGTTCTCCAGGCCGAAGCCGGTGGCCCGGTGCCTGCGCAGCTGCTCGACCTCCCGGAACGAGCCCTCGTCGAGCAGCAGTGCGATCCGCTCACGAGCGGTCAGCTTGCCCTTGGCGTGCTGTGCCTCGGTCGCGCGGTCGCTCGGCCCGTTCAGCGCCTGCCCCCGCAGCGAGTGCAATTCGGCCACGCGCCCACGGGCGTCGACTGGCTCACTCGGCGTCTGGTCCACAACGGTCATGTACTGACCCTACGAACAACGGACACGAAAAGCCGCCGTCGACTCCACACAGTCTCCTGCCCGGATTCCTGGTGGGGCTGGACAGAACCGGGGTGGGTGGGGGCCGATTCAACAGTTGGGGGCACCTGGCGCTTGTGAGATTCCTCCAGATGTCAGCGGGAAGTCGGCCGACGGCCGACCGGGGGTCATATGTCGGTCACCGCGCGGCGGGGATGGCGAGGGGTGTCGGGATGTGAAGACTCACAAACGATTGAGAGCGCTCTCAGCCCTCACTCTTGACGCGTCCCGGACACCTGGCAAGAGTGGGGCGCAGACGCACGGCGCGCCCCCCACGTACCGCGCCGGACCGCGTTCCCCCCACATCTCAGGAGAACATCCGTGATTTCGCGCAGACTGTTTCTGACCGGTACCGCCGCCGCGGCGACGGCGCTCACCTACCCCGTCTGGGGAAGCGCTCTCAGCCCCCGCGCGTCGGCCGCCGCCGACACCTGCGAACTCGCCCTGGTGAACAAGTCGTTGCCCGGCTCGGTCAACGCCTACGTCACGGGCCACGAGCAGGGCACCGACCGCTGGGTGCTGCTCCGCGCCGACGGCAGCGTGTACAGGCCGGAGTCGCCCGCCGAGGCCAACACCCCGCTCCCGGTGGACTGCGCCATCCCGCTGGGCGCCGCGGGCGGCGCCGCCGTGACCCTGACGCTGCCTCAGATGTACGGCGCGCGCGTCTACTTCGTACGCGACGACACGCTGGACTTCTTCCTGAACCCGGGTCCGTCCCTGGTCGAGCCGGCGTTCGCGAGCGAGGACGACCCCAACCACGGCCGCACCTGGTCCTTCGCCGAGTTCACCTTCAACCCGCAGCAGCTGTACTCGAACATCAGCTACGTCGACCTGGTGACCGCGCTGCCCATCGGGATCACCCTGGAGGGCGATGCCCGGCACGAGGTCGCCCCGCTGCCCGAAGGCGCCCTCCAGAAGATCGCCGACGGCCTGACCGCGCAGGCGGCGGCCGACGGGCAGCCCTGGGACAAGCTGATCACGCGCGGCGCCGACGGCCAGGTCCTGCGGGTGATCGCGCCGCAGAACGCGATGGCGCCGTACTTCGACCGCCCCGAGGAGATGCCCTTCAGGGACGTCTTCAACGGCTACATCGACCAGGTCTGGCAGAAGTACGCCGCCGAGGACCTCAAGATCGACCTCCAGGGCGGCCGCGGTGTGCTGGCCGGCCGGGTCAGCGGCGACACCCTCACCTTCGCCGGCGGCCACACCTTCACCAAGCCGACGTCGAAGGACGTCTTCACCTGCAACCACGGCCCCTTCACCAACAACCCGGGCGACCCGGACGACAAGAAGGGCCTCCTCGCGCGGCTGGCCGCCGGATTCAACCGATCGACCCTGCTCACCCACCCGGACCAGCCGAACGGCGCCACGGCGGCGGACTACTACAAGGACCCGTCCACCAACCACTGGGCCCGGGTGCTGCACGCGAACACTCCGATCGGGTACGCGTTCCCGTACGACGACGTGCGCCCGGACGGTGAGCCGGACGTCTCGGGCGCGGCGCACGACGGCAACCCGGTGCGCTTCACCGTGTCGGTCGGCTCCTGAGCCCCGGCACACCTCGCGGACGGTGCCCCGTCGCCTCTCCTCCTACGGAGGGGGCGGCGGGGCACTCTCGTGCGCACCCGTAATTCGATCGAGGAAGATGTTGAAATTTGAACGAGGCAGGACTATGGTTTCGCTCAGTACTTGAACGCTAAACAAACACCCCCCGGGAGAACCCCATGTCACTCTTCAGCCGCAAGCCCGAGACCGACGCCGCCACCGCCCCGGTCAACCCCGACCTGGCGCACCTGACCGGCGACTACACCATCGACCCGTCGCACAGCAGCATCGGCTTCACCGTGCGTCACGCGATGGTCACCAACGTCCGCGGCACCTTCAGCAAGCACGAGGGCACCCTCAGCCTCGACGGCTCGAAGCCGGAGAACTCGTCCGCCTCTATCGACGTGGAGATCGAGAGCATCGACACCGGCGCGCCCGACCGTGACGGCCACCTGCGCAGCGCGGACTTCTTCGACGCGGAGAAGTTCCCCAGGATGACCTTCCGCTCCACGGGTGCCGAGCAGGTGGGCGGCGACGACTACCGCATCACCGGTGAGCTCACCATCAAGGACGTCACCAAGCCGCTCACCATCGACCTGGAGTTCCACGGCAAGGAGACCGACCCCTACGGCAACGAGCGGGTCGGCTTCGAGGGCAGCGCCACGATCTCCCGCTCGGACTGGGGCCTGACCTGGAACGCGGCGCTGGAGTCCGGCGGCGTGGTCGTCAGCGACAAGGTCAAGCTGGTCTTCGACATCTCCGCGATCAGGAACCAGCCGCAGGCCGCCTGACCCGCACCGGAGCGCGGGCGGCGGAGCAGCACGGGAGCACGGATCAGCACGGGAACACGAACACCGTCAGAATCCGCCCCCGTCGAATCCGCCGCCGCCTCCGAAGTCCCCTCCCCCGCCGAAGCCGCCTCCGTCGAATCCGCCTCCCGAGCCGAAGTCACCGCCCGAGCCGCCGTCACCGCCGTCACCGCCGTTGCCGCCGTCGTAGCCGGTGTAGTCGCCGCCTCCGTAGTCCGCGGCGTAGGCGGGAGTGACCAGGATCGAGCCGAGCATGGTGCCGACCAGCAGGCCGGGAAGCAGGCCGCCGCCGAAGTAGCCGCCGGCCCAGGGGCCGTACGCCGGCCCCGCGTCGTAGTACGGGCGCGGGCCCTGCTCCGTCTGCACCATTCGGGTCATGGGGTCGTCGCCGTGCTCCAGGCGCTCCGCGTCGGCCGCGCAGACGGGGATCGGACGGACGGCGCCGCCGGGTGGCGGTGCCCAGTCCACGTCCTTGACGGACGGGCCGTGCCGGGGGTCGAAGAAGCAGGGGGAACGGCGTTCCGGAAGGGGTCTGCCCTCGCGTCGCGCGGCGAGCGAGGCGAGCGAGAAGCGGCCGTCCGCCAGGGCCTCGGTCACCGGTTTCACGTCCTCCGGGCGCTTGGCGGAGTCCATGAGGGACTTCGCTCTCTCGTACGCGTCGAGTCCGTTCTCGTAGTCCGCGCGCATCGCGTCGTCGGCGCCCTTCTCACCCGGGTGGAAGTCGAGCCGGTCGAGTTCCTCGCCGAAGGCGGTGATGTCCTCGTCCACGACGACCCGCAGCTTGGCGAGCGCCTCCTTGACGCGCGCCTCCTCACGGAGGCGGTTGCGGCGCAGCACCGCGTACACACCGGCGCCGCCCAGCACGACGATGCCGCCGAGCGTGATGACCCCCGCGGTGGCGAAGGCGCCGTCGTCGGACGAATTGTTCCAGCCGGCCGGGGCCTGGCCGCGCGACTGGGTGAGGGCCTGGTCCACGAAGTTGTTGAGCTCCGTCGAGGCCGACACGGAGCCTGAGCCCCGTGCGCCGTCGGTGATCGAACGGACGGCGTTCGGCGGCAGGACGCGCGCGTCCGCGGCGGCGTCGAACTTGTCGCCGAGGCGTACGGCGTACACCCCGGACAGGCCGGTGTCGCCCCGGAGCCTGTCCAGGAGTGTGTTGTCCGGATCGAATTGGGCGGAGTCCGGCAGGACGGCCACGAAGACCGGTTTGTCGGCGTCCCTGATCTTCTTCTCCAGCGCGTCGGCGTCCGCCCCGGAGAACTGGTTGAAGGCGCGCGGGTCGACATAGACCGGGCCGTCCTTGAAGGCCTCGGCCACGGCATCGGGGCCGGTGGCTGCCTGCGCGCCCGGCGCGCCTACGACGGCGGCGCTCGTAAGGGCGAGCAGCAACCCGGACAAAGTGGTGAAAATCCTCGTCCTCATGATTCGACGGTACCGGAGGGCAGCATGATCCGGAGTGGGCGAGATATGACGGAACAGGAACGGCGGCGTCAGGGCCGGGGCGGGGCCGGGAGTGGGGCGGGGCCGGGCCGGGCCGGGACCGAGGCGGGAGTGGGGCGCAACTGGGGCGCGACGAGCGACGCACCCGGGCGGGGAGGCCCGGGTGCGTCACTCATGGGGGTATCTGGGGCGCTCGCAGGAGGATGGCGGTGGTACTCGGGGGCGCGGGCGCCCACGCCCTCTCCGTACAAGCCGCGCCTCACCTCCTCCGTACGGCTACTTCTGCTCGACCCGCACCCAGTCGATCTCCGCCTTCACACCGCCCTGCGCGATCTTGTCCACGCTGGACTGGGGCAGGCCCCAGTACGGCGTGGTGACCTGGTTGTGCCCGGCGGGGTAGGCGCCGCCCAGCGCCAGGTTGAGGATCACGTACTGGTTGTGGTCGAAGACCCACTCGCCGCGGGTGGACTCGAGCTTCTGCCGCGACGTCGTCTGCACCACCCGGTCGTCGACGCTGAAGATCATCCCCTCCGGGGTCCACTCGACGGCGTAGGTGTGCCACTGGTCGACCCGGCCGCCGTTCGGGAAGGTCTGAGACTTGCCGATGTTGCCGGCGGCCGAGTAACCGGGGCCGTGCAGGGCGGTGCTCGTCCAGTCCGCGTAGCCGATGTTCTCCATGATGTCCGTCTCGCCCGAGCCCGGCCAGGACACCGACGGGTCGTCGACGTCGCTGCCCAGCAGCCAGAACGCCGGCCAGAAGCCGTCGCCCACGGGGAGCTTCATACGGGCGCTGACCTTGCCGTACGTGAAGTCGAACTTGGTGTTGGTGTCGACCCGGCCGGAGGTGAAGTCGTACCTGCCACCGCCCGGCACGGTGGTGCAGCCCTTGCAGTACTTGGACTCCAGGACAAGCGCCCCGTTCTGGGTCTTGATGTTGTCCGGCGAGTCCACGTACGCCTGCGACTCGCCGTTGACGGAGCCCATCTCCTGGCCGGTGCGGACCACGCGCCATTTGTTGCGGTCGAGGCCCGAGCCGGTGAAGTCGTCGAAGAAGGTCTGGCGGTAGGCGCCGCCGGGGTTCTGCGGCAGTGCGGGGTACGCCGCCGCCGCGCTGCCGCCGGTGCCCCAGACCTGGAACTCGTAGAGCGAGTAGCCGAACTGCGCCGTCGACGGGGCCGGGTTGTAGAAGGAGCGCCTCTCCTTGCCCAGCATCCGCACGTAGCGGCCGGTCGCCGGGGTCGGCAGAGTGATCGTGTCGTGCCGGCCGACGGCGTCGCCCGGTGACTTGATGTTGGCGCGGCGCTCGGCGATCTGCGCCGCCGAAGGCTGGTACACGGTGCGCCAGTTGCGGTTGTCGTCGGAGACCTGGAGGTCGAAGTTGACCGCGTAGGCGGCCTCCCAGTACAGGTCGACGGAGTTGATCGTGGACCGGGCGCCGAGGTCCACGCCGACCCAGCGGTTCTGGTTCCAGTCGCTGGACCAGCGGGACTGGTCGGCCTTGAGGTCGGCCGGCCAGCCGCCGTCGGTGACGAAGGCCGGGGAGTTGCCCGCGTGCTGGTAGAGGTCGCCGTACGCGGGGTGGTTCAGCGCCAGGTTGCTGCGGGTGGTGGAGGCGGGGGCGGGTTCGCCGCCGAAGACCTGGAAGGAGAAGAGGGAGTAGCCCCAGGGGGTGGCGCGCTCGACGCCGCGCATCCGGACGTAGCGCCCGACGGCCTCCTGCGGGTACGTGTGCGCGGTGACGGTGCCGCCGGTGCCCTCGTTCTCGGTGTAGAAGTCCGTCCAGTCGGTGCCGTTCCGGGAGATCTCCAGGACGTACTGCTTCCCGAAGGCGGCCTCCCATTCGAGCTTGACCTGGCTGACACGGATGACGCTGCCGAGGTCGACCTGGATCCAGGCGTTGTCGGCGAAGTCGCTCGCCCACCGGGTGGTGGGGTTGTTGTCGAAGGCGGCGGACGCGGGGGTGCCCGCGTTCTCGATCCCGGAGGTGGTGACGGCCGCCGGTCTGGCCGCGACGGCTTCCGCCGCGCGGTCGGTGTTCCAGGCGGCGACGGCCTTGACGGCGGGCGGCTGCGGGGGCGCGCCGACGGCGAGCGGCGCGGAGAGCGCGAGCAGGGCGAGTGTGGTAGTCGCGAGTAAGGACGTACGTCGGGGCATCGTTGACTCCGTGGGGAAACGGGATGAATGGAGCGATGTCCGTACGGGGGTGTTACCGCGAGTGGAACGGGCTCGGTGCGGGTGGTGCTGCGGTGCGTGTGCGGTGCTGCGGTGCGTCAGGTGCCGCGGTACGTGCGGTACTGCGTTGCGCGTGGTGCCGCGGTGCCTGTGAGGTGCGCTGCGCGTGGTGCGTGTGGGGCCGGTGACGCGCGATCCCTCTGCGGGCGGCGCCCGCTCCGCCCGGCCGTCGTCCGTGGCCGGGGCGGGAGCGGGAGCCGGATTCCGGGCCGGGGCCCGGTCGTCGGGGCTATCGCGCTTCGCGGGTGAGTCCGATCGTGTCGCGGTACCACTTGGCGCTGTCCTTGAGGGTCCTGACCTGGGTGTCGTAGTCGACGCGGACAATGCCGAAGCGCTTGTCGTAGCCGTACGCCCATTCGAAGTTGTCCATCAGTGACCAGGCGAAATAGCCGCGTACGTCGGCGCCTTGGGCACGCGCCTCGGCGACGGCAGCGAGATGGTCCGCGAGGTACGCGGTCCGGTCCGTGTCCGGGACGGAGCCGTCGGCGGCGACGGTGTCGTCGAAGGCCGCTCCGTTCTCGGTGATCACGGTGGGTATGGCGTAGTCCTCCTGGAGGCGCAGGAGGAGGTCGGTGAGTTCGGTCGGTGTGATCTCCCAGTCCATGGCGGTACGGGGCAGGTCACGGGGCACGGCGCGGGTGACCGGCAGCCCGTTGTCGTCCAGCGGGGAGCCGCTCTCGGTGACACCGGAGAAGAGCGCGCCCCGGTAGAAGTTGACGCCGAGGACGTCCAGCGGATTGGCGATGATCTCCAGGTCGCCTTCCTGGACGGGCAGTTCGGCACCGTGCAGGGCCAGGTCGGCGACGACGTCCTCGGGGTAGCGGCCGTATACCAGCGGGTCGAGGTAGAGGCGCCGGCCCTGTCCGTCGGCGCGGCGGCAGGCCTCGCGGTCCGCCTCGCTGTCGGTCTCGGGCGTCGCCGTACCGAGGTTGAGGGTGATGCCGAGTTCCAGCGGGTTGTCGCCCGCGGCGTCGCGGATACGTTGCGAGGCGAGTCCGTGGCCGAGGAGGAGATGGTGCACGGCGCGGATGGAGTCGCCGAAGTCCTTGCGGCCGGGGGCGTGGACGCCCACGTCGTAACCGAGCACCGCCGAGCACCAGGGCTCGTTCAGCGTGGTCCAGTGCTCGACGCTGTCGCCGAGGGCCTCGTAGGCGAGGGCCGCGTAGTCGGCGAAGCGGTACGCCGTGTCGCGGGCCGGCCAGCCGCCCGCGTCCTCCAACTCCTGCGGCAGGTCCCAGTGGTAGAGGGTGATCCAGGGGGTGATGTTCTTCCCGTGCAGCTCGTCCACGAGGCGCTTGTAGAAGTCCAGGCCCCTCGCGTTGGCCGGCCCGCGCCCGCCGGGCTGGATGCGCGGCCAGGCGAGCGAGAAACGGTAGGTGTCCACTCCGAGGCCCGCGATCAGCTCCACGTCCTGCGGCATCCGGTGATAGTGGTCGCAGGCCACGTCTCCGTGCTCCCCGCCCTCCACCGCACCCGGGACCCGGCAGAAGGTGTCCCAGATCGAGGGGGTCCTGCCGTCCTCGGCAGCCGCTCCCTCGATCTGGTAGGCGGAGGTGGCGACGCCCCAACGGAAGTCGGCAGGCAGGCCCTTGAGCGCCGTGGCGGGGCGGGTGAGGTCCTGGATGGGGGTGGCGTTCATGGGTCTCCTGGTTCATCGGTGAGCGCACGGTGGACGAGGGCGCGGGTGCGGGCGCGTGGAGCACGGTGCGGGTGTCGCGCGGTGGGTCTGGGCGGCGCGGTGGTCGGTGCGTGCGGGGGGGGGGACGTCCTTGGTGTCAGCCCGAGCGGGCCGCCGACGTCTCCCCCGCCGACTCCTCCGCCCCGGCCTCGGGCCCCGTATCCCGCCCCGTGTCCGGCACTGAGGCCGGGGCGGGAGCGGGAGCGGAGTCGGCACCGGGAACGGAGTCCGCGCCGGGGGCCGAGTGGTGCAGCCAGCACGCGACGGTGCGTTCGGGCGCCCCGTCCGGCGCGGCCAGCACCGGTACGTGCTCGGCGCACGGGTCGAACGCCTTGCCGCAGCGTGGATGGAAGGCGCAGCCGGTCGGCATCGCCGTCAGGTGCGGCGGCGAACCGGGGATACCGGTCAGCTCCCTGCGCGGCCCGTGCAGCGCGGGGAAGGAGTGGAGCAGCCCTTCGCTGTAGGGGTGGCGCGGGTCGCGGTAGATCTCCGCGGCTCCCGCCTCCTCGACGATCCGGCCGCCGTACATGATCGCGATCCGGTCCGAGAACTCGATCAGCAGCGAGATGTCGTGGGTGATGAAGACCACCGAGAAGCCCAGCTCCTCGCGGAGCGCGACGAGCCTGCGCAGGATCTGACGCTGCATCACCACGTCGAGAGCGGTGGTCGGTTCGTCCATGATGACGATCTCGGGTTCGAGGGCGAGCGCCATCGCGATCATCACGCGCTGTCGCATGCCGCCCGAGAGCTGGTGCGGGAACGCGCCGAGGCGGTCGTGGGAGATCCCGACCAGGCTCAGCAGCTCCTCCGCCCGCCCCGTGCGCTCCGCCGGCTTCATCTCCGGACGGTGCGCCTTGAGCACGTCGGTCAGCTGACTGTGCACCGTGTGCACGGGGTTGAGGGAGTTCATCGCGCCCTGGAAGACGATCGACAGCTCCTGCCAGCGGAAGGCGCGCAGCTCCTGCGGCGTGAGCGTCAGCAGATCCACGGGGCCCGCGTCGCCCTGCGGCGGGTGGTAGTGGACGTCGCCGCCCGTGATCACGCCGGGGGGAGAGAGCAGCCGGGTCACGGCGTAGGCGAGCGTGGACTTGCCGGAGCCCGACTCGCCTGCGAGGCCGAGGACCTCGCCGCGGTGCAGGGTCAGGTCGATGTCGCGGAGCGCGTGGACCGCGCCGGGGCCGGTGCCGTAATCGACATTGAGGCCCCTGATGGTGAGGACGGGGCGACCGGTCGTCATGAGCGGGGCTCCTTGTCGGGCGTGCGGTCGGGCGTCCGTTCAGGGGTCGGCTCGTCGAAGGCGGGTCCGGTGCTCGGCGCGGGGGCCCTTCCGGAGGCGGGTCCGGGTGTCCGTTCCGGCGGAGCTGAGCCGGCGGGGGCGGCGGGCGCGGCACCGTTCGTACGGTCCGTACGCGCCACCGGTGTGAAGCCGACCCGCATCCGGATCTTCCGCGACGAGCCGGTCTCGGTGCGCAGCCGCGGGTTCACGAACTCGTCGATGCCGAAGTTGATCAGCGCGAGCGCGGTGCCGAGCAGGGCGATGCAGAGCCCGGCGGGTACGAACCACCACCACGCGCCCTGGGCGAGCGCCTGGTTGGACTGCGCCCAGAACAGGACGGTGCCCCAGTTCCAGTTGGAGATGTCGGCGACGCCGATGAAGGCGAGGGTGATCTCCAGCAGCACGGCGAAGATGACGGTGCCGACGAAGCCGGACGCGATCACGGCGGTGAGGTTCGGCATGATCTCGAAGCCGATGATCCGCCACGTCGGCTCGCCGGTGGCTCTCGCCGCCTCGACGTAGTCGCGCCGTCGCAGCGAGAGGGTCTGGGCGCGCAGCACGCGCGCTCCCCATGCCCATGACGTGAAGGCGATCACGGCGGCGATGAGCAGGTCGCCCGCGTCCGAGACGAAGCTGGCGATGATGATGATCAGCGGCAGCGCCGGGATGACGAGGAAGATGTTGGAGAGCGCCGAGAGGATCTCGTCCAGGACGCCGCCGAGGAATCCGGAGGTGACGCCGACCAGCACCGAGAGCACCGTGGCGAAGAATCCGGCGACGAAGCCGACCAGGAGCACGCCCCGGGTGCCGACGAGGATCTGCGACAGCACGTCCTGGCCGGTCTGGGTGGTGCCGAACCAGTGGTCCCCCGACGGCGGCTGGAGCAGCTTGTCGCTCATCATGTCGGGGTCGTACGGGGCGATCCACGGCCCGATGACCGCGAGCAGCGTGAAGAACCCCAGGATCGAGATCCCGGTGAGGGTCTTGCCACCGCGCAGGAAGCGCAGTCTGGCTCGCTTGGAGGGGGTGGGCGCCGGAGCCGCGTCGAGTACGGCGACCTCTGTTGCGGGGATGGACATGGCTCAGGCCTCCTTCCGGGTGCGCGGGTCGAGGGCGAGATAGACCATGTCCGCGATGAGGTTGGCCGCGAGCACGGAGAGCGTGATGATCAGGAAGACGCCCTGCATCAGCGGATAGTCCTTGGCGCCGACGGCCTGGAAGAGCTGGAAGCCGATGCCCGGATAGGAGAAGACCATCTCCACGAGCAGGGTGCCGCCGACGATGAAGCCGAGCGAGAGCGCGAAGCCGGAGATGTTCGGGAGGATCGCGTTGCGCGCGGCGTACGAGAACATCACGCGGCGCTCGGAGAGCCCCTTGGCCTGCGCGACCATGACGTAGTCCTCGGACGAGACGGTCACCATCATGTTGCGCATGCCGAGGATCCAGCCGGCGATGGCGCTGAGGATGATCGTGACGCCGGGCAGGAAGCCGTGGTAGAGCGCGCTGGAGATGAACGGCACGTCGAACGCGGGCACCAGGGAGCTGTCGTAACCGCCGGCCGCCGGGAAGATCGGCCACTTCACGGAGAACAGCGCGATCGCGATGAGCCCGAGCCAGAAGTAGGGGATGGAGGAGATGAACGTCGTGACGGGCAGCAGGCTGTCCATCCACGATCCGCGCCGCCACCCGCTGTAGACGCCGATGCCGGTGCCGAGCAGGAAGCTGATCAGGGTGGTGAGGCCGACCAGTACCAGCGTCCAGGGCAGCGACTGCGAGATGACCTCGCTGACGGGCGTCGGGAAGAAGGTGAAGGAGAGCCCGAGGTCGCCCTGGAAGAGCTGGCCCCAGTAGTCGGTGTACTGCTGCCAGAGCGAGCGTTCCTTGTCGAGGCCGAAGAGGGCCTTGAGGGAGGCGATGGCGCTGGTGTCGAGCTGGCCCTGGAAGCGGGCGATCAGCGCCTGGACCGGGTCGCCGGGCATCAGCCGCGGGATCAGGAAGTTGATGGTGATCGCCGCCCACGCCGTGATGACGTAGAAGAAGATCCGTTGGAGGACGAACTTCACTTCGCCGCCACCTCCGTCGTGCTCGCGGTGGGCCCGGTGCCGGCGGGCCCGGTGCCGGTGGCTCCGCTGCCCTTCCCGGCGGCGCTTCTGGCACCGCTTCCGGCGGCGCTCGCGGCGCTCGCGGCGGTCGCGGGGGCGCCGGGGACGGCCGTGGTGACGGGGCGGTCCTCGTACAGCCAGCACGCCGCCCACTGGCCGTCGTCGAGTTCGAAGCGCGGCGGCAGTTCGCTGCGGCAGCGCTCCATGGCCTTGGGACAACGGGGGTGGAAGCGGCAGCCCCCCGGCGGGGAGATCAGTGAAGGGGGCTCGCCGCTTCCGGTCTCTTCCTGGTCCTCCTCGTCCGCGATCCGGTCGGGGTCGGGGGCCGAGGCGATCAGCAACTGGGTATAGGGGTGCGCGGGTTGCTGGGTGACGGTCTCGCTGTCGCCGCCCTCCACGATCCGGCCGGCGTACATCACCAGGGTCGTGTCCGCGAAGTACCGCGCGGACGCGATGTCGTGCGTGATGTAGAGGATCGCCAGATGCAGGCGCTCCTTGAGGTCACGCAGCAGGTTGAGTACGCCGAGCCGGATGGAGACGTCCAGCATCGAGACGGGCTCGTCGGCCAGGAGGACCTTGGGGTCGGCGCCCAGCGCCCGCGCGATGGCCACGCGCTGGCGCTGGCCGCCGGACAGCTCGTGCGGGAACTTGTCCAAGTACTGAGAAGGGGGCAGGAGTTGGACGCGTTCCAGCAGTTCGCACGCCTCCGCCTCGGTGGCCTGCTTGCCATGGATCTTCAGCGAGCGGGTGAGGTGGTAGCGCACCGTGTGTACGGGGTTGAGCGAGGCGAACGGGTCCTGGAAGATCAGCTGGACCTGTTTCACGTATGCCCGGAAGGACCGGCCGCGACCAGCCTTGACCGGGGTGCCGCCGAGCCGTATCTCGCCCTCGGTGAGCGGATACAGCTGTGACAGCAGCCGCGCCACCGTCGACTTGCCCGACCCCGACTCCCCGACCAGCGCCGTGACGCTGCCGCGCCGCAGGCGCAGCGAGACGTCGTCGACGGCGTGGACGGTGCGGCGCCGGCGGCCGACGAGGTCGCCGACGGTCCGTCTGACGGGGAAGTGCTTGGTGACGCCAAGCGCTTCGAGCACGATGTCGCTGTCGTGGGTGGAGCCGCCGTCCGGAGCGGGGGCACCGCCGGGGCCGGCCGCGGCGCCTGGGACGCCGGGGCCGGAATCGGCGGAGCCGAGGGGGTCGGCGGCGGCGACGGGATTCCTGCCGTCGGTGGCGCCGCTCTCGGCGGGGTCTCGGTCGTGGTTGGTCATCGGCCGGCCTCGTTACTTCGCGGGCTTGAGGTGCAGTACGACGTCCAGCGCGTTCGGCTGGGTCGGCTGCGGCGGGCCGTACGGGTCGGCCTCCGTGGGCCAGCCCACCCAGTTCTTGGTGGAGTACTCCGCACCGATGGGCGCCGCGGCCGTCGGGATCATCGGCACCTCGTCGACCATGATCTTCTGAAGGGTGTTCAGCGCCGTGGTGCGCGCCGAGTCCTCCGTCGCGTTCGCGTACTCCTTCAGCGCCTTGGTCGCCTCGGGGCTGTCGAACCGGCCGAAGTTGCCGAGCGGCGCGTTCTTCCCGATGGGCTGGAGCAGCGCGCCGTCCATGATGTTCTGGTACATGTCGTACGGCGTGGCACCGGAGTTGGTCCAGTGCAGCGTGGCGTCGAAGTTGCCGTTGCCGACGTCGGAGGTCCAGGCCTCGGCGGTCTGCGTCTTGACCTTCGCCTCGATACCCAGGGGCTTGATGTTGTCCTTGATGATGGACAGGCCCGTGATGTAGTCGTTCCAGCCGGCGGGGTCGGTGAAGGTCAGCTTCACGGCCTTGCCGTCGGGGTCCTTCAGGGTGCTTCCGTCGAGCTTGTAGCCCGCCTCCTCCAGCACCTTCTTCGCCCCGGCGACGTCGGGCTTGATGGTGACGCCCTTGTACTCGGGGGCGAGGAACGACTCGCCGGCGGGCAGCGGGATGCCGGTCGGGTTGGTGATCTCCGGGTAGAGCGTGGCCTGCGCCTGGATGTGGATCGCCTTGCGGTCGATCACCATGGCCATGGCCTTGCGGAGCGCCGGGTCACCGAGCGGGCCCTTGGTGGTGTTGAACCACAGGCCGTGGATGCCGAGGCCGGAGGGGAACCAGAGCTTGTTGTTCTTGGGGTCCTTGGCGACGTACAGCTGCTTGTAGTTCGGCATGAACACGAACGACCACTCCGCCTTGCCGTTGGCGAGTGCGGTGGTCTGCGCGCTGTTGTCGTTGTACGAGGTGAAGCGGAGCTCCTTCACCTGCGTCTTGCCCTTCCAGTAGGAGGACGTCGTGTCGAGCGTGGTGGTCTGCGGCGTGAAGGTCTTGAGCTTGTACGGCCCCGAGCCGAGCGGCTCGCGGTTGGGCCAGGTCGCCGGGTCCTTGACCTTCTCCCAGATGTGCTTGGGGACGACGAACGTCGTGGCGATCTTGTTCTGGTTGACGAACTGCGAGTCCTTGAAGGTGAGGACGACCTTGCCGTCCTCCACGGCTATGCCGTCGTAGGGCACGCCGTTGCCGTTGAGCGCCGGGAACTTCTTGATCAGTCCGAAGGTGAACGCCACGTCCTCGGCGGTCAGCTTCTTGCCGTCCGACCACTTCGCCCGCTCGTCGATGGTGAAGGTGACCTTGGTGAAGTTCGCCTCCCACTTCCAGTCGCTCGCCAGCCAGGGCTTGCCCTTCTCGCTGGGGCGTACCTGGTTCGTCATCACCAGGGGCTCGTAGATCATGTAGCGGTAGCCGAGGGACGCGCCGGCGGAGGTGCCGAGGAACGGGTTGCTGTTGTTGGTCTGCGGGCCGTTCGGCATACCGATGGTGAGGACGCCGGAGGCGCCGCCTGACGACCGGTTGGCATCCGAGTTGGCCGAGGAACATCCGGCGGCGAGCGCGGCCACGACGGTGGCGGCGGCAAGCGCCCGGAGCTTGCGGTGTGCGGACATGGCGACTCCAGAAAGGGAATGCAGCTCTGTAGGACGGCGGGCCCGTGGAACTCGGGGCCTGGGACCGGGTGTGGTGCGTTACCTGGTGCTGGGTGCGGGTGATGCCGGTGGTGCTGGTGATACCTGCGGCGCTGGTGCTGGGTGCGGGTGATGCTTGTGGGGCTGGTGATGCCGGTGGTGCGGTTTTCCGCTGGTGCCGGGGGTGCGTGTGGCGCGGGTGTGCCGGACCGACCGCGGTGCGGCCTTGACGCTGTGCGGCGGTGCGGCCTTGCGGCGGTGCTGATCTGACGGTGTACCGGGTGGTGCGAACCGAACCTGGGTTACGCGGGTACGGATGTCACGCGGGTACGGAGTCCACGGGGGCGACGGTCGCCGGCCCCGCGGGCGGCACACCGGGGCCGGCCACTCTCCGCCCGGAACGCGCCGCCGCCAGCGGCGCCGACTGACGTACGACCAACTCCGTTGGAAGAACGACCGGCTCGTCCGGCGCGGTCGTCCCTCCCAGGTGCCCGAGCAGCATCAGCGCCGCCGTCTCACCCATCCGCCGGGTGGGCTGGCGGACGGTCGTCAGGGGCGGTTCGGTGTGCTGGGCCATCGGAATGTCGTCGAACCCGACCACGGCGATGTCGTCCGGCACCGACCGCCCCGCCGCGCGCAGCGCCCTCAGCGCTCCCGCGGCGCTGATGTCGTTGTGCGCGAAGACCGAGTCGAACGGCGTGCCGGCGGCCAGGAGCCGCTCCACCGCGAGACGTCCGGACAGCTCCGTGAAGTCCCCCACGGCGACCAGGTCGGTCGGAAGGATCTCGCGGAAGCCGCCGAGCCTGTCCCGTACGCAGCCGAACTGCTCCGGCCCCGTGATGACCAGGGGTCTGTCGCGTCCGTCGGCCAGCAGATGGCGGGCGGCGGACGCACCTCCTTCGTGATTGGTGGTCACGACGGAGGGAAAATCGTCGGGGTGGCTGCCGCGGTCGTCGATCAGCACGACCGGCAGCCCCTTGTGACTCAGGGCGATGATCTTGTCGAGCGTGTTCTCGGGCTCGACGACGAGCAGCCCGTCGAAGGCCCGGGCGGAGACCTGGGTGGTGAAGCGCTCGACCGAGTCCGCGCCGCGGTTGAAGGTGAAGAGCAGCAGGCCGTAGCCGGCGGCCTCCACCGTGTCGACGACGCCCTGAAGGACCTCGCCCATCCACGGCCACGTCAGCGAGGGCACCAGCATCCCGACCGTACGGCTGCTGCCACGGGCCAGTCCGACGGCGCCCGAGCTGGGCACGTATCCAAGAGATGCGATGACTTCACGGACCCTGGCGGCCGTTCCACCGTCGACCTCGCCCTTGGTGTTGATGACCCGGGACACGGTCGTCTTGCTGACACCGGCCGCGCGGGCGACATCGGCAATGGTGACACGCATCGGAGGGCCTCCGAATCGTTGGCTGGAACCGGTTCCGGTACCGGTACCGGAACCGGTTCCAATTTGAGCGGTGAGTTAACCGGTCCAGACCAACGTCGTCAATACTTCACACCGAGATTCATCGGTAGGCAACTCCTGGGGGCCCAGGGGGAGTTATGCGTTCAGGTTCTGAATGTTCAATCCCTTGACTGGAGTTCATGTCAGCGTTCACGCTCGCCTCACGATCCATGGAAGACCCCCCACCCCTCTGCCAAGAAGGGCAGCGCCCCATGATCAGACCGAGTGGCACCAGACGGCGGCTGACGAGGATGCTCCTCGTCGGTGTGCTGACGACCGCCGGCCTCACCGGTGTCTCCGCAGGTACGGCGCAGGCCGCCGGTGAGCAGGTGAACATCTGGCTCACGACCACCAGCGACGGCGGCGGACGCACCGTGACCCGTGGCCTCCAGCAGCAGGCCCCCGTCAACTTCCAGCCGGGCAACGGCGGCAGCGGCACGAACGTCACCGTCAACGAGAACACCAAGTACCAGACCTTCACCGGCGGCGGCGCCTCGTTCACGGACACGGCCGCCTGGCTGATGAAGGGCAGCGGGGCGCTCTCCCAGGCCACGCGCGACGACACGATGCGCAAGCTCTTCTCGCCGACGGACGGCATCGGGCTCTCGTTCATCCGCAACCCGCTGGGCGGCTCCGACCTCGCGCGGTTCGGCTACACCTTCGACGACATGCCGGCGGGCCAGACGGACCCGGATCTGTCGGAGTTCTCGATCGCACATGATCTCCAGGACGTGCTGCCGCTGACGAAGCAGGCGAAGCAGCTCAACCCGGCGCTGACGACGATGGCGTCGCCCTGGACGGCCCCGGCGTGGATGAAGGACAACGGCCAGCTCAACGGCGGCTGGCTGAAGGCGGAGAACTACGGCGTCTACGCCGACTACTTCGTCAAGTACCTCCAGGCGTATCGCGATCAGGGCCTCCCGATCGACTACGTCTCCGCGCAGAACGAGCCGACCTGCTGCTCCTCGTACCCGTCGATGAGCTGGAACGCCTCGGGTCTCGCGTACTTCACGAAGGCGGAGCTGCTGCCAAGCCTCCAGGCGGCGGGCCTGCCCACCAAGGTCATGGCGCACGACTGGAACTGGGACACCTACGACGCGTACGCGGCGGAGACCGTGAACGACGCGGCGATCCGCAACCACCCCAACTTCGGCGGCATCGCCTGGCACGGCTACGGCGGCGACGTCAACAAGCAGACGCAGGTGCACAACCAGTACCCGCAGCTGGACGCCTTCCAGACCGAGCACTCCGGCGGCACCTGGATCGGCAACCAGCAGACCGAGGACATGTCCAACATCATCAACTACACCCGTAACTGGGCGAAGTCGGTGACCAAGTGGTCCCTCGCCGTGGACCAGAACCGGGGTCCGCACAACGGCGGCTGCGGCACCTGCGACGGGCTGATCACCGTCAACAACGGCGGCGCGCAGCACGGCCAGGTGAAGTACAACATCGAGTACTACACGATGGGGCACCTCACCAAGTTCGTGAAGCCGGGCGCGCACCGTATCGAGTCCAGCGCCAGCACCACCGTGCCCAACGTGGCCTGGCAGAACCCGAACGGCTCCAAGGCGCTGATCGCCTACAACGAGGCGTCGGCGGCGCGTGAGATCCGGGTCAACTGGGGCGGTCAGAACTTCAGTTACTCACTGCCGGGCAAGACGTCGGCCACCTTCACCTGGTCCGGCACCCAGTCGGGCGAGAGCGGCGGCACCTCCGGCACCCTGAACGGTCTCGGCGGCAAGTGCCTCGACGTGGCCGGCGGGAGCAGCGCCAACGGTACGGCGGTCCAGCTCTGGGACTGCAACGGCTCCGCGGCGCAGCGCTGGACGGTCGGCGGCGACGGTACGGTGCGCACGCTCGGCAAGTGCCTGGACGTCGCGGCCGGGTCCACCGCGAACGGAGCAAAGGTGCAGCTGTACGACTGCAACGGCTCGGGGGCGCAGCAGTGGAGATACGAGTCCGGCAGCGGCGACCTGGTGAACGCTCCGGCCGACAAGTGCCTTGACATCACCGGCAATTCGTCGGCGAACGGGGCGAAGGCGCAGCTGTGGAGCTGCACCGGGGCGGCCAACCAGAAGTGGCGGCTCCAGGCGTAGTCGGCACGGGGACGGTACGCGTCGGGCGGCAGGCGGTACGCGTCACGCGGCGGGCGGTACGCGCCAGACGGTACGCGGCCGTTCCGCGGGTACGGGGTGTCGGTGACCGGGCGGTCACGGGCACCCCGTACGTACGTCTGTCTGTGGGTGCGCCCCCGGGGCTACTCGGCCGGCTCGACCCCGGCCCGCAGCAGTCCGTAGGTGTACGCGTCCTCCAGTGCCTGCCAGGACGCGGCGATCACGTTCTCGCCGACGCCCACCGTCGACCACTCCGCCGCCCCGTCCCCGGTCGTGATCAGCACGCGGGTCGTGGACTCCGTGCCGTGCTTGCCCTCCAGGATGCGGACCTTGTAGTCCACCAGCTCCAGCTTGGCCAGCTGCGGGTAGATCCGCTCCAGGCCGACCCGCATGGCCCGGTCCAGCGCGTTGACCGGTCCGTTGCCCTCGGCGGTGGCGACGATGCGCTCGCCCTTGGCCCACAGCTTCACGGTCGCCTCGTTGGCGTGCGAGCCGTCGGGGCGGTCCTCGACGATCGCGCGCCACGACTCCGTACGGAAGTAGGTCCGCGCCCTGCCCTCGGCCTCCTCGCGCAGCAGCAGTTCGAAGGAGGCGTCGGCCGCCTCGTAGGTGTAGCCCTTGAGCTCGCGCTCCTTGACCCGGCCGACGACGCGGCCGACCAGGTCGCGGTCGTCGCCGAGGTCGATGCCGAGTTCCTTGCCCTTGAGCTCGATCGAGGCGCGTCCCGCCATGTCGGAGACGAGCATCCGCATGGTGTTGCCGACCCGCGTGGGGTCGACGTGCTGGTAGAGATCCGGATCGACCTTGATCGCGGAGGCGTGCAGCCCCGCCTTGTGCGCGAAGGCGGAGACACCGACGTACGGCTGGTGGGTGGCGGGCGTCAGATTGACGACCTCGGCGATGGCGTGCGAGATCCGGGTCATCTCGGCCAGCGCGCCCGGGGGCAGGACGTTCTTGCCGTACTTGAGCTCCAGCGCGGCGACGACGGGGAAGAGATTCGCGTTGCCGACGCGCTCGCCGTAGCCGTTGGCGGTGCACTGCACATGGGTGGCGCCCGCGTCGACGGCGGCGAGGGTGTTGGCGACGGCGCAGCCGGTGTCGTCCTGGGCGTGGATGCCGAGCCGGGCACCGGTGTCGGCGAGGACGGTGGCGACCACGGCCTGGATCTGGGCGGGCAGCATGCCGCCGTTGGTGTCACAGAGGATGACCACGTCGGCGCCGGCCTCGGCGGCGGCGCGGACGACGGCCTTGGCGTACTCGGGGTTGGCGCGGTAGCCGTCGAAGAAGTGCTCGCAGTCGACGAAGACCCGCCTGCCCTGTTCGCACAGGTGGGCGACGGTGTCGGCGACCATCGCGAGGTTCTCTTCGAGCGTCGTACGGAGCGCGAGTTCGACGTGCCGGTCGTGCGACTTGGCCACGAGGGTGATCACCGGGGCGCCGGATTCGAGCAGCGCCCTGACCTGCGGGTCGTCCGCGGCTTTCGCGCCGGGGCGCCGGGTGGAGCCGAACGCGACGAGCTTGGCGTGCTTGAAGTCGATCTCGCCGCGGGCGCGGGCGAAGAACTCGGTGTCCCGCGGGTTGGCGCCCGGCCAGCCCCCCTCGACGAACCCCACCCCGAAGTCGTCCAGGTGCCGCGCGATGGTCAGCTTGTCGGCGACCGTCAGATTGATGCCTTCGCGCTGGGCTCCGTCGCGGAGCGTGGTGTCGAAGACATGGAAACTGTCGTCGGTGACCGTTGACTCTGTGGTCATGACTCTGTGACTCCTGTCAGAAGTGGGTGGGTCCGGCTCCACTGCCACCGTCCTCGCGTGCTCCCGTTCCCGGCCGGGGTGGGGCCGGAAAACGAAAAAACCCCTCGCGGGTGCGAGAGGTCTGCGCGCGGGTCTGGGGCACGATGCCCGCTCCGTACGTGGTGGTACGGGGCGGTCACTGCGGACCGGCGCGCCTGCTGCCGATAATCATGGCGAACGAGAACACCACAGCAGTGTGGCACGTTCGCGCTCCGGTGGAAGCCCCGTCTCACGATGCGGGCGATGCGCCGGGGGCGCGCGGTGCGGACGGGGCGTGGACGGGGTACGCACGGGGTGCGCGGTCCGGTCGGTGGGGCGGCCCGCCCGGGCCCCGTTCCCGGCCGGCTCAGAGCAGTGTGTCCTCGATGAACTCGCGAACATGTCGCAGGACTTGGGCCCTGCCGGTACCCGGTATACCGACCACCACATGGACACTGAAGCCGTCGAGCAGGGCGCGCAGCCGGGTCGCGAACCGGTCCGGATCGACGGCGCGCAGCTCACCGTGCGAGATCCCCTCGGCGAGCAGCGCCACCAGATCCCGATGCCAGGCCCGCTCGATCGCCGCCTGCCGGTAACGGGCCTCGTCGGCGGCGACCTGCGAGCGGTTCCAGACCTCCAGCCACAGCGTCCAGTGCGGATCGCGGTGGCCGTCGGGGACGTACAGATCGACGTAGGCGTCCAGCCGCTCCCGCACCGTCACCGGCCGGGAGAGCAGTCCCCGCCGCTCGGCGCCGCGTTGCGACTCGCTCCACTCCAGGGTCTGGAGCAGCAGCTCGTCCTTCGTACGGAAGTAGTAGAGGAGGTGACCGCTGCTCATCCCCACCTCGCGTCCGAGCCCCGCCATGGTGAGCCCGTCGAGCCCGCGCCCGGCGATGGTGGCCATGGCGGCGGCGAGCACGGCCTCACGGGGCGGGGCCGCGTTGCGGCGGCGTGCGGTGGGTGTCACCCGTACGTTCTACCCGATGAGGGCACGCGGTGTTGCCGTGGGATCACACAGTGGATCCCACCGCCGCTTGTGCCCATCGGCCCGCTGCCGTCGATCGGACCCGTCGGCCCACGCGTCGGTCCCTCCGGACGCGGACCGTCCCCCGCGAGGGGAC
>NZ_JBHXRM010000074.1:0-24047 GCF_042716895.1 Streptomyces sp. NPDC058653 | reverse complement strand
CACACGCGGCCCCTCCGGCGGTTCCACGGCTGTCGCGGCCCCGCGTCTCAGTCGTCCGAGGAATCCTCGTCGTCCCCGGTGTCCGGACCGGGCTCCCGGCCGTCCGGGCCGGCGCCCGGTCCCGGCTCGGATCCCGTGCCGGGGCGCGGCGGCCTGGGCGGGCGGCCACGGCCCGGCCCCGAGGTGTCGCGCAGATAGGTGCCGGAGCCCTCGCCGCTCTCCGTGGCGTGCCCGCCGGGCGACTGGCCGGGACCGCCGTCACGCCGGCGCAGATACCGCTCGAACTCCCGCGCGATGGCCTCGCCCGACGCCTCCGGCAGCTCCGCGGTGTCCCGCGCCTCCTCCAGCGACTGGACGTACTCCGCCACCTCGCTGTCCTCGGCGGCCAGTTGGTCCACCCCGAGCTGCCAGGCCCGCGCGTCCTCCGCCAGTTCGCCCAGCGGGATCCGGAGGCCGATCAGATCCTCCAGCCGGTTCAGCAGGGCCAGCGTCGCCTTCGGGTTGGGCGGCTGCGACACGTAGTGCGGTACGGCGGCCCAGAGGCTCACCGCCGGCACACCCGCGTGCGTGCACGCCTCCTGAAGGATGCCGACGATCCCGGTCGGGCCCTCGTACCGGGTCTCCTCCAGATCCATCGTCCTCGCCAGGTCCGCGTCGGAGGTCACACCGCTGACCGGCACCGGGCGCGTGTGGGGCGTGTCGCCGAGCAGCGCGCCCAGGATCACCACCATCTCCACGCCCAGTTCATGGGCGAAGCCCAGGATCTCGTTGCAGAAGGAGCGCCAGCGCATGGACGGTTCGATCCCGCGGACGAGCACCAGATCACGGGGCTTCTCGCCGCCGACCCGGACCACGGAGAGCCGGGTCGTGGGCCAGACGATCTTCCGTGCCCCGCCGTCCAGATAGACCGTGGGCCGGTTGACCTGGAAGTCGTAGTAGTCCTCGGCGTCCAGCGCCGCGAACACCTCGCCCTTCCACTCCCGGTCCAGATGTCCGACCGCGGTGGACGCGGCGTCGCCG
Organism: Streptomyces sp. NPDC058653; assembly: GCF_042716895.1. NCBI lineage: Bacteria > Bacillati > Actinomycetota > Actinomycetes > Kitasatosporales > Streptomycetaceae > Streptomyces > Streptomyces sp. NPDC058653. The sequence goes on along the minus strand of NZ_JBHXRM010000074.1, from coordinate 23,027 downwards.
GCGTCGTTCCAGCCCTCGAACGCGGCCACCATGACCGGGTCGATCAGCTCGGGTACCCCCTCGAGCTCGATCACCCAGGCCTCCTTCCGAAGTGTTCTCTGAACGTACGGACCAACCTTACGGCTTCTCAGCTCTCCCCCCGCAGCCACCGTGCGCGCGTGGGTGAACTTCCGCGTCGCTGGGCATGGCTGGGGGTGCCGATCCGGGATTCGGAGAATTCATCCGAGCTGTGACCTCAAATTTTCGTTCCGCCCCTGGACGTTTACCCACCAACGACGCTATACATCGGATGACCGAAGAGGTCCGATGTTCTTCACAGGGGGCGTGCAGTGAGCCAGACCGTCACAGAGTTCGGGGTACACGACATCCGCTTCCCCACCTCGGAACAGCTCGACGGCTCGGACGCCATGAACCCCGACCCCGACTACTCCGCGGCGTACGTGGTCCTGCGCACCGACGACGGCGCCGAGGGCCACGGTTTCTGCTTCACCATAGGCCGGGGCAACGACGTACTGGCATCCGCCATCGAGGCACTGCGGCCCTATGTGGTCGGCCGCCGGGCGCCGCGTACCGCCGCCGATCTCGCCGCGCTCCACATCGAGCTGACCCATGACTCCCAACTGCGCTGGCTCGGCCCGGAGAAGGGCGTCATGCACATGGCCGCGGGCGCGGTCATCAACGCCGCCTGGGACCTCGCCGCCAAGGCCGCGGGCCTGCCCGTCTGGGAGTTCCTCGCCGGCATGACGCCCGAGGAACTCGTCTCGCTCGTCGACTTCCGCTATCTGACCGACGCCCTCACCCCGGCCGAGGCGCTGGAGATCCTGCGCGCCGCCGAGCCCGGCCGCGCGGAGCGCGCCGCCCGGCTGCGCGCCGAGGGCTACCCCGCGTACACCACGTCGCCCGGCTGGCTCGGCTACGACGACACCAAGCTCGTCACCCTCGCCGAACAGGCGGTCGCCGACGGCTTCGAGCAGATCAAGCTCAAGGTGGGCGGCGATCTGGACGACGACGTACGGCGGATGAAGCTCGCCCGCGCGGCGGTCGGCCCCGACATCCGTATCGCCGTCGACGCCAACCAGCGCTGGGACGTGCCCGACGCGATCCGCTGGATGACCGCGCTGGCCCCGCACGAGCCGCACTGGATCGAGGAGCCCACCAGCCCCGACGACATCCTCGGCCACGCCGCCGTCCGGGCCGGCCAGCCGGTCAAGGTCGCGACCGGCGAACACGTCGCCAACCGCGTGGTGTTCAAGCAGCTGCTCCAGGCCGAGGCCGTCGACTTCGTCCAGATCGACGCCGCGCGCGTCGCCGGTGTCAACGAGAACCTGGCGATCCTGCTCCTCGCCGCCAAGTACGGCAAGCCGGTCTGCCCGCACGCGGGCGGGGTCGGACTGTGCGAACTGGTCCAGCATCTGGCCATGTTCGACTACGTTGCCGTCTCGGGCACCTGGGAGGACCGTGTGATCGAATACGTCGACCACCTCCACGAGCACTTCACCGACCCCGCGGTGATCGACTCCGGCCGCTACGTCGCGCCGGGCGCCCCGGGCTTCTCCGCGCGGATGCGCCCGGAGTCGATCGCCGCGCACAGCTATCCGGACGGGCCCGTCTGGCAGGCCCGCCGCACCACCGAGGAGGTCAACTCATGACCGCGGCACAGGACACAGGAGACTTCGCGGGCTTGGCCGCCCTCGTCACCGGCGGCGCCTCCGGCATCGGCGCGGCGATCGCGAGCCTGCTGCTGGCGCGCGGCGCGCGCGTCGCCGTACTCGACCGCGACACCGCGACGGCCCCCGAGGGCACCCTCGCGCTCAAGGCCGACGTCACCGACGACGCCGCCGTCCGCGCGGCGGTCGACGCGGCCGCCGCCGAGTTCGGCGCCCTGCACACGGTCGTCTCCAACGCCGGGATCGGCGCCATCGGCACCGTCACCGACAACGACGACGCCGAATGGCTGCGGGTCCTCGACATCAACGTCCTCGGCATGGTCCGCACCGCCCGCCACGCCCTTCCCCATCTGCGGCGCGCGGCGGCCGACCGGCCCGGCTGCGTCTCGATCACCCACACGTGCTCCATCGCCGCCACGGCGGGGCTCCCGCAACGCGCCCTGTACAGCGCCAGCAAGGGCGCCGTGCAGTCGCTGACGCTCGCGATGGCCGCCGACCACGTCCGTGAGGGCGTACGCGTCAACTGCGTCAACCCCGGTACCGCGGACACCCCCTGGGTCGGCCGCCTGCTCGACCAGGCACCCGACCCGGTGGCCGAACGCGCCGCCCTCGAAGCGCGCCAGCCCACGGGACGGCTGGTCAGCGCGGACGAGGTCGCCGCGGCGGTCGCGTACCTCGCCAGCCCCGCCGCGGCTGCCGTCACGGGCACGGCACTCGCGGTCGACGGCGGAATGCAGGGCCTTCGTCTGCGCCCCGCCACGCCCTGAGTTTGAGCCTGAGCCGACACTCACCCAAGGACGGACAATCCCATGCTGCGACACCCTGTGGGGCGATCCCCACGCACCGCACTGCGTACGAGCGCCGCGGCCTGCGCCGCGCTGCTCGCCGTCACGGCCCTCGCGGGCTGCAACCGTGACTCGGAGAGCGGGGACGGCGGTGGCGGCAAGGTCGGCATCGACCTGCCGCGCAGTGACAGCGACTTCTGGAACTCCTACCAGCAGTACATCGAGTCCGGCGTCAAGGACGAGGAGGTCGACGCGCTGTCGCTGACCAACTCGCAGAACGACATCGGCAAGCTCGTCTCCAACGTCCAGGCCTTCACCGACCAGGGCGCCAAGGCCGTCGTCATGGCCCCCCAGGACACCGGCGCGATAGCCGAGACGCTGGCCGAGCTGAACGACAAGGACATCCCCGTCGTCAGCGTGGACACCCGCCCCGACAAGGGCGACGTCTACATGGTCGTACGGGCCGACAACCGCGCCTACGGCCAGAAGGCCTGCGAGTACCTCGGCGAGCAGCTGGGCGGCAAGGGCAAGGTCGCCGAGTTCCAGGGCGACCTCTCCTCCATCAACGGCCGCGACCGCTCCGAGGCGTTCAAGAGCTGCATGGACGAGAAGTTCCCCGGCATCAAGGTGTTCGAGCTCGCCACCGAGTGGAAGGGCGAGGTGGCCTCCGCCAAGCTCCAGTCCACCCTCGCCGCCCACCCGGACCTGAACGGCATCTACATGCAGGCCGGCGGCGTCTTCCTGCAGCCCACCCTCGCCCTCCTGGAGCAGAAGAAGCTCCTCAAGCCGGCGGGCGAGAAGGGCCACATCACGATCATCTCCAACGACGGCATCCCGGAGGAGCTGGACGCGATCCGGGAGGGCAAGATCGACGCCACCGTCTCGCAGCCGGCCGACCTGTACGCCAAGTACGCCCTGTACTACGCGAAGGAGGCGCTGGCCGGGAAGACCCCGAAGGTGGGTCCGACCGACCACGACTCCAACATCATCAAGATCCCGAACGGTCACGAGGACCAGCTTCCCGCGCCCCTGGTGACCAAGGAGAACGTGGACGACAAGGCGCTGTGGGCCAACCAGCTGGAAAAGAAGAGCTAACCATGCATCAGGACCAGGCACCCGCGACCGGTACGGCGCCCGCCGTCCACGCGGAGGGCATCGTCAAGCGGTTCGGGCCCACCGTGGCGCTCGACGGTGTCCGGCTGACCGTCGCGCCCGGTGAGTCCCACGCACTCGTCGGGCGCAACGGCGCCGGCAAGTCCACCCTCGTCAGCGTCCTCACCGGACTCCACGAGGCCGACGCGGGAAAGGTGAGCTTCGGCGGCGAACCGGCGCCCGCCTTCGGCGACATCACGGCCTGGCAGTCCAAGGTCGCCTGCGTCTACCAGAAGTCGATGGTCGTACCCGACCTGACCGTCGCCGAGAATCTCTTCCTCAACAACTACGGCCTGGACAAGGGCGGTTCGGGCATCGGCGGGCGCCTCATCAGCTGGCGCCGGCTGCGCACCCGGGCCGAGGAGCTGCTCGCCGAGTACGGCGTGAGCGTCGACCCGAACGCGCGGGCCAAGGACCTCGCCGTCGAGCAGCGGCAGTTCGTGGAGATCGCGCGCGCCCTGTCGTTCGGGGCCCGGCTGATCATCCTGGACGAGCCCACGGCCCAGCTCGACGCCCGCGGCATCGACAGCCTCTTCGAGAAGCTCCGCGACCTCCAGAGCCAGGGGGTGGCGTTCCTCTTCATCTCGCACCACCTCCAGGAGGTGTACGAGCTGTGCAAGACCGTCACCGTCTACCGCGACGCCCGCCATGTGCTGACCGCGCCGGTCGCCGATCTGGCCAAGGCGGACCTGGTGACGGCCATGACGGGGGACGCGGCGAGCTCGGCGGCCGACTGGCACGCCGCGAACGCGGTGGCCCCCGACCTGTCGGTGGCGCCCGTGCTGACCACCGAGGGGCTCGCCCTGGAGGGCGAGTTCGAACCGATCGACCTCCAGGTGCGGCCCGGTGAGGTCCTCGGTGTGGCCGGGGCCGCGGCCAGCGGCAACACCGCGCTGGGCGAGATCCTCGTCGGCATGCGGAAGGCGACGGCGGGCCGGATCGCGGTACGCGAGCGGACGGTGAGACCGGGCAGCGTCCCGGACTCGCTGGACGCCGGGATCGGGTACATCCCGGAGGACCGGCACCTCCAGGGGCTCGTACTGAACCGGAGCGTCGCCGAGAACGCCACGCTCACGGTCGCCGACCAGCTCGGCCCGTACGGGACCGTACTGCCCTCCCGTACGCGGGAGTTCGCGCGGTCGATGATCGCCTCGCTGGACATCAAGACGACAGGGCCCGAGCAGCCGGTCTCGGGTCTCTCCGGCGGCAACCAGCAGAAGGTGGTGGTCGCCCGGGCGCTGGCCCGCGCGCCCAGCGTGCTGGTGGCCCTGCGCCCCACGGCGGGCGTCGACGTCAAGTCGAAGGACTCGCTGCTCGGTGTCGTACGCCGGGTGGCGGACGAAGGAAACGCGGCCGTGATCATCTCGGACGAGCTGGATGATCTGCGGGTCTGTGACCGTGTACTGGCCCTGTTCCACGGGCGAGTGGTGGCAACGTTCGGGAGCGGGTGGACCGACCGGGAACTGGTCGCCGCCATGGAAGGTGTGGGGGAGAACCGATGACCGAGACGATACGACCGCCGGCGCTCGACAAGGCGCGGGACGACGACCATCCGCTGAGCCGGCTGAAGTTCATCAGGTGGAGCGACTTCTCGCTCGTGCCGGTGATCCTGGTGCTGATGGTGATCGGCTTCATCGTCTCACCGGTCTTCCTCACCTCCAACAACCTGATCAGCGTCGTCCAGCAGTCGTCCGAGCTGAGCCTGCTCGTGCTCGGCCAGGCGCTGATCCTGATCTGCGGCCGGATGGACCTGTCGCTGGAGTCGACCATCGGCATCGCGCCGGTCATCGCGATGTGGATGGTGCTGCCGAGCGAGGGCGGCCGGTTCGCGGGCCTCGACCTGCTGCCCGTCTGGTCGGCCATCCCGCTCTGTCTGCTGGTCGGCCTGGTCGTCGGCGTGATCAACGGCTTCCTGATCCTGAAGCTGCGGGTCAACGGGTTCATCGCGACCCTCGGCATGCTCACGATGCTGCGCGGCCTCCAGATCGGTATCACCGAGGGCAAGTCGATCACCGACGTCCCGGAGTCCTTCCGCTACCTCGGCAAGACGGACTGGCTGGGGGCGCCCGCCGCCGTCTGGATCTGTCTGGCGCTCTTCGCCGTCGGCGGGGCCTCGCTCGCCTGGCTGCGGCACGGGCGTTCGCTGTACGCCATCGGCGGAAACCCCGAGGCGGCGCGCGCCGCCGGTATCCGGGTGGACCGGATCACCTGGATCGTGCTCGCCATCGGCGGTGTCCTCGCGGCCTTCGCCGGCATCCTCTACACCGGCCACTACGGCTCCGTGGCGGCGACCCAGGGCAACGGCTGGATCTTCCAGGTCTTCGCCGCGGCCGTGATCGGCGGCATCAGCCTCAAGGGCGGGCGAGGGACGCTCTTCGGCGCGCTGACCGGTGTGCTGACGCTTCAACTGGTGGTGAACGTGATGACGCTGGGCGGGGTGCCCGCGCTCTGGAACCAGTTCCTGAACGGCGCGATCATCATCGTCGCCCTCGTCATCTCGCGGTTCGCGAGCGGCGAGAAGCAGGACTGACCCGGGGCCACCGCGACCGACGCCGGTACCCACCGGCACGGGCCTCCCAGGAGTCGGATGCGACTCCTGGGAGGCCCGTGCCGTACACCGCGGTTGTGACTCGTCAGAGAGTCGAACGCAGCCACTGCTCCACACTCGCGACATGCACCGTCGCCCACGATCTGGCCGCCTCCGCGTCCCGGTCGCGCAGCGCGGCCAGGATCGCCCGGTGCTCGTGCAGGGTCCGGCTGACCGCGTCCTCCTGGGTCAGCCCACGCCAGACCCGGGCCCGGGTGGTCGGCCCCGACAGCCCGTCAAGCAGGGAGCAGAGCACGGAGTTGCCCGACGTCTGGACGATCCCGCGGTGGAACTCCAGATCCGACGCCACCAGCTCCTCCACCGAGGGCTCCGGCCCGAGCGCGTCCAACTGCGCGCTCAGCGCGTCCAGTTCGGCGTCCTTGATACGGGAGGCCGCCATCGCCGTCGCGGCCGGCTCCAGAATCCGCCGTACGGCCAGGAACTCCAGCACCGTGTCGTCACGGTGGAAGTCGACGACGAAACTCAGCGCTTCGAGGAGGAGCTGCGGATCGAGGCTGGTGACGTACGTCCCGTCGCCCTGCCGTACGTCGAGAATGCGGATCAGCGACAGCGCGCGTACCGCCTCGCGCAGCGAGTTGCGCGACAGGCCCAGTTCGGCGGCGAGCTCGCTCTCCTTGGGAAGGCGGTCCCCCGGGCGCAGCGCGCCGGAGACGATCATTCCCTTGATCTTCTCGATGGCCTCGTCGGTGACAGCCATGGGCGACCTCCATACATCCGATGTATCGGCCTCCATTATGCGTCTCCGCGTGCGCCCGGCGCCCCCTTCCCCCGGAGTTCGCCGAGAATGGCGGCGCCGGGGACGGCATCGCCGGCCCCGGCGCTCTCTCGGAACTTGGTTCGAGGCGTGACGTCAGCCGTTCCGCTCGCCGAGCAACCGCTCGACGCGGGCCCGGATCTCGTCGGTGGCGAGCCCGCGGATCGTCAGCGTCGTACGGCGCCGCAGCACGTCGTCCGCGGTCTCCGCCCACTCGTGGTCGCGCGCGTACACGACCTGCGCCCAGATCTCCGGGGCGTCCGGGTGGATACGCTCGCCCAGCTCCGGGTGCTCGTACGCCAGACGCGCGATGTCGAACGCCAACGACCCGTAGTGCGTGGCCAGATGGTGCGCGGTGTCACGTGCCATGCCGTCGCCGTGCGAGCCGCCGTCGATCAGCAGCCGGTGTGTCACCGCCGCCGGGTTGGCGATACCGGGCATCGGCATCATCTTCGGCAGCCGCGAGATGGGTTCGATGTCCGAGCCGAGCGGGCGGCCCGGCAGGGTCTCCAGCTTGTCCACGACCGTACGGCCGATGTGCCGGAACGTCGTCCACTTGCCGCCGGCGACCGAGAGCATGCCGCCGCTGCCCTCGGTGACGACCGTCTCCCGCTTGGCGGTCGAGGTGTCACCGGGACCGCCGGGCAGCACCCGCAGACCCGCGAACGAGTAGGTCATCAGCTCGCGCGAGAGCTGCTGGTCCCGGACGGAGAGCGACGCCTCGTCCAGGATCTGGCGGATGTCCGCCTCGGTGACCGCGACGTCCGCCGGGTCACCCTCGTACGTCTCGTCGGTGGTGCCCAGCAGCAGCATGTCCTCCCAGGGGAGGGCGAAGGTGATGCGGAACTTGTCGATCGGGGTCGCGAGGGCCGCGTTCCACGGGGCGGTGCGCCGCAGCACGAGGTGCGCGCCCTTGGAGAGCCGGATGGAGGGCTCGGACCTCGGGTCCTCCATCGCGCGCAGCCGGTCGACCCAGGGGCCGGTCGCGTTCAGTACGAGCCGGGCGTCGACGCCGAACTCCGTACCGTCCAGACCGTCCTTGAGATCGGCGCCCGTCACCCGCCCGCCGGTGAACCGCAATCCGGTGACCTGCGCGTGGTTGAGGACGGCCGCGCCCGACTCGACGGCGGCGCGCACCGTCATGACGGCCATCCGCGCGTCGTTCATCTGGTCGTCGCCGTACACGGCCACGGCCCGCAGATTGTCCGTCCGCAGCTCGGGCACCGCGCGCCGCGCCTTCGCCGGGCTCAGTAGGTGCCCGACGCCGTCGCGGAAGGCCGACAGCGCCGAGTACGCGAAGACACCGGCACCCAGCTTGGTCGCGCTGTGCGGCCCGTTCTTGTAGACGGGCAGATAGAAGGTGAGCGGGTTCGCGAGATGCGGCGCCACCTTCTGTGAGACCGCCCGGCGCTCGAAGTGGTTCTCGGCCACCAGCTTCACCTCACCGGTCTGCAGATAGCGCAGACCGCCGTGGAGCAGCTTGGTGGACGCGGAGGAGGTGGCGCCCGCGAAGTCGCCACCGTCGACCAGGGCCACCCGCAGTCCCGACTGGGAGGCGTGCCAGGCGGTGGAGATCCCCAGGATGCCGCCGCCGATGACCAGCAGGTCGTAGGTGGCGCGGGACAGTTGCTCCCGGGTCTCGGCGCGGCTCGGGAGGGAGCCGCCTGCCGGATGCGTGCCCAGGGCGGGACCGCTGTGAAGGGTGGTCATGGTGTCTCCTCGATCTGAGGGAGCCTGGTCAGCTGTCCTCGTCGTCTTCCAGCCAGGCCTTGGTGCGCTCGACGGCCTTGAGCCAGTTCTTGTACTCGCGATCGCGCTTCGTCGCGTCCATGTCCGGTGTCCACTCGGCGGCCCGGCGCCAGTTGGCGCGCAGCGCGTCGGTGTTCGGCCAGAAGCCGACCGCGAGGCCCGCGGCGTAGGCGGCGCCCAGCACGGTGGTCTCGGCGACCATCGGGCGTACGACGGGTGCGTCGAGGACGTTGGCGAGCGTCTGCATCAGCAGGTTGTTGGCGGTCATACCGCCGTCGACCTTGAGCGACGTCAGCTCGACCTTGGAGTCCTTGGTCATGGCGTCGCTGATCTCACGGGTCTGCCAGGCTGTCGCCTCCAGCACCGCGCGGGCGAGGTGCGCCTTGGTGACATAGCCGGTGAGACCGGCGATCACGCCCCGTGCGGAGGAGTCCCAGTGGGGGGCGAACAGCCCGGAGAAGGCGGGGACGAAGTACGCGCCGCCGTTGTCCTCCACCGAGGAGGCGAGCGTCTCGATCTCGGGCGCGGTGTTGATGAGGCCCATCTGGTCGCGCATCCATTGGACGAGGGCGCCGGTGACGGCGATGGAGCCCTCCAGGGCGTACACCGCGGGCTGGTCCCCGATGCGGTAGCCGACCGTGGTCAGCAGCCCGTTGTAGGAGTTGATGGGCTTGTTGGCCGTGTTCATCAGCATGAACGTGCCGGTGCCGTACGTCGACTTGGCCTCGCCCTCGGCAAAGCAGGTCTGGCCGAACAGGGCCGCCTGCTGGTCGCCCAGCGCCGACGCGACGGGGACACCGTTCAGCGGGCCGCCCTTGGTCGTGCCGTACACCTCGGACGACGAGCGGATCTTCGGGAGCATCGCCATCGGGATCCCGATGGAGTTGCAGATCTTCGGGTCCCAGTCCAGGGTGTCGAGGCGCATCAGCATCGTGCGCGAGGCGTTGGTGACGTCGGTGACGTGCACACCGCCGTTGACGCCGCCGGTCAGATTCCAGATCACCCAGGAGTCCATGGTGCCGAAGAGGATCTCGCCGCCCTCGGCGCGCTCGCGCAGGCCTTCCACGTTGTCCAGCAGCCAGCGGGCCTTGGGCCCGGCGAAGTAGGTCGCCAGCGGCAGTCCGGTGTCGCGCCGGAACCGGTCCTGGCCCACGTTGCGGCCCAGCTCCCGGACGAGCGCGCTGGTACGGGTGTCCTGCCAGACGATCGCGTTGTGGACCGGCTCACCGGTGTTCTTGTCCCACAGCATCGTGGTCTCGCGCTGGTTGGTGATCCCGATCGCCAAAACGTCGGCCCGGGTGATCCCCGCCTTCTCGATGGCGTTCGCCAGGACCTCCTGGACGTTGACCCAGATCTCCTTGGCGTCGTGCTCGACCCAGCCCGGTTTCGGGAAGATCTGCTGGTGTTCCTTCTGGTCGACGGCGACGATGCGCGCGTCGACGTCGAAGACGATGCAGCGGCTGGACGTCGTGCCCTGGTCGATGGCCGCGATGAACGGTCCCGCTCCGCGGGAGGAAGTCCCGGTGCTCTGTGTCTCACTCACGGTGTCTGCTCCTGCTCGGTTCGGAGGGCGGAGGGAAGTCGGGAACTACTTGAGGGCCCAGTTGAAGAAGCCGGCCGCGGCGGCGCCGCCGATGAGCGGGCCCACGACGGGGATCCAGGCGTACGTCCAGTCGGAGCCGCCCTTGTTGGGCAGCGGCAGCAGGGCGTGCATGATGCGGGGGCCGAGGTCTCGTGCCGGGTTGATGGCATAACCCGTGGGGCCACCGAGCGAGAGGCCGATGCCCACGACGACCAGCGCGACGATCAGCGCGCCCAGCGTGCCGAGGCCGTTGCCCTCGTTGTTCAGCCCCTGGGTGAGGATCGCGATCACCAGGACGAAGGTGGCGACGATCTCGGTGAGCAGGTTCTGCACGGTGTGCCGGATCTCGGGGCCGGTCGAGAAGATGCCGAGGACGGGGCCCGCCTTCGGCGCGGTCGTCTGGTCGACCAGTCCCTCGACCCGGGGCTGCGCGGCGATGATCTCCGGGTCGGTCAGATGGGCCTTGAACTGACCCATGTAGGTCACCCACACCAGGAAGGCGCCGACGAGGGCGCCGAGCAGCTGGCTCGCCATGTAGAGCGGGACGTCGCCCCACGGGGTCGTGCCGGCGATCGCGAGCCCGAGGGTGACCGCCGGATTCAGATGGGCGCCGGATATACCCGTGGCCATGTAGGCGCCGGTGAGGACGGCGAAGCCCCAGCCGAAGCTGATGGCGACCCATCCCGCCCCGTGGGACTTCGAGCGCTTGAGCACGACGCCCGCCACCACGCCGCCACCGAGTAGCAGCAGAAGGGCGGTACCAACCATCTCGCCGATGAAGATGTCGTAGTGAGACACCCGAGACTCCTTCGTCCAGGGGAAGGCAGACCCGCGGCTCGCACCGGGTCCGCGCCCTCGGTTAAGGGCATTGCCGGCGCTTGGCGTTGTCGTGCACCCAAGCTGAGCCGTCGATCAGTGTTCGACAATGCCGACCATTGACCGGCAGTGTCGTCCCGCGATGGATACGTCGTCAAGGGCTCCGGCGCCCTGAACCTGTTCTTCTCAGATCATCAGCTATCCGGTTCAGAACCGCCCGGCGCCGACATCCCTGGACACCGAACGGGCGCATTCACGCACCGCTGTGATCAGCTCCGGGCGTACGTCGCCGCCCTCGCACAGCCGTTCCACCGCGCCGGTGAGAGCGATGGCCCCGACCGGCATCCGCCGCCTGTCATGGATCGGCGCGGCCACCGCGGCCACCCCCTCCCACGTCTCCTCGACGTCCGCCGCCCACCCCCGCGACCTGGTGAGTTCGAGAATCGCCTCGAATTGCTCCAGATCGGTGACGGTGCGCACGGTGAGCTGTTCGCGGGCGCCCCTGACGGCCTCGCCACGGGCCACCGGGTCGTACGCGGCGAGCACCTTTCCGAGCGCCGTGGAGTGCAGTGGCTGCATCGCGCCCACTTCGAGGACCTGCCGGCTGTCGTCGGGTCTGAAGACGTGGTGCACGATCAGTACGCCCTCCAGGTGCAGCACTCCCAGATGCACGCTCTCCCCGCTGGACCGCGCCAGATCGTCCGTCCACACCAGGGCCCGGGACCGCAGCTCGTGGACGTCCAGATAGCTGTTCCCGAGCCGCAGCAGCTCGGCCCCCAGCTGGTAGCGGCCGGAGACGGCGTCCTGCTCCACGAAGCCCTCGGCCTGGAGGGTGCGGAGAATCCCGTGCGCCGTTCCCTTCGCCAGCCCGAGCGAGGAGGCGATGTCGGAGAGACCGAGCCTGCGCTCGCCGCCTGCCAGGAGCCGCAGCACCGCCGCCGCGCGCTGAAGCGACTGAATACTCTTCGCCATCGGGCAGGCCTCCACTACAGAGTCGTTCGGCAATGCTGAACATTATGGGCCCATGCCGACTCCCCTCGAAGGACACCGGATTCCTTCCCCGGGTGGGGGCGCGACAGTCCGCCCCGTGGTACGGAAACGCGCTACGGAGCCGGGCACCGCTACCCTTGCCGGGTGCCCCTTCCACCGGAAAGGGCAAAGCCGACAGCCGTCGCAGCCCCGGGAGTAAGTTCATGGCCCCGTCCTCCAGCCTTTCCGCCGACAGCCGGACCCGAATCGAAGCGTTGCGCGAGGCGCTGGCCACCCGTGTGGTGGTCGCCGACGGCGCGATGGGCACGATGCTCCAGGCCCAGGACCCGACGATGGAGGACTTCCAGAACCTGGAAGGCTGCAACGAGATCCTCAATGTGACCCGCCCGGACATCGTGCGCTCGGTCCATGAGGAGTACTTCGCGGTCGGGGTCGACTGCGTCGAGACGAACACCTTCGGCACGAACCACTCGGCCCTCGCCGAGTACGACATCCCCGAGCGGGTCTTCGAACTCGCCGAGGCCGGCGCCCGCATCGCCCGCGAGGTAGCCGACGAGTTCACCGCCTCCACCGGGCAGCAGCGCTGGGTGCTCGGCTCGATGGGACCCGGCACCAAGCTCCCGACGCTGGGGCACGTGGACTACCCGACACTGCGCGACGGCTTCCAGCGCAACGCCGAGGGACTGATCGCCGGCGGCGCGGACATGCTGATCGTCGAGACCACACAGGACCTGCTCCAGACGAAGGCGGCCGTGGTCGCCGCGCGGCGCGCGATGGAGGAGCTCGGCAGCGACCTCCCCCTCGTCTGCTCGCTCGCCTTCGAGACGACGGGCACGATGCTGCTGGGGTCGGAGATCGGCGCGGCGCTGACGGCGCTGGAGCCGCTCGGGATCGACATGATCGGTCTGAACTGTTCGACGGGCCCGGCGGAGATGAGTGAGCACCTGCGCTATCTGGCGCGCCACTCCCGTATCCCGCTGCTCTGCATGCCCAACGCCGGACTGCCCGTCCTCACCAAGGACGGGGCGCACTTCCCGCTCGACGCCGAGGGACTGGCGGACGCGCAGGAGCAGTTCGTGGACCAGTACGGACTGTCGCTGGTCGGCGGCTGCTGCGGTACGACCCCCGAGCATCTGCGCCAGGTCGTGGACCGGGTGCGGGGCTCGGCGATCACCGAGCGGTCGCCGCAGCCGGAGCCCGGAGCGGCCTCGCTGTACCAGACGGTGCCCTTCCGGCAGGACACCTCGTACCTGGCCATCGGCGAGCGGACCAACGCCAACGGGTCGAAGAAGTTCCGGGAGGCCATGCTGGAGGGCCGCTGGGACGACTGTGTGGAGATGGCGCGCGCCCAGATCCGCGAGGGCGCGCATCTCCTGGACCTCTGTGTCGACTACGTTGGCCGTGACGGCGTCGCCGACATGACGGAGCTGGCCGGCCGCTTCGCGACCGCCTCCACGCTGCCGATCGTGCTCGACTCCACCGAACTGCCCGTGCTGCGCGCCGGGTTGGAGAAGCTCGGCGGGCGCGCGGTCATCAACTCCGTCAACTACGAGGACGGAGACGGGCCCGAGTCCCGCTTCGTGAAGGTCACCCGGCTGGCGGTGGAGCACGGCGCGGCGCTGATCGCGCTCACCATCGACGAGGAGGGCCAGGCCCGTACCGCCGAGCACAAGGTCGCGATCGCCGAGCGGCTGATCGCCGATCTGACCGGCAACTGGGGCATCCACGAGTCGGACATCCTCATCGACACCCTGACGTTCACGATCTGCACCGGTCAGGAGGAGTCGCGCAAGGACGGCATCGCGACGATCGAGGCGATCCGGGAGCTGAAGAAGCGCCACCCTGACGTGCAGACCACGCTCGGCCTGTCCAACATCTCCTTCGGTCTCAACCCGGCCGCCCGTATCGTCCTCAACTCGGTCTTCCTGGACGAGTGCGTGAAGGCCGGTCTGGACTCGGCGATCGTGCACGCGTCGAAGATCCTCCCCATCGCCCGTCTGGAGGAGGAGCAGGTCAAGGTCGCGCTCGACCTGATCCACGACCGCCGCGAGGAGGGCTACGACCCGCTCCAGAAGCTGATGGAGCTCTTCGAGGGCGTCAACACCAAGTCGATGAAGGACGGCCGCGCCGAGGAACTGCTGGCGCTGCCGCTGAACGAGCGCCTGGAGCGGCGCATCATCGACGGCGAGAAGAACGGCCTGGAGGACGACCTCACCGAGGCCCTGCGGACGCGCCCCGCGCTGGAGATCGTCAACGACACCCTGCTGAACGGCATGAAGGTCGTCGGCGAGCTGTTCGGCTCCGGCCAGATGCAGCTGCCGTTCGTGCTCCAGTCCGCCGAGGTGATGAAGAAGGCGGTGGCGTTCCTGGAGCCGCACATGGAGAAGGTCGCCGACGGCGAAGATGCTGTGGGCAAGGGCACGATCGTGCTGGCCACGGTCCGCGGCGACGTGCACGACATCGGCAAGAACCTCGTCGACATCATCCTCTCCAACAACGGCTACACCGTGGTCAACCTCGGTATCAAGCAGCCCGTCTCCGCGATCCTGGAAGCCGCCGAGGAGCACCGGGCGGACGTCATCGGGATGTCGGGGCTGCTGGTGAAGTCCACCGTGATCATGAAGGAGAACCTCCAGGAGCTGAACCAGCGCAAGATGGCGGCCGACTTCCCCGTCATCCTCGGCGGGGCCGCCCTCACCCGCGCCTATGTCGAGCAGGACCTCCACGAGATCTACGAGGGCGAGGTCCGCTACGCGCGCGACGCCTTCGAGGGCCTGCGGCTGATGGACGCGCTGATCGGTATCAAGCGCGGCGTCCCCGGAGCCGTACTGCCCGAACTCAAGCAGCGCCGGGTCAAGCCCGCCGCCACCGCCGTGGTCGAGGAGCGTCCGGAGGAGGGCGCGGCCCGCTCCGACGTGTCGGTGACCAACCCCGTACCGGAACCGCCGTTCTGGGGCACCCGCGTCATCAAGGGCATCCAGCTCAAGGAGTACGCCTCCTGGCTCGACGAGGGCGCGCTGTTCAAGGGGCAGTGGGGGCTGAAGGAGTCCCGCAAGGGCGGGCCCTCCTACGAGGAACTGGTCGAGTCCGAGGGCCGGCCGCATCTGCGTGGCTGGCTGGAGAAGCTCCACACGGAGAACCTGCTCGAAGCGGCCGTGGTCTACGGCTACTTCCCCTGCGTCTCCAAGGGCGACGACCTCATCCTGCTCGGCGACGACGGCTCCGAGCGCACCCGGTTCACCTTCCCCCGCCAGCGGCGCGGGCGGCGCCTCTGCCTCGCCGACTTCTTCCGCCCCGAGGAGTCCGGCGAGACGGACGTGGTCGGACTCCAGGTCGTCACGGTCGGCTCCAGGATCGGCGGCGCGACGGCGGAGCTGTTCGAGGGGAACGCCTACCGGGACTATCTCGAACTCCACGGTCTCTCCGTCCAGCTCGCCGAGGCCCTCGCCGAGTACTGGCACGCCCGGGTCCGTTCAGAGCTGGGCTTCGCGGGGGAGGACCCGTCCGAGGTCGAGGACATGTTCGCCCTGAAGTACCGGGGCGCCCGCTTCTCGCTCGGCTACGGCGCCTGCCCCAACCTGGAGGACCGGGCCAAGATCGCCGACCTCCTGGAGCCGGGCCGGATCGGCGTCGAGCTCTCCGACGAGTTCCAGCTCCACCCCGAGCAGTCGACCGACGCCATCGTCATCCACCACCCCGAGGCGAAGTACTTCAACGCGCGCTAGGGGCGGCGACCGCGCCCGGGGCGCCACGGAGCGCCCCGGGCCGCTGACCGCGCGCTTCGCGTCGACGAGCCGTACACTTGTCGGTCCAGTGCGGGCCGGTCGCCGGACCCGACGGGATTCCCCGTCGGACAAGGTGACCGGCCTTCTCGTCCCTCTCGGAGGTGTGCCGGATGACCAGTACGGTTCCCGCGTCCATGACCCGTAAGGCCGAAGGGTCCGCCCTTCAGGCCGTTCTTCTCGACATGGACGGCACCCTGGTCGACACGGAGGGCTTCTGGTGGGACACGGAGGTCGCGGTCTTCAAGGACCTCGGCCACCCGCTGGACGACGCCTGGCGGGACGTCGTCGTCGGCGGGCCGATGACCAGGAGCGCCGGCTATCTCATCGAGGCCACCGGCGCCGACATCACCCTCGCGGAGCTGACCGTGCTGCTCAACGACCGCTTCGAGGAGCGCATCGGCACCGACGTCCCGCTGATGCCGGGGGCCGCCAGGCTCCTGGCCGAGCTGGCCCACCACGGTGTGCCCACGGCCCTGGTCTCCGCGTCCCACCGGCGCATCATCGACCGGGTGCTGGAGTCCGTCGGGCGCCACCACTTCTCCCTCACCGTGGCCGGTGACGAGGTGCTGAACACCAAGCCGCACCCCGACCCGTATCTGCACGCCGCGCGCGGGCTGAGCGCCGCCCCCGACAGATGCGCCGTCATCGAGGACACGGCGACCGGTGTGGCGTCGGCCGAGGCGGCGGGCTGCCGGGTCGTCGCGGTGCCCTCCGTCGCGCCCATCGCGGCGGCGGCGGGACGGGTGATCGTGGAGTCCCTCGAAGAGGTCGACCTGGTATTTCTGCGGGGTCTGATCACGCATCACCGATGATACGGATACGGAGCGTGTCCCCTGAAACTAACGGAAATAAGGTGCTTCGCGCTCCGCGTTTCCCCGCCCTTTTGTTGATCATTACCGGCGTGATCATGAAGGCCTGACCGGGCCCGAGTGATGTTCGTCACTCGTCGATCCGTAGCCGCAGGTGGCTGTGTCCGTTTGGCCCCTCCGGGTTGTCCGGTCGTCGCGCCGATCCGGGCACCCATGTGTCCAGTTTTATGGCGTGATGTGTGAATCCTTCTGGCGTCCTGATACCGGTTCGCAGCAATTCCTGATCACTTTGCGATTACGCCCGAAGTGGGCCCGGTTCGGGACATCCACACCCGCCGACTAACCTCATCGCGAGAACTTCGCCACACGTTCGCCACCTCAATGGTGTGATCCGACGGTCAATCACGTCGCGAATTTCTCAACCACCGTTGTATCGCAAGGTGTTCGGATGAGGGAGTACGTCCAGGATGAAGCGCAAGAGTCTCGTGCTGCCGGTTGTGGCCGGTCTGCTCGCCCCGGTGCTCGTGGCCTGCGGCGGCTCGGACAGCTCGTCCGACGACGCTGAGGCCATCGTCGTGGGTACCACCGACCAGTTCACGGCCACCAAGGAGTCCCCGGCGCCCCTCGACCCGGCGTTCGCCTACGACACGGGCTCCTGGAACATCCTGCGCCAGTCCCTCCAGACGCTGATGCACGTCCCCCGCGGCGGCGGCGCCCCCGTTCCCGAGGCGGCGACCGGCTGCCGGTTCTCGGACAACCAGAACGAGAGCTACCGCTGCGAGCTGCGCGACGGGCTGAAGTTCGCCGACGGCGGCGAGATCACCTCGGAGGACGTCAAGTTCTCCATCCAGCGGGTCCTCGACATCAACTCCGAGGCCGGCGCGGTGGGCCTCCTCAAGAACATCGACACGATCGAGACGCCCAGCGACTCCGAGGTCATCTTCCACCTCAAGACCCCCGACGCCACCTTCCCGTACAAGCTCTCGACGCCCATCGCGGGCATCGTCGACTCCGAGACGTACGACGGCAAGAAGCTCCGCGAGGGCTTCGGCGTGAACGGCTCGGGCCCGTACAAGTTCGACGCCGAGGTGAAGGACGGGCGGATAGTCAAGGCCGTCTTCACCAAGAACGCCTCGTACGAGGGCGACCTGAAGCTCCGCAACAGCAAGGTCGAGCTGCGCTCCTACCCCGACGCCGCCGCCATGGGCAAGGCCCTCGACTCCGGCGAGATCGACGTGATGGCCCGCACCATGGCGCCCGACCAGATCGAGAAGATGACCGCGAAGCCGAAGGACAGCATCGCGCTCACCGAGATGCCCGGTCTGGAGATCCGCTACCTCGCCTTCGACACCGACGAGCCCATCGCCAAGGAGAAGGCCGTACGCCAGGCCGTCGCCTCCCTCGTGAACCGCGGTCAGATCGCCTCCGAGGTGTACGGCGCCACGGCCGAGCCGCTCTACTCGCTCATCCCGGCGACCATCACGGCGCACACCAACTCGTTCTTCAACAAGTACGGGGAGCCCAACCGGGCCGAGGCCGCCAAGCTCCTGGAGGACGCCGGGGTGCAGACACCGGTGAAGTTCACCATGCACTACACCACCGACCACTACGGCGAGGCCACCGCCAAGGAGTTCGAGATGCTCAAGGAGCAGCTCAACTCCAGCGGGCTCTTCCAGGTCGACACCAAGGGCGCCGAGTGGGCCAAGTTCCGGCCCGCCCAGACGCGCGGTGAGTACACGGTCTACGGCATGGGCTGGTTCCCCGACTTCCCCGACCCGGACAACTACATCGCGCCGTTCCTGGACGAGGACAATTTCCTCAACGCGCCGTACGCGAACGAGAAGGTGATCAAGGAGCTGATCCCGCAGTCGCGCAGCGAGGCCGAGCGCAGCGCCGCCACCAAGTCCTTCGCGGAGATGCAGGACATCGTCGCCGAGGACGTGCCGGTGCTGCCGCTGTGGCAGGGCAAGCAGTACGTCGCCGCCGCGGACGACATCTCCGGTGTCGAGTGGGCGCTCAACCCCTCGGGCGAACTGCTCTTCTGGGAGCTGGGCACCGGCAGCGCCGTCTGACCGGATCGCGGTCCTCGAAACCGAGAGGTCCCCGGCATCGCACCGATGCCGGGGACCTCTCGGTCACGCGCCCCGCCCGCTCGACGCCGCGTCCGGCTACTGGGCGCCGGGGCGCACCAGACCGCTCTCGTACGCGTACACCGCCGCCTGCACGCGATCGCGCAGGCTCAGCTTCGTGAGCACATGACCCACATGCGTCTTGACCGTCGTCTCGCTGACGAAGAGATCCGCGGCGATCTCCGCGTTGGACAGCCCCCGCGCCACCAGCTTGAGCACCTCCACCTCGCGCTCGGTCAGCGTGTGCAGGGTGTCCGGCACCTGCTCGTCGCCCGACGGCAGATGGTCCGCGTACTTGTCGAGCAGCCTGCGGGTGATACTCGGCGCCAGCATCGCCTCACCGGCGGCCACCACCCGGATCGCCTGCACCAGCTCGTTGGCGGGCGCGTCCTTCAGCAGGAATCCGCTGGCCCCGGCGCGCAGTGCCTCCACCACGTACTCGTCCAGGTCGAACGTGGTCAGCACCAGCACCTTCGCCGGGCCGTCCTTGCCGGGACCGGTGATCTGACGGGTCGCCTCGACGCCGTCCATCCGGGGCATCCGGATGTCCATCAGGACGACATCGGGCTGGAGCGCCCGGACCTGGTCGATCGCCTGGAGGCCGTCCCCGGCCTCGCCGACGACCGCGATGTCCTGCTCGGCCTCCAGGATCATCCGGAAGCCGGTGCGCAGCAGTGGCTGGTCGTCGACCAGTAGGACGCGGATGGCCACGGGATCTCCTTCGCTGGGATCGATCCCGGTCCATTCTGCCTTGAGAGCCGGGCCGTGACAGCGGCGGGCGGGCGACCGCCCCTCCCTACACCCCCTGGGCCGGCCCGGCGGAGGCGACGGGCCCGGCCGCGGGAAGCGGGTCCGGGGCGGCGGGCGGTTCGGAGGCGGCGGGCGGCCCGCCGTCCGGAAGCGGCTCCGCGCCCTGCCGGGGCGGCACCGTCAACGGATACACCGGCGGGGTCCCCCCGAACTCCGGGCAGACCGCCTGGTGGTCGCACCACCCGCACAGCTTCGTCGGCCGCGGCCGCCAGTCGCCCGTCTCCGTGGCCTCCCTGATCGCCTCCCAGAGCGCCAGGAGCTTGCGCTCGACCCGCTCCAGGTCGGCCTCGACCGGGTCGTACGTCAGGACGTCGCCGCTGCCCAGATAGACCAGCTGGAGACGGCGGGGCACCACCCGCTTGAGCCGCCAGATCACCAGCGCGTAGAACTTCATCTGGAACAGCGCGCCCTCCGAGTACTCCGGCCGCGGCGCCTTGCCCGTCTTGTAGTCGACGATCCGCACCTCGCCCGTGGGCGCCACGTCGACCCGGTCGATCACCCCGCGCAGCCGCAGTCCCGACTCCAGCTCCGTCTCCACGAACAGCTCACGCTCGGCCGGCTCCAGACGCGTCGGATCCTCCAGCGAGAACCACCGCTCGACCAGCCCCTCGGCCTCCCCGAGCCAGCGCGTCAGCCGCTCGCCGCCCTCGTCCTCCGCGAACAGCTCGCCGAGCTCCGGTCTCGACTCCAGCAGCCGGTCCCACTGCCCGGGAACCATCGACCTGGCCCGGGGCGCCGTACGCTCGACAGCGGGATCGTCGAACAGCCTCTCCAGCACCGCGTGCACCAGCGTCCCCCGGGTCGCCGCCTCGCTCGGCTTCTCCGGCAGCTTGTCGATCACCCGGAACCGGTACAGCAGGGGGCACTGCATGAAGTCGCTCGCACGCGACGGCGACAGCGAAGTGGGCTGCTGACTCGTACTCATGACGCAGACCCTACGGCCCGCCACTGACAGCGAGCGGAATACCATCGACGTAAGACCCTCGCGAACAGCATGATCGAGCGAGCGACGGTGCCGCAACGAAGGGATGACGTGAAAAAGGACGACGAGAGCGGCGAGAGCAGGAGGCCGCGGTCCGGTCCTGAGGGCGCGCCCCGCGGCGGCAAGCGGAAACGGCCGGAGGACCCGGGCGGCGGGATCCTGATGGGCCGTCCCTTCGGCGTGCCCGTCTACGTCGCGCCCAGCTGGTTCCTGGTCGCGGCGCTCATCACCTGGGTCTTCGGCGGCCAGCTCGACCGGGTGCTGCCCGAGCTCGGCGGTGTCCGCTATCTCGTCGCGCTCTTCTTCGCCGTCGCCTTCTACGCCTCGGTACTGGTCCACGAACTGGCCCACACGATCGTCGCGCTGCGCTACAAACTCCCCGTCCGCCGTATCCAGCTCCAGTTCTTCGGCGGTGTCTCCGAGATCGAGAAGGAGTCGGAGACACCGGGCCGCGAGTTCATGCTGGCCTTCGTCGGCCCCCTGCTCTCGCTCTTCCTCGCGGGCTTCTTCTACCTCACGCTGGCGGCCGTGGAGCCCGGCACGGTGCCCGGCGTCCTGCTCGCCGGCCTGATGATCTCCAACCTCATCGTCGCCGCCTTCAATCTGCTGCCCGGTCTCCCGCTGGACGGCGGCCGGATGCTGCGCGCCGTCGTCTGGAAGATCACCGGAAAGCCCATGACGGGCACCGTCGCCGCCGCCTGGGTCGGCAGGGCGCTCGCCGTCGCCGTCCTCATCGGCCTGCCGCTGCTCACCCACACCGGCACGCTCGGCAACTCCACCCAGGACATCGGCGGCGTGGAGACCGTCACCGACGCGCTCCTCGCCGCCATCCTCGCCGCGATCATCTGGACCGGCGCCGGCAACAGCCTGCGGATGGCCCGGCTGCGCGAGCACCTGCCCGACCTGCGGGCCCGCGCCCTCACCCGGCGGGCCGTCCCCGTCGAGTCGGCCACCCCGCTCTCCGAGGCGCTGCGCCGGGCCAACGAGGCGGGGGCCCGCGCGCTCGTCGTCGTCGACGGCCAGGGCGAACCGACCGCGCTCGTCCGCGAGGCGGCCATCGTCGGAGTCCCCACCCACCGCCGCCCCTGGGTCGCCGTGAGCGGCCTCGCCCAAGACCTCACCGACGGGATGAAGGTCCCCGCCGAGCTCGCGGGAGAGGCGCTCCTGGACCGTCTCAGGGCCAGCCCCGCCACCGAGTACCTGGTGGTCGAGGAGACCGGCGAGATCTACGGAGTCCTGTCGACGGCCGACGTGGAACGAGCCTTCGTCGCCGCCATGGCCAGGCCCGACAGCAAGTGAGGGCGGCCCAAGCCAGGTGAGGAAGGCCCAAACGGAGCAGGTAGTCTGACCGCATGTCCGAACCGACCGGTGCCGCCCGACGTCGCGGCCCCTTCAAGGTCGGGGACCAGGTCCAGCTCACCGACCCCAAGGGACGCCACTACACCTTCACGCTCGAAGCGGGGAAGAATTTCCACACCCACAAGGGTTCCTTCCCCCATGACGAGCTGATCGGTGCTCCCGAGGGCAGTGTTGTCCGCACCACGGGAAACGTCGCCTACCTCGCGCTGCGCCCCCTGCTCCCCGACTACGTCCTGTCCATGCCCCGCGGCGCCGCCGTGGTCTACCCCAAGGACGCGGGCCAGATCCTGGCCTTCGCCGACATCTTTCCCGGTGCTCGCATCGTCGAGGCCGGAGTGGGATCGGGCTCGCTCAGCAGCTTCCTGCTGCGCGCCATCGGCGATCAGGGCATGCTGCACTCCTACGAGCGCCGTGAGGACTTCGCCGACATCGCCCGGCAGAACGTGGAGCGCTACTTCGGCGGCCCGCACCCCGCCTGGCAGCTCACGGTCGGCGACCTCCAGGACAATCTCTCGGACAGCGACGTGGACCGGGTCATCCTCGACATGCTGGCGCCCTGGGAGTGCGTCGAGCCGGTGTCCAAGGCGCTGGTGCCCGGCGGCATCCTCTGCGCGTACGTCGCCACCACCACCCAGCTCGCCCGCACCGTCGAGACGATCCGGGAGCACGGCTCGTTCAACGAACCGGCCGCCTGGGAGTCGATGGTCCGCAACTGGCACGTCGAGGGACTCGCCGTACGCCCGGACCACCGCATGATCGGCCACACCGGCTTCCTGATCACCGCGCGCCGTCTGGCAGACGGCGTTGAGCCGCCCCTGCGCCGCCGCCGCCCCTCCAAGGGCGCGTACGGCGAGGACTACGACGGCCCCGGAAGCGGCAGCGGCTCCCGAGGCTGAGCCGACGTCACCTTCCGGGCCGCGACCCGGCGGCCCGTCACGGTGCGCCGGTCACAACACCACAGCGCCGCCGCCGGGGGGGGGGGCCCCCCCCCCCGACACCGGGGCGGGGGGGTTTAGGTTGGGCTTAGGGGCCCCGGGGGATAATAAAAAA
>NZ_JBHXRM010000073.1:0-24363 GCF_042716895.1 Streptomyces sp. NPDC058653 | reverse complement strand
GCTCCGGGCTGCGCAGTGCGCCGTGGCTGGCCGTCGCCGTCGCGGACCGGCCGTCGACGGGGGGCGCCCCCCGGGGGGGGGGGGGCGCCGGCGTGGGCCAGGTCACCCCCCGGCCCCCCCCCCCCCCACCCCTCCTCGTTCGTGTCATCTCCCGTGCGGCACGGTCATTTCGGACCGCGCCGCACCTCGGACGGGTGATCCCGCGTCGGACGAGTGGCCCGGCGTCGAACGGACGTCCGTCACCGGACCGCCGTCAAGAACGGGAACCCGCGGCGAGACGGGACGACGTCACCCGACGGGCGACGGGCCGTCCGTCAAAGACCCGCCGCTGCCGACTGGATGTCGGCGGCAAAGGTGGACACCTCGGTGTAGACGCCCGGGAAGCCGGGCTGCGCGCAGCCCTGGCCCCAGCTGACGATGCCGACCTGGATCCAGCCGCCGGCGCCGTTGTCACGGAACATCGGGCCACCGGAGTCGCCCTGGCAGGTGTCGACCCCGCCCTCCTCGATGAAGCCGGCGCAGATCTCCTCGGACGGGACGAGGCTGCTGCCGTACGCGCCCTCGCAGTCCGCGTCGGAGACGAACGGGACGCTGGCCTTGAGCATGTACCGCTGCTGGCCACCGCCCTCGGTGGCCGCGCCCCAGCCGGCGACGGTGAAGTCGCCGCTGTTGAAGGAGTCGTCCGTGGCTATGTCGAGCGTGGGCAGGTCGATCGGCTGGGCGAGCTTGATCAGCGCCCAGTCCTTGCCGGTGCCGTTGTAGCCGGGGGCCTGGAGGACCTCGGTGGAGTTGACCTCGACGGCGTCGGGGCTCTCCAGGTCGACGACGCCCGCGGTGGCGGTGATCCCGGTGTCGGGGCCGGACCCGTCCACGCAGTGGGCGGCGGTCAGGACGATGTCCTGCTCGTAGAGCGCGCCGCCGCAGCCCATGGAGAGGCGGACCATGAAGGGGAACTCGCCCTGCTCGGCGGGGGTGCCGCCGACGACCGGCGGGGCCGGGGCGGGGGCGGCGGACGCGGTGGTGGGCTGCAGGCTGACACCGGCGAGGACGACCGCGCCGACGACGGCACATCTCTTGAGGGCACGCAGGAAGCTCAACTGACTGCCTTTCGTGGGGGGAAACAGTGCATTTCGTTGTCTTGCGTGGGGCTGTCGTGCGTGAAGCTGTGTACGGATGACGCTCAGCACGTGGGGGTGCCGTACGCATGGCGAAGCCGACCGACGATCCGTGGGACAAGAAGATCGCCCGCGTCCGCCCGCCACAGCGTGATCCGGATTATGGGGAGGAAATCAGCCGTGGCACAAGATGTGGTTTTCAGCCAACCGAACGGTCGGGAATCCGGTGGTGCCCGGCGACCGGCGCGGAATGTCCGCCGACCGGTCGCCGGACCACACCCCCGCGTCCCCGCCGCCCACGCGTCCGCGGAGCCCGCCCCCGTACAGTTGAGGACGGTCGGCCGTCCTACGAAGGGGTAGTGGCGTGATGGACAGAGGCCCGGCGAACGGCAGCCCGGTCGTACACGGCTATCCGCACCTGGAGACGGCGCGGGCCGCCGTCACGGCCCTCTACCGGCGTATGTCGGCCGACGGCATCCGGCAGTACGACACGAGCGTGGCGCCCGCCGATGTCGCCTTCGCCGATGACGACGACCTCCATCTCGGAGTGCAGCGGGTGGCCCGCGCGCTCGTGCAGCAGCTGCATCTGCCGGACGCCCGGATCATCGTGAGCTTCCACGAGATGGAGCACGCGGCGAGTGTCGAGCTGACCGCGGGGCCGGAGTACTTCATCGATCTCAACGACCGCTTCCGGACGCACCGCAGGGACATCGGCGCCGCCCTCGCGCACGAGATCACCCATGTCCTGCTGCACCGGCTCGGGCTGAGCTTCCCCGGCACCCGGGACAACGAGATCCTGACCGACACCGTGACGACGTATCTGGGCGCGGGCTGGCTGCTGCTCGACGCCTTCCGGGAGGACCGGGACTCCAGCCAGAAGCTCGGCTATCTGACGCCGGAGGAGTTCGGCTATGTGCTGGCCAAGCGGGCCATCGTGTTCAACGAGGACCCGGGCATCTGGTTCACCAGCCCCCAGGGCTACACCGCGTACACGAAGGGCAAGGCCCAGGCGCTGCGGGACGAGCAGCAGCCGCCGCTGACCACGGCGGGCTGGTCAGGCCGGCACCGGTACGCCAAGGACCGCCGCTACGCGCTCGACCACCCCCGCGAGTCCGGGGACGCCGGCCGCCCGTACGCCTTCGAGACGCTGCCGGACGGACTGCGGGTGTCGTTCCCCTGCCCCACCTGCCATCAGCGCATCCGGGTGCCGGTCAGGGGCCGGGTGCGGGCACGGTGCCAGCTCTGTCACACCGTCCTCGACTGCGACACCTGAACTCCCCCTGCCTGAAAGGGACTTCACCGCACCGGGTCGGGACGGTCGATTTATCGATGTGGCGTGAACGGCTCGGCCGGGCGAAGGTCGAAGGATGAGAGACGAGCGGACGGCGGACCCCGACGGCGCGCCCGGCGACGCGCCGGACCACGCCGGGGAACTGTTCACGGCCGTGTACGAGGGCCGGGACGACGCCGTCGTCACTCTGCTGCGCTCGGGCGTCTCCGCGGAGGCGACCGACGCGGACGGCCAGAGCGTCCTCTACGCGGCGGCGGTGAGTGACGAACCCGGCGTGGTCCGGCTGCTGCTGGCGGCGGGCGCCGACCCCGAGCGCGCGAGCGGACCCGGCGACGGTGATCTGCCGCTGTGCGGGGCCGCGTGCGGCGGTCATACGGAGGTGGTGCTGGCCCTGCTGGCGGCGGGCGCGCACCCCGACCGGCGCGAGGCGTACGGCTTCACGGCGCTGGCCTGGGCCGTCGGTCAGGGCCACGCCGCCACGGTGGAGGCGCTGCTGGCGCACGGCGCGGATCCCGGCCTCGGGGGCCCCGGCGGCGGAGCCCCGGACGGTGAGCCGCTCCTGGTGACGGCGGCCCGGCGCGGTTCGACGTCGACCGTACGGGTTCTGCTGCGGCACGGCGCGGGCGCGCGCGAGGAGGCGCTGGCGGAGGCGCGGCGGTGGACGGCTCCCGAGGCGGTGGAGCACGAACTGCACGCCGAGCTGCTGCCGATGGCGGGCGAGGGCGACGAGACGGTGGTGCGCCGGATCGAGGAGGACGGCGGGGTGACGATCGTGGTCGAGACGTTGAGGGACGGCGTGCCGGTCGCGAGCCTGGAGCGGCAGACGGGGCACGGGGCGATCGCGACGCTTCTGGAGGAGTCGCTGGGTCTTCCGGCGCCGTTCGAGGAGCTGGCGGGACGGGCGCTGCGGTGCAAGGTGCCCGAACGGGACGACTGGCGGGAGCCGGTGGCCGCGCTGTGGCGGCGGGGTGATGAGGAGTCGTTCCAGGCAGCGCTCGCCTGGTGCGCGAGCGACGATCCGCTGCGGCGTGCTTTTGCCGCCGACGTGCTCGCGGGGCTCGGGACGGCGGACGGGAGCAGGCCGTTCGCGGCCCGCGCGCTGCCGCCGCTGCGGGAGTTGTGCGCGGGGGCGCGGACGCCGGAGCTGATCGGAACCTGTGTGACCGCGCTCGGGCGGCAGGGTGACACGGCCGTCCTGCCGGAGATCCTGCGGCACGCGGGCCATCCGGACCCCGGGATACGCCGCCGGGTGACGGCCGCGCTGGCCGGGCTCGTGGCGGGCGGCGAGGAGGAGGACGAGGAGGGGCTCGTGGCGCTGACGGCGCTGAGCGCGGACATCGACAACGCGGTGCGGGAGCGGGCGACGGCGGCGCTGGCGGTGGTCGACGCCGACACGCCCAGAATCCGTGAGGCGCTGGCGGCGCGGTTGACGGACCCGGTGGCGGTCACGGTGGCCGAGGCGGCGCGGGGACTGGCGGCGCGGGAGGATCCGAGGGCGGTGGACGCGCTGGCGAGACTGCTCGCCGACGGGTCGGTGACCGGTCGCGCGCGCGAGACGGCGGCCGGCGCGGTGAGCACTCTGCGGGACGCTGCGGTGCGGCGGAGGCTGGAGGGTCTGCTGCCGCGTGGCCGCTGAGTCCGGCGGCTCAGAGCAGCCGCAGGGTGCCGGGGGCCCGCTCGTCGATGATCTCGGTGAGCCAGTCGAAGACGGTGGGGCCGCGGCCGGCCTCGGCGTCGTCCAACCGCCCCTGGACGGACGCCCTGTTGGCCTCGGGGACACGCGCCAGCCGGGCCCTGAGCTGTCGCGCGGTCTCCTGGTGGCCGAGTGCGCGGCGCGAGAGTTCGTGGTCGCGCCACTCGATGACGAAGTCCCGGTCCTCGGGGGTCCCGAAGCCGCCGCCAAGGCAGTCGGCGAACGCGTCGAGATTACGGCCGAAGTAGCCGTCCGGCCCGTTCACGGCTTCGCCGATCACCTGCCAGAAGCGCTCCAGACCGGTGACCTCCGCCCCGGGGATCACATACGTCACTGTCATGGGGCGGAGGCTACCTGTCTGTCGTCGCGCGGGGGGTGCGGGATCAGCAGCCGTGGTCGACGAGGTCGAACGACTCGTAGTGGTCGGCGGTGTAGTAGTCCTGCTGGGAGTTGCCGGTGACGATGCGGCGCGCGCCACGGTTCGAGGAGCCCGGCGTCTTGACGGTGTACTCGTGGTAGTAGCCGGTGGACTGCTGCGGCAGGATGCCCTCGCGGTTCTGGAAGACACCGCCGTCCTGCGGGTACGGGTACGGGCCGCCCCGGTCGATCAGGTCGAGGGTGTCGTGCGCCTGGGACGGCAGGTCGGAGTAGCAGATGTCGCCGACCGCGAGGGGGGCGGCCGTGGCGGCGCCGGCCGCCGTGCCGCCGACGAGGAGGGTGGACAGGAGGGCGGCGGCGCCGCCGATGAGGGCGATTCGTGGGGGGATTCGCATGCCCTCATGATGACGCGCGTAGACGTGTGCACGTCAATCCCAAGTCGGTGGAGTTCTGCGGGAGTTAACCACCCGTCACGGGCACGACGCCCGCCCTTTGTGGCCGGTTCGCCGCCGGGCGCCGGACTGCCGGAGGAGCCCGTCCGGCGCTCGTGACAGCAGGTCGGCGGCGTACCGGGCGCCCCCAACGGCCGCGAATCACCCGGCCACTTGTGAAGGAGACGCCCGCGCCCCGTCCTGCGGGCCTTCGCGGGCCCGGGACGCCCGGCACGGCGCCCGGCCGCGTTGGGGGACTCGTCCGAGTACGCCCCGAGCACGCTCCGGTGCGGCGCACCGCACCGGACGCCCCGGGCCGATCCGCGAAGGTCCCGCCGGAGAGGCCCTACGCCGCGGTGCGCCGGCCGCCCTCGGCGCCGCGCTCCGGCGGGCGGCCACGACGGCCGCCGCGGCTGCCGCGCCCGGAACCGCCGGCCGCGCCCAGCCGGGTCCCGCCGCCGGAGCCGGCCCCGCCGGTCCGCCGCGCGGGACGCGACGCGCGCGCCTTCTGCGGCTTCCGTACGGCGGGCTGCGGCACCTCGATGGTGATCGCGATCCCGGAAGGCTCCCGCGCGCCGGTCAGCCGCGTCAGTTCCTCGTCGGTCGACTTGACGCTGGTGATCCTCGGGGCGATGCCCGCGTCGGACATCAGCCGCGTCATGTCCCGCTTCTGCTCGGGCAGGACGAGGGTCACGACGCTGCCGGACTCACCGGCGCGCGCGGTGCGTCCGCCGCGGTGCAGATAGTCCTTGTGGTCCACGGGCGGATCGACGTTGACGACCAGGTCGAGATCGTCGACGTGGATGCCGCGCGCCGCGACGTTCGTCGCGACGAGCACGGTCACCTCGCCGGTCTTGAACTGCTCCAGCGTCCGGTTGCGCTGCGGCTGGGACCGGCCGCCGTGCAGGCCGGAGGCCCGTACACCGCTCGCCAGCAGCCGCTTGACCAGCCGGTCCACCGAGCGCTTGGTGTCCAGGAAGAGCAGCACCCGGCCCTCGCGGGCCGCGATCCGCATCGTGACGGCCTTCTTGTCCGTCTCGTCCATGACGTACAGGACGTGGTGCTCCATCGTCGTGACCGCGCCCTGGGAGGGGTCGACGGAGTGGACGACGGGGTCGGTCAGGTACTGCCGTACGAGCCGGTCGATGTTCTTGTCGAGCGTCGCGGAGAACAGCATCCGCTGCCCGTCCGGCTGCACCTGCTTCAGCAGCGCGGTGACCTGCGGCATGAAGCCCATGTCGGCCATCTGGTCGGCCTCGTCGAGGACGGTGATGGTGACCTGGTCCAGCCGGCAGTCGCCGCGTTCGATGAGGTCCTTGAGCCGTCCGGGCGTCGCCACGAGCACCTCGGCGCCCCGGCGCAGCTGCCCGGCCTGTCTGCTGATCGACAGACCGCCGACGACGGTGGCCATGCGCAGGTTCACCGCGGTGGCGTACGGCGTGAGGGCGTCGGTGACCTGCTGGGCCAGCTCGCGGGTGGGCACCAGCACCATGGCGTACGGCGCGCGCGGCTCGGCGCGGCGGCCGGCGAGACGGGCCAGCAGCGCGAGGCCGAAGGCGAGGGTCTTGCCCGATCCGGTACGGCCCCGGCCGAGGATGTCGCGGCCCGCGAGCGAGTTCGGGAGGGTGGCCCCCTGGATCGGGAAGGGCTCGGTCACCCCCAGGGAGGTGAGCGTCTTGAGCAGGGCCGCGGGCATGTCGAGCTCGTCGAACGCCTCGACGGCGGGCAGCGCGGGGGTGAGGGTTTCCGGAAGCGTGAACTCCTGCGGGCGTGCGACGCGGCGGACCGACGCCTTGGCCGAGCCTTTCGTGGGGCTCTTGGCACGGGAGTGGACCGGGCGCTTACCGGCCGGGCGGGGTGCGCGGGCCGGGCGTTCGGGGCGAGTCATTCGGTGAAGAACCTTCCTGGGACGTTTCCGTCCCGGGCCTGGGGGTGTCTTGTCGATCAGGCCGGATCAGCGGGGGCTGGTGCGTGCCATCGCAAGGCGGCGAAGGGAGACATGGCGCAGCCATGCCGACCGACGACAACGCAGGGGGCACCACCCGTGCCCCCTGCGGGGCTACGGGGGAGAGCGCGCGTGCCAGGGATCGCGAGCCCGGCAGGATCGGCAGGACACCCCCCAGGGACAGCACAAGCCGGGACCCGCACCGTGCAGGTGCGGGCCCCGGCTGCGAGGTACGCGTCCGGCGATCAGGCCGGGACGATGTTCTCCGCCTGCGGGCCCTTCTGGCCCTGCGTGACGTCGAACGAGACCTTCTGGCCCTCCTGGAGCTCACGGAAGCCCTGGGTGGCGATGTTCGAGTAGTGGGCGAAGACGTCGGCGCCGCCGCCGTCCTGCTCGATGAAGCCGAAGCCCTTTTCCGAGTTGAACCACTTCACGGTTCCAGTAGCCATGTCATTCTCCTAAAACAGGTGCAGAGACGAATCCGCACTTCACGGATTCCTCGTCGCCGCATTGAGCCCCATCCGGAGAAGCCGGCGAAAACAATAAAATGCGCCTGAGGAACATTCCCGTCAGGCGCACATAAAGTTCATGGGTACCAAAACTGCAACGCGGTCAGCCTAGCACGCTCCCGGGGTGCGCCGCGGATCCGACACACCCGGATCGGCCCGGAGGGCGCGCGGGTGGCGCGGCGGCCGGCCGGACGGCTGTGCGATCGGGGTCGGGGCAGGTCAGCCGCGCAGGATGCCCCGCGCGCGGGCCGCCGCGAGCCACCGCGGGAATTCCGCGACGAGCCGGTCGTACAGCACGTCGTCCGGTACCTCGCGCGGATCGAGCCCGGCGTGGAAGAAGCCCGCGTTGTCGACGCACCGCTTCCGCGGGACGGCCAACTCGTCTAGTTTCTGAAGGAAGTTGAACTGCGAGCTGCGCTTGTTGCCGAAGCCGACGAACTGCCAGAACAGCGGGAGTTCGGCCGCTTTGCAGAGATAGCGCTCCGCGGCGAGTTTGTTGACGGGCCCGCCGTCGGTCTGGAAGACCACCAGGGCGGGCGCGGTGGACCCGCTGTCCAGATAGTGGTCGATCACGGCGTCCATCGCGAGGTGGTAGCTGGTCCTGCCCATGTGCCCGAGCCCGGACACGATCCGGTCGATACGGCCGCGGTGGTCGGCGAGCGCGATCTCCGTCTCGGCGTCGACGTCCGTGGAGAAGAGGACGACGGGCACGACACCGTCGTCGTCCAGATTGGCCGAGAGACCGAGCACCCGGTCGGCGAACGCCTGGACGCTGCCGTCCTGGTAGTACTCGCGCATCGATCCCGAGTAGTCCAGGACCAGATAGACGGCGGCGCGCCCGCCGCTCAGCCCGTGCTTGTGCAGGGAGACCGCCGCCGCCCGGTAGTGCTCGACGAGCGCGGGCGCGGTCTCCTCGATCTTGCGGAGGCTGATCGCCGGGCCTGCCGCGGATGGCGCTGTGGTCATGAGTGTCGCCGTTCACTCGACGGGGCGCGGGGGGAGCGGACCGAGGTTACACATCACCGCGCGCACATGCCACGGCGCCCGCCGTGGTCCGGTCGGGGACGGGCGGGCGCCGTGTCTTGCGGAGGGACCGGGGGGCGTCCCCCGGGCCGTCACCGTCCGTACGCCGTTGTACGGGACGCTCTTTGCTCAGACCGTGAGTGAACGGTCCGTCGGGCGGATCGGCGCGTGCAGTTCGCTCGCCCCGGTCAGATAACGGTCGACACCGCGGGCCGCCGAACGCCCTTCGGCGATGGCCCACACGATCAGGGACTGGCCGCGGCCCGCGTCACCCGCAACGTACACGCCGTCGACGTTGGTCGCGTACTCGGCGTCCCGTGCGATGTTGCCACGCGCGTCCAGTTCGAGTCCGAACTGGTCGACGAGTCCGTTGGACCGGTCGGTTCCGGTGAAACCCATGGCCAGGGTGACCAGTTGGGCGGGGATGGTCCGCTCGGTGCCGGGCTTCGGTTCCGGACGGCCGTCCTTGAACTCGACCTCGGTGAGGTGCAGCGACTGGACGTTGCCCTCCTCGTCACCCTCGAAGTGGGTGGTGGAGACGGAGTAGATCCGCTCACCGCCCTCCTCGTGCGCGGAGGTGACCTTGTAGAGCATCGGGAAGGTCGGCCAGGGCTGGTTCGGGGCCCGCTCGTCGCCCGGCCGGGGCATGATCTCCAGCTGGGTGACGGACGCCGCGCCCTGCCGGTGCGCCGTACCGACGCAGTCCGCGCCGGTGTCGCCGCCGCCGATGACCACGACGTGCTTGCCCTCGGCGGTGATCGGGGAGACCGTCAGGTCGCCCTCCTGCACCTTGTTGGCGAGCGGCAGGTACTCCATGGCGAAGTGGATGCCGTTCAGCTCGCGACCGGGCACGGGCAGGTCGCGCGAGACGGTTGCGCCGGCCGCGATGACCACGGCGTCGTAGCGCCTGCGGAGCTTCGCGGCGTCGACGTCGCGGCCGATCTCCGTCTCCGTACGGAACTTGGTGCCCTCCGCGCGCATCTGCTCGATACGGCGGTTGATGTGGGACTTCTCCATCTTGAACTCGGGGATGCCGTAGCGCAGCAGGCCGCCGATGCGGTCGGCGCGCTCGTACACGGCGACCGTGTGGCCGGCCCGGGTGAGCTGCTGGGCCGCGGCCAGGCCGGCCGGGCCCGAGCCGATAACGGCGACGGTCTTGCCGGACAGCCGCTCCGGCGGGCGCGGGACGACGTCGCCGTTGTCCCACGCCTTGTCGATGATGGAGACCTCGACGTTCTTGATCGTGACGGCGGGCTGGTTGATGGCCAGCACGCAGGCGGACTCGCACGGCGCGGGGCAGAGCCGGCCGGTGAACTCCGGGAAGTTGTTGGTCGCGTGCAGGCGCTCGCTCGCCGCGGTCCAGTCCTCGCGGTAGGCGTAGTCGTTCCACTCGGGGATGAGGTTGCCGAGCGGGCAGCCCTGGTGGCAGAAGGGGATGCCGCAGTCCATGCAGCGTCCGGCCTGCTTGCTGATGATCGGGAGCAGCGAGCCCGGAACGTAGACCTCGTTCCAGTCGTTCTTCCGCTCCTCCACCGGGCGGGACTCGGCGACCTCGCGCCCGGTGGTCAGGAAGCCCTTGGGGTCAGCCATTGGTCGCCGCCTCCATCATCTTCTCGGTGGTCTCCTGCTCGGAGAGACCGGCGAGCTCAGCGGCGTCCTTGGCGGCGAGCACTGCCTTGTAGGTGGAAGGAATGATCTTGCTGAACCGGGCCACGGAGGTGTCCCAGTCCGTCAGCAGCTTCTCCGCGACGGTGGAGCCGGTCTCCTCGTGGTGGCGGCGCACGGCGTCGTGCAGCCACCGCTTGTCGGTGTCGGAGAGGTCGGTCTCGACGGCGGCGAGGTTGCCGGCGTTGACGTTGTCGGCGTCGAGGTCGATGACGTACGCGACGCCGCCGGACATGCCGGCCGCGAAGTTGCGTCCCGTCTCGCCGAGGACGACGGCGTGGCCGCCGGTCATGTACTCGCAGCCGTGGTCGCCGACGCCTTCGGAGATGACCGTGGCGCCGGAGTTGCGGACGCAGAAGCGCTCGCCGGTACGGCCGCGCAGGAACAGTTCGCCGCCGGTCGCGCCGTAGGCGATGGTGTTGCCCGCGATGGTCGAGTACTCGGCGAGGTGGTCGGCGCCCCGGTCGGGGCGGACGACGACCCGGCCGCCGGAGAGGCCCTTGCCGACGTAGTCGTTGGCGTCGCCCTCCAGGCGCAGGGTGATGCCGCTGGGCAGGAAGGCGCCGAAGGACTGGCCGGCCGAGCCGGTGAAGGTGATGTCGATGGTGTCGTCGGGCAGTCCGGCGCCGCCGAACCTCTTGGTCACCTCGTGGCCGAGCATCGTGCCGACGGTGCGGTTGATGTTGCGGATCGCGATCTGCGCGCGGACCGGCTGGGCGGCCTCGGGGCTCTCGGCGGCGAGGGCGTCGGCGGCCAGTTTGATCAGCTGGTTGTCGAGGGCCTTGGCCAGGCCGTGGTCCTGCTCGATGATCCGGTGCCGTACGGCGCCGTCGGGCAGGGCGGGTACGTGGAAGAGCGGCCGCAGGTCCAGGCCCTGTGCCTTCCAGTGGTCCACGGCCCGCTCGGTGTCCAGCAACTCGGCGTGGCCGACGGCCTCTTCGAGCGTACGGAAGCCCAGCTCGGCCAGGAGCTCGCGGACCTCCTCGGCGATGAACTCGAAGAAGTTGACGACGTACTCGGCCTTGCCGGAGAAGCGCTCGCGCAGCACCGGGTTCTGCGTGGCGATGCCGACCGGGCAGGTGTCGAGGTGGCAGACGCGCATCATGACGCAGCCGGAGACGACGAGCGGCGCGGTGGCGAAGCCGAACTCCTCGGCGCCCAGCAGCGCGGCGACGACGACGTCGCGGCCGGTCTTGAGCTGGCCGTCGGTCTGGACGACGATCCGGTCGCGCAGGCCGTTGAGCAGCAGGGTCTGCTGGGTCTCGGCGAGGCCGAGCTCCCAGGGGCCGCCCGCGTGCTTGAGCGAGGTGAGCGGGGAGGCGCCCGTACCGCCGTCGTGGCCGGAGATCAGGACGACGTCCGCGTGGGCCTTGGAGACACCGGCCGCGACCGTGCCGACGCCGACCTCGGAGACCAGCTTCACATGGATGCGGGCGGCCGGGTTGGCGTTCTTGAGGTCGTGGATCAGCTGGGCGAGGTCTTCGATGGAGTAGATGTCGTGGTGCGGCGGCGGCGAGATGAGGCCGACGCCGGGGGTGGAGTGCCGCGTCCTGGCGACCCACGGGTAGACCTTGTGGCCGGGCAGCTGGCCGCCCTCGCCGGGCTTGGCGCCCTGGGCCATCTTGATCTGGATGTCGTCGGCGTTGACGAGGTACTCGCTGGTGACGCCGAAGCGGCCGGAGGCGACCTGCTTGATGGACGAGCGGCGCTCGGGGTCGTGGAGCCGGTCGGCGTCCTCGCCGCCCTCGCCGGTGTTGGACTTGCCACCGAGCCGGTTCATCGCGATGGCGAG
Organism: Streptomyces sp. NPDC058653; assembly: GCF_042716895.1. Classification (NCBI taxonomy): domain Bacteria; kingdom Bacillati; phylum Actinomycetota; class Actinomycetes; order Kitasatosporales; family Streptomycetaceae; genus Streptomyces; species Streptomyces sp. NPDC058653. Next base: position 12,521 of record NZ_JBHXRM010000073.1, on the reverse strand, counting down.
GGTCTCGTGCGCCTCCTTGGAGATGGAGCCGTACGACATGGCGCCGGTGGAGAAGCGCTTGACGATCTCGGAGGCGGGCTCGACCTCGTCCAGGTCGACGGGCTCGCGGCCGGAGTCGAGGCTGAAGAGTCCGCGGAGCGTCATGAGGCGCTCGGACTGCTCGTTCACCCGGTCCGTGTACTGCTTGAAGATGTCGTAGCGGCGGTTGCGGGTGGCGTGCTGGAGGCGGAAGACCGTGTCCGGGTCGAAGAGGTGCGGTTCGCCCTCGCGGCGCCACTGGTACTCGCCGCCGATGTCCAGCGCGCGGTGCGAGGCGGAGATGCCGGACGGCGGGTAGGCCTTGGCGTGGCGGGCGGCGACCTCCTGGGCGACGATGTCGAGACCGGCGCCGCCGATCTTGGTCGCCGTACCGCTGAAGTACTTCTCCACGAAGGCCTCGTCGAGGCCGACGGCCTCGAAGACCTGGGCGCCCCGGTAGGAGGCGACGGTGGAGATGCCCATCTTGGACATGACCTTCAGGACGCCCTTGCCGAGGGCGTGGATGAGGTTGCGGATGGCGTTCTCGGGCTCCAGGCCCTCGATGAAGGTGCCCGCGCGGACGAGGTCCTCGACGGACTCCATCGCGAGGTACGGGTTGACGGCCGCGGCGCCGTAGCCGATGAGCAGCGCGACGTGGTGCACCTCGCGTACGTCGCCGGCCTCGACCAGCAGCCCGACCTGGGTGCGCTGCTTGGTGCGGATGAGGTGGTGGTGCACGGCGGCGGTGAGCAGCAGGGACGGGATGGGCGCGTGCTCGGCGTCGGAGTGCCGGTCGGAGAGCACGATGATGCGCGCGCCGCTCTCGATCGCGGCGTCGGTCTCGGCGCGGATCTCCTCGATACGGGCGGCCAGGGCCTCGCCGCCGCCGCTGACGCGGTAGAGACCGGAGAGGGTGGCGGCGGTCATGCCGGGCATGTCGCCGTCGGCGTTGACGTGTATCAGCTTGGCCAGCTCGTCGTTGTCGATCACCGGGAACGGCAGGGTGACGCTGCGGCAGGCGGCGGCGGTCGGCCGCAGGATGTTGCCCTGGGGGCCGAGGGTGGAGCGCAGCGAGGTGACGAGCTCCTCGCGGATGGCGTCCAGCGGCGGGTTGGTGACCTGCGCGAACAGCTGGGTGAAGTAGTCGAACAGCAGCCGGGGGCGGGCGGACAGCGCGGCGATGGGGCTGTCGGTGCCCATGGAGCCGAGCGGTTCGCCGGCGGTGCGGGCCATCGGCGCCAGGATGATCCGCAGCTCTTCCTCGGTGTAGCCGAAGGTCTGCTGGCGGCGGGTGACGGAGGCGTGCGTGTGCACGATGTGCTCGCGCTCGGGGAGGTCCTCCAGCTCGATCTCGCCGGCCTCCAGCCACTCCTCGTACGGGTTCTCGGCGGCGAGTGTCGCCTTGATCTCGTCGTCCTCGATGACACGGTGCTCGGCGGTGTCCACGAGGAACATCCGGCCGGGCTGGAGGCGGCCCTTGCGGACGACCTTCGCGGGGTCGATGTCGAGGACGCCGACCTCGGAGGAGAGGACGACGAGGCCGTCGTCGGTGACCCAGTAGCGGCCGGGGCGCAGTCCGTTGCGGTCGAGGACCGCGCCGACCTGGACGCCGTCGGTGAACGTGACGCAGGCGGGGCCGTCCCAGGGCTCCATCATCGTCGCGTGGTACTGGTAGAAGGCGCGCCGGGCGGGGTCCATGGAGTCGTGGTTCTCCCACGCCTCGGGGACCATCATCAGCACGGAGTGCGGCAGCGAACGGCCGCCCAGGTGGAGCAGTTCCAGGACCTCGTCGAAGGACGCCGAGTCGGAGGCGTCGGGGGTGCAGACCGGGAATGTCCGCTCCAGCGTGCCGGGGTCGTCGCCGAAGACGTCGGAGGCCAGCTGGGACTCGCGGGCCCGCATCCAGTTGCGGTTGCCCTTGACGGTGTTGATCTCACCGTTGTGGGCGACGAAGCGGTACGGGTGGGCCAGCGGCCAGCTCGGGAAGGTGTTGGTGGAGAAGCGCGAGTGCACCAGGGCGACGGCGGTGGCGAAGCGGCGGTCGGAGAGGTCGGGGAAGAAAGGTTCCAGCTGGCCGGTGGTCAGCATGCCCTTGTAGACGATCGTGCGGGCGGAGAGCGAGGGGAAGTAGACCCCGGCCTCGCGCTCGGCGCGCTTGCGCAGGACGAACGTCTTGCGGTCGAGCGCGATGCCCGTGCGGGGGCCGGCGTCGCCCGTCGCGGAGAGGAAGACCTGGCGGAAGGCGGGCATCGTCGAGCGGGCGATGGCGCCGAGCATCTGGGGGGCGACGGGCACTTCGCGCCAGCCGAGGACGTCGATGCCCTCCTCGGCGGCGATCGTCTCGATACGTGAGACGGATTCGTCCGGGGCGTCGGCGGGCAGGAAGGCGATCCCGACGGCGTACGAACCGGCCTCGGGCAGGTCGAAGCCGACGACCTCGCGCAGGAAGGCGTCCGGGATCTGGAGCAGGATGCCGGCGCCGTCACCCGAGTCGGGCTCGGAGCCGGTGGCACCCCGGTGTTCGAGATTGCGCAGTACGGTCAGCGCCTGCTCGACCATCTCGTGGCCGGGCACACCGGTCAGGGTGGCCACGAAGCCGACGCCACAGGCGTCGTGCTCGTTACGGGGGTCATACATGCCCTGTGCAGCGGGGCGGCCATCCATGGGCGACCAGGCGTCGAAACGCATCGGCTCTCCCGTCGTCGTCGTGGCATATGCGAAAACCGAGGGACGACGCTGGCCCTGGGCAAAATTTCGTGCAGGTTACATGATGAGTCGGCTGCTCAGAAAGCGGATAGCTCGATCCAGCATGCGGACGCCGCTCGCAGCGGCGAAGGGGTCGGAGGTGAACGGGACGCCGGACACCCGACCGTGGCGGAGAGGGCTTCATTGCCCGCAGCGCCTACGGCTCATGCCCGGAGTTCAACCGTTCGAAACAACCGGGTAACGGCTATATATGTGAGGCCATGCATAGTGTCCCAGCCAGGTGGGGCGACGCCGAGGGATCGTCGAGGGGATGTTCGTCACCACAGTGACGGCACCTCCCCCACCGCGCAATATGTCGTACGCCCGGCGGGTGGCCGCGCGGGGCCGGGGCGCGGATCGGGCGGGGCCGGACCTGGGGCGGGGGCGCCAGGTGCTCTCCGGCGGAGCTCTAGACGGCCGCTCCGAAGAGCGCGCCGAGCCCGTACGTGAGGGCCGCCGCCGTACCGCCGAGCAGCAGCTGGCGCAGACCGCTGTACCACCAGCTCCGCGCGGTGATCCGGGCGACCAGCGCGCCGCAGGCGAACAGACCCAGCAGTGCCACCATCACGGCGGGCCACAGCACGGTGGCGCCGAACAGATACGGCAGGACGGGCAGGAGCGCGCCGACCGCGAACGAGGTGAACGACGACACCGCGGCGACCATCGGCGACGGCAGATCGTCCGGGTCGACGCCCAGCTCCTCGCGCGCGTGGATCTCCAGCGCCAGCTCGGGGTCGCGCGAGAGCTGCTCCGCGACCTGGCGTGCCAGCTCCGGCTCCACCCCGCGCGACTCGTACAGCTCGGCCAGCTCCGCCATCTCGTCCTTCGGGTACGTGCGCAGCTCGCGCCGCTCCACGTCCAGCTCGGCCTGGACGAGCTCGCTCTGGGACGCCACGGAGGTGTACTCGCCCGCCGCCATCGAGAAGGCGCCGGCCGCGAGGCCCGCGAGGCCGGTGATGACGATGGTCTGCCGGTCGAGGGAGCCGCCCGCGACGCCGGTCATCAGGGCCAGGTTCGAGACGAGTCCGTCCATCGCGCCGAACACGGTGGGACGCAGCCAGCCGCCGGTGACATCGCGGTGCGTGTGGTTGTCACGGTGTGCTCCGTGGAGTGACGCGTCTTTGTCCATGACGGACACGCTGTCCCCTTCCCTGCTGTTCGCGTTGGTTCGGCCGGCCGGGCGTGGCGGAACGCCCGCCACGGCTTCGAAAGTACGCACGAAACAGGGCTCCCGCCAGCAAGGAAAGCCATGCTTACCAGGGCACCGGCCGGGTGACAGAGGCGCTTGTGGGGCTTCCGCGCGGGGTGGCGTGGGACGTATGGGAGAAAGAGCGGCCCCCCTGGGGGCCCGATGCGCGAAAGGCCCCGCGATGGAGTTGACCGCCTGCGGTTGCGGCGCTGGTTCCGGCCTCGGTCCGGGGGTGGGTGAGGTCGCGGCCCTGCGGGAGCGGGCGCGGGGCTCGCTGCTCGGGCTCGCGGTCGGCGACGCGATCGGCGCCCCCGCCGAGAACATGCGCCCCTCGGAGATCCGCCGCCGCTGGGGCCGTATCGAGGGGTTCGTCAGCGACAACCCGGCCGGTACCGACGACACCGAGTACGCGATCTTCTCCGGTCTTCTCCTGGCCAGACACGGCTCCGCGCTGACCGTCACCCATGTCGAGAACGCCTGGCACCACTGGCTGGCGGATCTGGACGAGGGGGCGTTCCGGGGCGCCGGGTTCAGCGAGCGGGGCACGCTGGAGAATCTGCGCAGGGGCCTCGCGGCGCCGATCACGGCGCAGCACCGGCACGCCTGGAGCGACGGCCTCGCGATGCGGGCGGCCCCGTTCGGCGTCTTCGCCGCGGGCAGCCCGGCGGAGGCGGCCCGGCTCGTGGCGGTCGACGGCACCGTCAGCCACGAGGGCGAGGGCATCTACGGGGGCCAGGCCGTGGCGGCGGGGGTGGCCGCCGCGATGACGGGCGCGGGCCCGGCGTCGGTGGTGGCCGCGGCGCTCTCCGTGATCCCGATGGACTCCTGGACGGCCCGCTCGCTGCGCCGCGCGGTGGTGGCGGCGGGCCGCGAGTACCCCGACACGCTGACCATGGAGCGGGCGGTGCGGTCGGCGGTGGTGATCGGCGGCTACCCGTGGACGGACCTGGCGCCGGAGGCGGTGGGCCTGGCGTTCGGCGCCTTCGCGGCGGCCCGTGGGGACTTCCGTACGTCGGTGCTGACGGCGGTCAACATGGGCCGCGACGCGGACACGACGGCGGCGGTGGCGGGCGCGCTGTCGGGAGCGGTCTGCGGCGCGGGAGCGGTCCCCGAGGAATGGTCCTCGGCGATCGGCCCGGTCCGCGGCAGCTGCCTCCCGTCGATGCGCGGCTACCACGTCCTGGACATCGCGGACCTACTGACCCCGGACGACGAACAGGCGACCTGATGAGCGGCACGGAGCTGTCACCGAACATCGAGCTGGACGGGGCGCTGCGCGCGCGGGGCGCGGCGGACGCGACGCCGACGCGAACGCCGGGCACGCAGGGCGCCGGGAACGCGGCCGGCCGGGCCCCCGCCGACCCGAAGAACGGCGAAGGACCAACGACCACGCGGCCACCCGCCACGCAGGCCGGCGCTGAGGCGCGGCAGGCGCAGGGTGACGGCCACACGGTCGGCCAGATCCCGGCTCGCCCGAAGGGCGGTGCAGGATCAACGACAGCGCGGGCGAGCGCCAGGAATGCGGCCGGCCGGGGGCGGGGCCGGGGCGTTGGGTGGTGTGGGCATCTGGGGGGTGGGGTGGGTGGGGAGCGAGTCGAGGGGTTGTTTCTCGGGTTGGCCGCCGGGGACGCCGCCGGGTGGCCCGCCGCCCGGCACCGGGCCGCGCGGATGCCCGAGTGGACGCGACGGCTCACCCGCGAGCTCGACACCTTCGCCGAGCAGAACGCGACCACCACCCTCCCCGTCCCCATCGCCCTCAACCAGCCCCCCGAGCCGCTGCGCCTCGGCCCCTCCGACGACGCCGAGTGGGCGGCCTTCGCCGCCGAGACCGTGCTCACCGCGTTCGGGGAACCCTTCGCCGGCCTTCCCGCCGACCGCCGTACCCGCGCCGCCGTCGACCTGGCCTGGTCCACCCTGGCCGCCGAGATCGCCGCGGCGGCGGACCGCGCGCCGGAGGTCGAGTCCGCCGTACTGCCGCTCCGCGCCCGGATCTCCGTACGCGCCGGGCTCGGCAATCTCGCCACCGGTCTGCGCCCGCCCGCGACCGGCCACGACAACCCGCACTACTTCGACGACGCGGCGTGCGTACGGGCCGTCGTGCTGGCGGTCGTCCATCCGGGCCGGCCGCACGCCGCCGCCGAACTCGCCGAGTTCGACGCCCGCTACACGCAGGACGGCGACGGGGTGCACGGCGCCCGTGCGATGGCCGCCGCCGTGGCCGCCGCGCTCGGCGGGGCCGACACCGCGACCGCCGTCACCGCCGCGCTCGAACAGCTGCCGGACAGCACGGAGATCGGCCGCAACGCCCAGCACGCGGTCAAGCTGGCACGGGACTTCGCGTACGAGCCCGCCGGGGCGTTCGCGCTCGTCCCCCTGCTGGAGCATCAGATCGTCGACCATGTCTACAGCTACGGCATCGCGGCGGCCGAGACCGTGCCCGTCGCGCTCGCCCTGACCCTCGCGTCCGGCGGGAACGTCTGCGCCGCCGTACCCGCCGCCGCGTGCCTGTCCCGGGTCGCGGACTCGGCCCCCGCGCTCGCCGGGGCCCTGACCGGCGCGCTCGGCGGAGGCGCGGCCGTCCCCCCGGCCTGGCGTAACACCTGCCGTGTCCTGGCGGGCTGCGCGCTGCCGCGTCTCGCGGGCACGGACCTGGTCGAACTCGCCGGTCTGCTGACACGCACGCTCGCCTCGGCGGACCACAACTCCCCGTAGGGCGTGTCTTCGACGTGGCGTCGCGGGGCCCGCGGGGTCCGGTGCGGTGCGTCGCGCGGCGGAGGATCGCGCTCGTCCTGGACGTACGTGGACGACTCCGCCGACACGGCCTGACTTCGAGGACACGGCCCACCGCCACGGGCGGCGAGCTTCACCCCCACGGGACGCACACGGGTGGACAATTCCGGCATGACGACGCGCAGAGCATCAGCGACGCCCACGGCCACGCCCGCACTCGAAGACCGGATCACCGGCAGCCTCGTCGGCGCGGCCGTCGGAGACGCGCTCGGCGGCCCCGTCGAGGGCTACACCCCCGAGCAGATCATGGACCGGCACGGCGGCCGGGTGTCCGGCATCGTCGGCCCCTGGAACGAGGACTGGCGTACGGCGCGCCCCCTCGCCCCGTACCACAAGGGCGACGGCCACGTCACCGACGACACCTTGATGACGCACGCGCTGGTGCGGGCGTACGCCACCGTCCGCGACCACCTCGACGCGTACGCCGTCGCCGACCATCTCGTCCCCGACCTGATCTCCACCCCGCGCTGGATCCCGGAGCTGGAGGCGGAGGCACTGCCGCTCCAGCGGATCTTCCTCGCGGAGAAGTGGCTCGTCGCCCGTATCCACTACGGGCACACGGACCCCCGGGAGGCGGGCGCCGGGAACATCGTCAACTGCGGCGCCGCGATGTACATGGCGCCGGTGGGCCTCGTCAACGCCGCCAATCCGGCAGCCGCGTACGCGGAGGCCGTCGATGTCGCGGGCGCGCACCAGTCCAGTTACGGGCGTGAGGCGGCCGGGGTCCTCGCGGCGGCCGTCGCCGCGGCGTGTGCGCCGGGAGCGACGCCGGCCGGCGTCGTCGACGCGTGCCTCGCGCTCGCCAAGGACGGGACGCGCGCCGCGATCGAGGCGGTGTGCGAAGTGGCCGCCACGTACGAGGACTTCGAGCCGGCGCTGCGTCCGCTGCGGGAGGCCGTCGCGCCGTTCGACACGGTGGGACCCGACTACCGCGCCCCGTCCCTGGGCGCGCGGCGCCCCTCGCGGCTGCACTCCATCGAGGAACTGCCCGTCGCCCTCGGTATGTTGCTCATCGGCGACGGCGACTTCCGCCGTACGGTGCTCGGCTCGGTCAACTACGGCCGTGACTGCGACTCCATCGCCACCATGAGCGGGGCGGTGGCCGGGGCGCTCTCCGGCGGGGCGACGATCCCGGCCGACTGGTCGAAGCGGGTCTCGGAGGCGAGCCGCCTCGACCTCCGGGCACCGGGGCGGACGCTGACGGAGGTGGCGTACGAGATGTTCGCCCGGGACACGGCGCGCCGCCGGGCGCACGAGTCGGCGTTCGCCGCGCTGACGGTGGCGCGATGACGGAGCCGTTGCGGGTGACCTGGGTCCAGCCCGAGGACCTGCTGGGCCATGAGCTGCGCCAGGCGGCCGAGGACGGGCGGGACGCGGCGGCGGTGGCCGAGCGGTGGCACGCCGCAGGCGGCTCCCCGTCGCCGCCGCGCGCGGGCGCGTCCGCCCCGTCGGCCGCCCCGGAGCTGCGCGCGCTGGCGTTGACGCTGCTGGACGAACTGGCGCGGCTCCCCTCGCCGTTGGCAGCCGAAGAGCCGACGACGCTGCCGGAGATCGAGCACGCGCGCGGTACCGGCCGGCCGGCCCGGCCCGTGCCCCCGGCAGGGCGGAGCGGCGAGCGCGCCCACCCGGCCCCGGTGCCCGGCGAGGATGGTGAGTCGCGCGCGGGCGCCCCCGGGGGCCCCGGGGCGCGGACCCCGGTCGCCGGAGGGGCCGGGATCGGGGCAGCCCTCACCACCCACCAGCTGCACGCCGCCTGGCTCGGCCGCGCCGCCGGGTGCCTCCTCGGCAAACCGGTCGAGAAGCTCACCCTCGCCGCCATCCGCGCACTGGCCCGCGCGACCGGCAACTGGCCCCTGAACAGCTGGTTCACCGCCGAGGGCGTCCCCCAGGACCTCGCCGCCGCACACCCCTGGAACCGGCGCTCCGCCGCCAACTCCCTCGCCGAGAACATCGACGGCATGCCCGAGGACGACGACCTCAACTACCCGCTGCTCAACGTGCTGTTGCTCCAGCGGTACGGCCGGGCTTTTCGGACCGCCGACGTCGCCCGTCTCTGGCTCGACTTGCTGCCCGCCGGGGTCACGTTCACCGCCGAGCGCGTGGCGTACCGCAATCTGCTGTCGGGCGTCGAGCCGCCGGAGACCGCCCTGCACCACAACCCGTTCCGGGAGTGGATCGGCGCGGCGATCCGCGCCGACGTACACGGCTGGACACACCCCGGCGACCCCGTGTCGGCCGCCGCCCAGGCGCACCGGGATGCCACGCTGACGCACACCGCCAACGGCGTGTACAGCGCGATGTTCGTCGCGGGCACCATCGCCGCGGCGGGCGGCGGCGCGGACGTGCACGCCTCGCTGCGCGCCGGCCTCGGCACCGTACCCCCGCGCTCACGGCTCGCGGGGGCCGTCCGCGACGCGATCGCCACCGCCCGCGCCCACCATGACTTCGACACCGTCGTCGACCGGCTGCACGCCGCCCATGGCCACCACCACTGGGTCCACGCCGTCCCCAACGCCGCGCTTCTCGCCGCCGCCCTCACCCACACGGACGGTGACTTCACGGGCTCCATCTGCCGCGCCGTGTCCGGCGGCTGGGACACCGACTCCAACGGCGCGACGGCCGGCTCGATCGCCGGTCTGCTGGCCGGGCACCCGGACCGGCTGCCCGAGCGGTGGACGGCTCCGCTCAAGAACCGGCTCGCCACCTCCGTCGTCGGATTCGACGGCACCGGCTTCGACGAACTCGCCCGACTCACCCAGGAGGCACTCCGCCCATGACCGGCATCGTGGTGCTCGGCAGCACCAACATGGACCTCGTCGCGTACGTCGCGCGGGCCCCCAAGCACGGGGAGACCGTCACGGGCCGTGAATTCCGTACGGTCCCCGGCGGCAAGGGCGCCAACCAGGCCGTCGCCGCCGCCCGCGCGGGTGGCGACGTGGCGATGATCGGCGCGGTCGGCGACGACGAGTTCGGCGTACTGCTCCGGCACACGCTCACCTCGTCCGGCGTGGACACCGACCTGCTCCACACCGCCGAGGGGCCCTCCGGCACGGCGCACATCGTCGTGGACGACGAGGGCGGCAACGCGATCGTCGTCGTCCCCGGCGCCAACGGCACACTCACCGCCCTCGGCCCCGGCGAGGAGACCCTCATCTCCACCGCCGCCGCCCTGCTCCTCCAGCTCGAACTCCCCCTGAGCGTCGTCCTCGACGGCGCGCGGGCGGCGAAACGGCACGGAGTGCGGACCGTCCTCACCCCGGCCCCTGTCCAGCCCCTGCCGCCCGAACTCCTCGCCGCCACCGACCTGTTGGTGCCCAACGAGCACGAGGCCGCCGAGCTCGCGGGCGTCGCGGACCCGCACGAGGCGGCGAAGGTGCTGCTGCGGCAGGTACCGGAGGTCCTGATCACCCTGGGCGCGGCGGGCTCCCTGTACGCGGCGCGCGGCGCCGGGCCCGTCGCCCTCCCCGCGCCGAAGGTGACCGCCGTGGACACGACGGCCGCGGGCGACACGTTCGTCGGCGCGCTGGCCGTCGCGATCGGCGAGGGCCGTCCGATGACGGAGGCGGCGCGCTGGGCGTCGGCCGCCGCCGCGCTCTGTGTCCAGCGCCACGGGGCGTCCACCTCCATGCCCTACCGCCGCGAGATCGACGAGGCCACCTCATGACCACCGCCCGAGCCACCGGCACCGACCCCAGGACCCCGGCCGCTCCCCCGCTGGAGGGCGTGCGCGTCCTCGACCTCGCCACCCTCTTCGCGGGCCCGCTCGCCGCCACGATGCTCGGCGACTTCGGCGCCGATGTCATCAAGGTCGAGCACCCCACCCGTCCCGATCCGTCGCGCGGGCACGGCCCCGCGAAGGACGGCTTCGGCCTCTGGTGGAAGATCCTGGGCCGTAACAAGCGCACCATGACGCTCGACCTGTGCGGCCCTTCCGGCCGGGACGTGCTGCTGCGGCTGGCCGCCGACGCGGACGTGATCGTGGAGAACTTCCGCCCCGGCACCCTGGAGAAATGGGGCCTCGGCTGGGCCGAACTCTCCGCAGTCAACCCGCGGTTGGTGCTCGCCCGGGTCACCGGCTTCGGTCAGTTCGGCCCGTACTCCCGGCGCCCCGGGTTCGGCACGCTCGCCGAGGCGATGAGCGGTTTCGCGGCCATGACGGGCGAGCCCGACGGGCCGCCGACGCTGCCCCCGTTCGGGCTGGCCGACTCGATCGCCGCGCTGGCCACCGCGTACGCCGTGATGACCGCGCTCAACGGCCGGGCGGCGAGCGGACGCGGCCAGGTGGTCGACATGGCGATCATCGAGCCGATCCTGACGGTGCTGGGGCCGCATCCCCTCTGGTACGACCAGCTCGGCTACGTGCAGCCCCGTACCGGCAACCGCTCCCGTAACAACGCCCCCCGCAACACCTACCGCACCGCCGACGGCTCCTGGCTCGCGGTCTCCACCTCCGCCGATTCGGTCGCCGAGCGGGTCATGCGGCTGGTGGGCCGGGAGGAACTGGTCGACGAGCCGTGGTTCGCCACCGGCAGCGGGCGGGCCGACCACGCCGACGTGCTGGACGAGGCGGTCGGCGACTGGATCGGCCGGCGTCCGCGTGACGATGTGATGGCCGCGTTCGAGAAGGCGGACGCGGCGATCGCCCCCGTGTACGACGTCCGCGACGTGATGGCCGACCCGCAGTACCGGGCGCTCGACACCGTCACCGAGGTCGCGGACCCGGACCTCGGCACGATCCGTATGCAGAACGTGCTCTTCCGGCTCTCCGAGACACCGGGGTCCATCCGCTGGGCGGGCCGTCCGCACGGCGCGGACACGGACGAGGTCCTCACCGAGCTGGGCCTCTCGGCCTCGGAGATCGCCTCCCTGCGTGAGGAGGGCGCGCTGTGAGCCGCCCCGCGCCGCCCCTGCCGGCCACCAGGGCGCCGAGCCCGACGCACCCGACGCACACCCCGCTCACCTGGCTGTACGCGCCCGGGGACCGGCCCGACGTGGTGCGGAAGGCGCTCGGCTCCGGCGCCGACGCGGTGATCGTCGATCTGGAGGACGCGGTGGCCACCGACCGCAGGGAGTACGCGCGCGCCGCGACGGCCGAGCTGCTGGCCTCCGCCGGTCCCGTGCCGGTCCATGTCCGGATCGCCGACGCCGAGGACATCCCGGCGCTGGCCGGTCTCCCGGGCCTGGCGGGGCTGCGGCTGCCGAAGGTCACGCACGCGTCGGACATCCGCCGGACCGCCGCCAGGGCCCCGGGCACCCCGCTGTACGCGCTGCTGGAGTCCGCCCTCGCCATCGAGAACGCCCATGCCATCGCCGCCGCCCATCCCGCCCTGCGCGGTGTCGCACTCGGCGAGGCGGACCTCCGGGCCGATCTGGGAGTACGGGACGACGCCGGGCTCGACTGGCCGCGCGGCCGTCTCGTGGTGGCGGCGCGCGCCGCGGGTCTGCCGGCTCCCGCCCAGTCCGTCTTCCCCGACGTACGGGACCTGGAGGGGCTGGCGGCCTCGTGCGCGCACGGCCGCTCGCTGGGCTTCTTCGGGCGCTCCGCGATCCATCCGCGTCAGCTCCCGGTGATCGAGCGGGCGTATCTCCCGACGGCGGCGGAGGTCGAGTCGGCGACCGGGATCGTCGAGGCGGCGGCGCGGGACGCGGGCGCGCTGGCGCTGCCGGACGGGCGTTTCGTGGACGCGGCGATCGTGGCGGCGGCGCGCCGCACGCTCGACCTGGCGGCGCGCGGACGGGGTGTGCTCCAGAACTGACACCGGCCGCACGGCGCCCCGGA
>NZ_JBHXRM010000072.1:0-25205 GCF_042716895.1 Streptomyces sp. NPDC058653 | reverse complement strand
GTACGGGCCGATTCGAGCAGCCGGGCCGTGGGGGGGGGGGCCCGCAGCCAACCCCCGCCCCCGGGGGGGAGGCCCTCGCGGGCCCCCCCGCGGGATGGGCCCGGCGCCCGGGGGGTGCGGGGGGGGGGGGGGCGGGGCCCGGCCCCGCGGCGCCCCCCCGGCCGCTCCTCCGCTTTCCTCCGCTCCTCTCGACTCCTCCGCCCTTCCTCTCCTGTCGGCGCCGAATGCGGCACATATGCGCCGAGTATGCTCCGGCCGAGTAGGGTCCTTGACTTGAGCCGTAGAGGAAGAGGACAGGATGCAGCTGAATAGCTACGACGAATGGTCCCCGCTCAAAGAGATCATTGTGGGTTCGGCGGAGAACTACTCGTGGCATGAACGAGAACTCTCCTTCGAGCTCTTCTTCTACGACCAGATCTCCAACCAGAAGTCCTTCCACGACCGGATGTACTATCCGCATCTCAATCCGCCGCAGGAAGGCGTGGAGAACAAGAACACCTCGGGGCGGTCGCCGATCAAGCGGCGTTATGTCGAGGAACTCAACGAGGACGTCGAGGGAATCGTCGACATTCTGCGGTCCCTGGGGGTGACCGTCCACCGGCCGCTGTCGGTGGAGGGCTCGATCGAGGTGAAGACACCCCCGTGGTCGGCCGCGGTGGTGCCGCCGCTGAACATCCGCGACAACACCCTGATCATCGGCAGCGAGATCATCGAGACGCCGCCGCAGGTCCGGTCGCGCTACTTCGAGACGCAGTTCCTGACACCCGTCTTCAACGAGTACTTCCGTCAGGGGGCGCGCTGGACGGTGATGCCGCGCCCGTTGATGACGGACGCCTCCTTCGACCCCTCCTATGTCAACGGCGGGCCGGTGGAGTTCATCGCCCAGCCCAAGCCGTCGCCGTACGACGTGGGCTTCGAGATGATGTTCGACGGCGCCCAGTGCGTCAGGCTGGGCGGGGACCTGCTGGTCAATGTGGCGACGGCCAACCACGAGATGGCGTGCGACTGGCTGGAGCGCCATCTGGAGGGGCGGATCAAGGTCCACCGGGTCCACAAGCTGGCGGACGGTCACGTCGACAGCATGGTGCTGGCCCTGCGACCGGGGCTGCTGCTGATCCGTACGCCCGCGGTGGTCGAGTCGCTGCCCGAGTCACTGCGTTCCTGGGACATGATCTTCGCCCCCGAGCCGGACGCCAACAACTTCCCGCAGTACGAGAACGACGACCTGATCCTCACCAGCCCGTACATCGACCTCAACATCCTGTCGATCAGTCCCGACACCGTGATGATCAACGAGGCGAACGGCGAGCTGATCCGTGTCATGGAGCAGCACGGCTTCACCGTCGTGCCCTTCCGGCACCGGCACCGCCGGATCTTCGGCGGCGGTCTGCACTGCTTCACGCTGGACACGGTACGAGAGGGCTCCGTGCCGGAGAACTACCTGACCTAGGAGCGTTCATGTCCACAGAGAACGAATCGACGACCGCGGAGCCGGCGGCGAACGGGACGACCGACGCAACAGCCCCGACCGACGCGGCGGCGGCGACCGACACGGTCGAGCCGGGGGCCGGGGCGGTCGGAGCGGTCGACGAGGGCGCCGACGAGGAATTCGAGGAATTCCATCTCGACGACCTGGAAGTGATCGAGAGCAAGGTCTTCGGCTGATGAACCGGCCGGCCCGGTGGAACGAGGAGAGGCGGCGGTCATCGACAGGCCCGAGCGTATAGGCATCGGGATCCAGTACAACCCGGAGATCCTCGACTGGTTCCCGTTCACATCGATGGACGTGGACCTCTACGAGGTACTGCTGGATCCCGTCATGGGGCCGCTCGACAGCCCCTATCTCTTTCTGCCGGGGACCTTCGACAGTCTGATGGAACTGAAGGAGCGGCGACCGCTCCTGGCACATTCGAACTACGGCTGCGACTTCGGTTTCCTGCCGCTGGAGGAAACACCGGCGGTACGTCGGCATGTACCGATGGCACAGAAGATCGGCAGCCCCTGGGTCGCCGACCACTGCTTCTACGGTGACAATTCCTGGCTGGACATCTGGAGCAGTCCGCTCCAGTTCTCCCGTGCGGAGGTCGTCCGCGTGGCGGACCGGGCACGGCGGCTTCAGGACGCGTACGGGATGCCCCTGGCACACGAGAACGCGGCCTACTACCTGCCGACGCCCGGCGCGGAGCTGCGGGAGGCGGAGTTCATGGCCGCGCTGGTGGAGCGGGCGGGCACCTATCTCCATCTCGACCTGCACAACATCTACGCCAACTCGCTCAATCTGCCCGGCTACCGCACCGAGGACTATCTCGCCGAACTGCCCCTGGACCGCGTCATCGCCGTACACCTCGCGGGCGGCAGCTGGCGCGACGGCTTCTACCACGACTGGCACGACAGCCCGGTGCCCGAACCCGTGTGGGAGATGCTCGAATGGCTGCTGGAGAGGGCCTCGCCCGCCGCCGTCACCCTTGAGTACCAAGGGCGTTGCCATCACGAGGGCACGCGCGTGCTCGGCGGGCAGCAGGACCTGGAGATGATCCGGAACGATCTCGCGCGGGCCCGGAGCGTCTGGAACGCGGCGACGGCACTGCCCGGGGTCCGCTGATGGAGGCCGCCCTGGTCTGGCGCGTATGGCGCCGCCTTCTCAGAGAGCCCGCGATGCGCGAGGCGGTGCTCGGCGGCCGGCTCGACGAGCGGGCGGCGGCGCTGGGACTCGGACCGGCCGAGATCGAGGTGGCGCGCGCGTACGCGGAGCACCCGGCCGGCACGGAGATGTTCGTCCACAGCTACCGCTTCCGCATGGTGAGCTCCTTCTTCAACGCCGTCGAGACAGTTGCCCCGTTGACCCACCGGGCGCTCCTGGCGAACGACGTCGACCTGCGCGCGATCGCCGTGGAGCTGCTCGACCGCCGGGAGTGGGTGGACGCGGGACCCTTCGTGTACACGTTCGGCGGCCAGATCCTGGATCATCTCGCCGCGGACGGGGCGCTCGGCGAGATCGCCGGTCTCCGGGAGCTGATCGCCCTGGAACGCGCGGCCGCCGATGTCGTCATCACGGCCGCCGCCGGTCACCCCACCGCCCGCGACAAGGAACCGGCGGCGGGACAGTGGCGGGTGCGGGCGCCTTTCGGGGTCCACAGCTGCGAACGGGATCTGTCCGAGTGGCTGCGTGACTCCGGCACGCTCGGGCGCTCGGTGCCGCCCGCGGCGTCCCGGCACTACCTGATCTTCCTGCCCGCGCCCGAGGCGGAGCGGCGCATCGTGGCGGTGCCCCGCCGCGCCTCGGACATCCTGCGGATCCTCGGAGGCGGGTCCGGTGAACTGCCGCTGCTGACGGCGGAGTTGGCGCGGCGGGGACATCCGGCCGCGCCCGGGCGGGACCGGGCGATCCTGGACCGGTTCGAGGCGCTCGGGCTCCTGGCCGCGCCCGTGGGCGGGAGCTGAGCATGTTCAAGCTGTTCTGGCTCCGGTCCACCGGCTTCCCGTTCGACGAACTCGACAGCCTCGCCCTGCCGCCGGACATCACGTCGCACGCGGCGTCCCACGTCGCGTCGGACACCACGTCGGACCCGGCGTCGGACATCACGTCGCACGCGGCGTCCCACGTCGCGTCGGACCCGGCGTCGGCTGGCGCGTCCGACAACGCCCCGGCGACTCTCACGGCCGAGGACGAACGGCGCTTCCAGGAGCACCAGACGCGGGCGCGGAAGACCCTCGCCGCCCTGCTGGCCCGCCCCGACGCCGCCGAGGCCCTGCTCCTCTCCAACCCCGACGCGCTGGACCGTCTGACCTCCCTCGGGGAGTCGACCGGCCGCGCGATCAACTCACGCGCCCGCCAGCGGCTTCGCCTCGGCTGGAGCTACCTCCAGCGCTTCCACACCAAGAACGACACCTGTAGCTTCTTCGGACCGCTCGCCTGGGGAGAGGTGGACGACGCCTCCCCCACCCCGCTGCGCGCCGACCCGCTCGACCCGGACCGGGGAACCCTCCACCACAGACAGGTCTTCTTCGAACACTGGGTGGTCGACCGGCTGTGCGCGGCCCTCAGCGAGGACGGACGGCTGAGGGAGGTGCTGCCGCTGACGCTGCACAGCGGATGCGATGTGCTCGGCCGGCGGGTACGCGTTCCCCTCGGCAGGGAGATCCGGGTCGGCGCCGACGCGGCCCGGCTGCTGCGGCTCGCGGACGAGGGGACCCTGGACGCGCGGACCCTGGACGCCGCCCCGCCGTCTGCGCGCGCCACCGTGACCCGCCTGGTCTCGGCGGAGCTGCGCCTGCCACCGGGGACCGGGCAGCCGATGCGGGTGATCGCGGACGTCCTCCGCGCCACCGGCCCCTCGGACGAACTGCGCCCGGTTCTGGAGACGTTGGGCGACCTGGAGGCCATGCGCGAGGAGTTCGAGACGGCCGGGCGCGAGAGGCGGCGCGAGCTGTTCGGCGAGATGGGGCAGGCGCTGACCTCGATCGGCGTCGACACCCGGCGCCGCCAGGGCGAGATGTACGTGGGCCGCTTCCCGGTGTACGAGGACTGCCGGCGCAACCTGGCCCTCACCATGGGGGAACCGCTGGCCCGGTCGTTGCGGGAGCGGCTCACCCCCGTGATGCGGCTCTTCCGGACGGTCGCCGAGTGCGCCGCCGCCCGGCTGCACGACAGATACGCGAAGGTCCATGCCACCCTGCCCCGCGACGAGGACGGCACGGTGGACTTTCTCGTCTTCCTCCAGGCCGTACGCGGGCCGGAGGCGGCGCGGGCGCACGAGGAGGTGGCGGGCGAGCTGCGGGAGATCCTGCGGACGGCGTGGTCGGGGCAGGCCGGCGATGACACGGACGAAGTGACCCTGCCGCGCGACGGGTTGACCCGTATCGCCGCCGCGCTCGTCGCGGCCACACCCGATCACCACCGGTTCGCCGATGTGCTCGGCGTCGGTATCGCCTCCCCGGACGTTCTGCTGGCCGCGCGCGATCAGGAGGCCCTCGACAGCGGGGACTTCCGCATCGTGATCGGCGAGGTGCATCCCGGCGTGCTCACCGCGCTCCAGCCCGTCGCGATGCCGTTCCTCGACGAGGCGTCGGCCAAGTGGGCCCACGCCGAGGCCGACCGGCTGCTCGCGCCCGGCCGGACACTGCTGGCGGCGGGCGACGAGACGTATCAGCGGTCCCGTATCGACTGGCCCGTCGTGCCGAACCTGTGGGAGATCGCCCTGCCCGGCAGCACGAGCCGTTGCCCGCCCGAGCGCCGGATACCGGCGGGCCGGGGCCGGATCGTCGAGCGGGACGGTCTGCTGCGCTTCACGGACCGGCGGTCCGGCCGGGAGGAGGACGTCGTCACCGTGCTCTCCACCGATCTGCACCGGGTGCTCTTCGGCGTGGCCGGTGAAGTCCTCGGCGGCGGTCTGCCGCAGCGGATCCGCCGGCAGGGCGTGGAGCTCAAACGCCGCTCCTGGACCTTCGACACGGCCGAACTGCCCACCCCCACCCGGCCCGCGGAGGTGCTGGCGGAGTACGCGGCGTACGCGGTCTGGGCCCAGGGGCACCACTTGCCGCGGCACTGCTACTTCCTCGCCGACACCGAGCCCAAACCGATCTATCTCGACTGGCACAACCCACTGGCCGTGGACACCTTTGCGAAGACCGTCCACCGGGCGGCCCGTGTCCGGCTCACCGAAATGAGCCCGGGGCCCGACGAGTTGTGGTTCCGCACCGAGGCCGGACGGTTCTCCTCGGAGCTGCGCATGTCGTTCGTCGTCTGAGACCCGCGAGAGCCACGGAGAGAGGGAGAGGGTGACCGACGACGAGACCGTCCGCGGGGTCTTCCCCGCCCGCTTCCAGGTCGGCGATCCGGATCCGGACGGCCGCTCGGAGGTGAGCGATCCCGACTCGCCGCGACGATGGGTGCTGGGCAGAAGGGAACTGGCCGTGGCACGCCGCTTCGACGGCGCCCGCAGCTACGCCGAGGTGGCGGAGGCTTCGGGGCTCGCCCGGAACGGAGACCGGCCCGGACTGTCCCCCGACGCCACCCGCCGCTTCGAGGCAAGACTGCTGCGCGTGGGACTTCTCGAACCGGGCGGACCGGCGCCGCGCGGGGTCGACTGGCCGCGTCTGGGCGCCTGGTGCCGTGCGCGCGCGACCGTGGAGTTCGCCGGGCGGAACCCCACGCCTCTCCTCGACCGGCTCGACGGGCCTCTGGGACGGCTCACGGCCCGGGGCGCGGTCGTGTTCCTGGCCGTCGGCGCCGTACTGGCCCTGGCCGCTCTCGGGACCCGGGCCGGCACGATCGTCGACGAGCTGCGGGACGCGCTGGTGGGAGCGGGGCTCCTGGGTTTTCTGGCCGCGTTCGTCGCGTCGGCGCTGTTCCACGAGGGCGGGCACGCCGTCGCCTGCCACCGCTACGGCGTACCGGTCGACCGGGTGAGCATCGGCCTGCGCTGGTTCATCCCGTTCGCCTGGACCAGGCCGGACCAGACCGCCTGGCAGCGGCTCCCCGTCCGCGCCCGTGTGGTGACCGTCCTCGCGGGCCCTCTCGGGGGCCTGGTGTTCGCCGCTCTCGGCGGGCTTCTCTGGCAGGTCGGACACGACGTGGACGCCGTCCGGTCCGCCGGGCTGTACATGCTCGCCGCCGGCACCGTCGGTATGGCTCCCACGCTGGTGCCCGTGCTGGAGGGCGACGCGTATCTGCTGCTGGAGTTGTGGCTGCGACAGCCCAATCTGCGCAGCCGCAGCTTCGATCACCTGGTGACCACCTTCACCGATCCCCGCCGGGCCGGGCGGACCGGCCGGGGCAGGCGCGTCCTGTACCTGTCCTTCGCGTCGGTCTCGGCGCTCGGGTCGGTGGCCGCCACCGTCCTGGTGTTCTGGGCCGCGTACCGGCTCTCCATCGAACCCGCCGGAGGCCGCTAGATGACCACCCCCGGATATCACCGACCGCGCCACTGGGACCAGGTGCATCACAGCGCCGTACCGGGCTCTCCCAGCCTCGCCGCGCGCGCCCTGAGCACCTCGGTGTACGACATCGTCGCAGGGGAGGTGCCCGCCGACGGGACCGTTGTCGACATCGCCTGCGGGACGGGCGGGCTGCTGCGCGGCCTTCCCGCCGGCCCCCGGGCGGTCGGCATGGACTTCTCCGGCGAGGCGGTGGGGCTCGCGGCGGGAAGTCCCGGCCCCGGGCGAGGGGGTGGGGCCGACTGGGTGCGGGCGGACGCCCATCAACTCCCCCTGCGCGGCGCCTCGGTCGACGCCGTGCTCTGTCTGGCCGGCGTGTGGGTGTTCGCCGATCCGGCGCGGGTCCTCACCGAGGCCTTCCGGGTCCTGCGGCCGGGGGGCGTCGCCGTCGTCCATCTGTGGGGCAGCCCCGCGGACTGCCGGCTGATCACCCTCGGCGCGGTCTCCGTCGGCCAGGTGGTCCAGGGCTCGCGCCTCACCGCCGGGGTGACCGGACCGTTCGAACTCACCCCGGACCGGGTCGACGTCTGGCTGCGGGACGCGGGCTTCGCGCCGGCCGACTGGCGGCGGTCGGACCTGCGGCTCCCCATGGCCCGGCCCGACGACTACTGGCCGGAGTTCGCCGCGCTCGCCCCCACCTCCTACGACCACTACCGACGCGCCGCGACAGGGGATCGCGTACAGATACGCGCCCTGCTGGCGGGCCTGCTCACCGCGTCACGGCGGCGCGCGGGGGACGACTCGCTCTCCCTGTCCTGGCTGCTGGGGGTGGCGCGCCGTGCGGCGGGATGAGGCGCCGGACGGAGAGTTACGGCTAGGGGGCGCCCCAACGGGTGGTCCCCGGTGTGAGCCAGGCGAAGGTGTCGAGCGGACAGTCACCGCTGAGGATGTGCTCGTTCAGCCGCCGCAGCTGAACGGTCGGCTCGACCCCGAGGTCCTGGATGACCCGCCGGCGGGCCAGCCGGTACGTCTCCAGCGCCTCGGCGCGCCGGTACGAGCGGTAGAACGCGAGCATCAGCATGCCCCACAGCTCCTCGGAGAGCGGGTTGCTCACCAGGAGCCGGCGGATCTCGGCGATCGCCCGCCCGTAGTCGCCGAGATGGAGCCTGGTCTTCACGAGCGCCTGATGCGCCGACACCCGCAGGTCCTCCCAGTAGAGGATCTCGGTCTCCAGTTGGGGGGCGAGCACCAGCCCCTGGCAGAGCGGTCCTCTCCAGAGATCGGTCGCGGCCTCCAGATATGAGCGGGCGAGCGCGATCTCGCCGGCCTCCAGCGCCCGCCGGCCCAGGTCGGCGAAGTCCTCGAAGCGGGTGATGTCCAGCTCCCCGCGCCGTACCTCCAGCAGATAACCGCCGCCGGTCGAGCTGAGTATCGCGCTGCCCGCCGGGGCGGTGTCGCGCAGGAAGCGGCGCAGTCGCGACACGTACTGCCGGAGGTTGGACCGGGCGGACTGCGGTTTCGCCCCGGGCCAGAGCAGCGCGACGAGGGAGTCGGAGTCGTTGACCCGGTGCGAGCGCAGCAGCAGGACGGCCATCAGCGTCGTCGTCATGCCGCTCGGTCCCACTCTGTGGCCGTTCGCGTCGTTGACGCCGGGGGCGCCCATGAGGCGGTAGGTCGGCATGGCCGGTGAGGAACGGAGCGGCCCGGCCGACGGCTGCGTGTCCAGCACTGTCTCTGCGTTCACATTGGCCCTCCTGTCAGGAGTTCGGCGATCGTGTTCTGTTCCGGGTCAGCCCTTCGTGGCCGGCTCGTCCGCTCGGGGTGTGACGCGGTAGCGCAGGTAGGAGGGCACGGCGGCGGCGAGCGCCAGCACGGCCAGGACGCAGGTGACACCGCCGGCCACGAGAGCCGCTCCGGGCCCGATGGCACCGGCGACGAATCCGGCGCGGCCGTCGCCCAGACGCGGCCCGCCCGCTCCGACGATGGTCCACACCCCCGAAGTACGGCCCAGGAAGGCGTCCGGTGTCTCCCGCTGGACGATGGAGGAGCGCAGTACGGCGCTGTAGGTGTCGGCCGCGCCGGCGGTGGCGAGCAGGAGCAGCGCCACCCACAGCTCATGGGCCAGCCCGAACGCGGCCAGCGCCACTCCCCAGGCGGCGATGACGGCGATCGAGGCGAGTCCGAGGCGGCGTACGGCACCGAGCCAGCCGCTGAAGACCGTGCCGATCAGATTGCCCGCCGCCAGGGCCGCGGAGAGATAGGCCGCGGTCGCGGTCGTTCCGTGGAAGCGCTCGACGGCCAGGACGGGGAACAGCGCGGCCGGCATGGCGAGGACCGTCGCGACGATGTCGAGCACGTAACACATCCACAGCAGCGGGCGCTTGCGTATGAAACGCAGGCCCTCGACCACCGATCCCAGGTCGGCGCGGCGTCCCCCGGCCGGCAGGGGCAGGCTCGGCAGCCCCCGCAGCAGGGTGATCGCCACCGCGAAGGCAACGATGTCAACCAGATACGCCGCCCCGTAACCGCCCAGGACCACCATCGCGCCGCCGACCAGCGGGCCGCCGATGAACCCGACGGAGAAGACCAGGAACAGCAGCGAGTTGGCGGCCGGCAGGTCGTCGGGCCCGACGAGCCGTGGCACCAGGGCCCGTCGGGCGGGCAGGTCGACCGCGAACAGACCGGCCTGGACGGCGACGCATCCGTACAGCAGCCAGAGGTTGTCCAGGCCCGCCAGCGCCTGGACGACGAGCACCACGCTCACCAGCGCCGAGCCGGACGCGACCAGGAGGATCAGCCGTCGGCGGTCCATCGCGTCGGCGACGGCGCCGCCGTACAGACCGCAGACGACCATGGGCACCAGGGCGGCCAGTCCCACCGCTCCCACGCTCACGGAGGAGTGGGTGAGCGAGTACACCTGCCAGGGCACGACCACCTGGGTGACCTGGCTGCCGAGCAGGGTCATGCACTGCCCGCCGACGAGCCGGCGGAACGCCGGGTAGCGCCGTAACGGGGTGACGTCGATGAGCAGTCCCACGGGCTTAGCCACGGTCCCCCTGCCCGTCTTGAGATTCCACGCGCTTTTCTCCTTCGGTCCGTCCGGTCGCGGAACACCACGCGAATCCGCACGGTCGGGTCGGATCTGTTCGGGTCGGGTCAGGTCTCTTCGGGTCGGACGAGGTCAGGTCAGGTCACGCATGCCGTCGTGTGCGGTGGTTCCGCCCAGGAGGGGCGGCCCGAAGTCCGGCCGGGGGGCGTCGCCCGGCCCGGCGTGCCCAGTGTCCCAGCCACCTTCTCCAGCACCGCCAACTGCCCTTCGTACGGCGGCGAATCCCTCGGCCAGTTGATCACGAGATCGGTGAAGCCGGCCTCGCCGAAGAGCCCGGAGGCGTCCTGGAAGGCCCCCACCGAGGCGAGCACCCCGCCCGTGGTCGACCCGGTGACCAGCATCCGGTCCAGCGTCGCGGGATCGCGCCCGGCCTCGGCGCAGGCCTCGTCGAGGGCCGCCAACTGCCGCTGGAGCAGCGGAAGGACGTCCCGGTACGGGAGAGGGTCGAAGAGGCCGGGCGTGCCGTTGGTGACCCAGATGTCGGCGTAGCGGACGGCGAGCCGCATCGACTCCGGGCCCGCCGCGGCGATCGCGATCGGCGCGCGCGGGCGCCGGAGGCAGCCGGGGCGCATCTGCACACCGTCCGCGTGGTACCAGCTGCCGTGGTACGTGGTCTCCGGCCGGCGCAGCAGCAGGTCGGTGAGTTCGACGAACTCCTCGAAACGCCGTTGGCGGCTGCCCGCGCTCAGCGGACGGCCTCCCAGGGCCCGTTCGTCGTAGCCTCCCGCCCCCGAGCCGAGACCGCAGACGAACCGTCCCCCGGAGATGTCGTCGAGGGTCATGACCTCCTTGGCGAAGGTCACCGGGTGCCGGTACTCGGGGGTCGCCACGAGGGTGCCGATGCCGATGCGGGAGGTGACCGCGGCGGCGGCGGTGAGGGTGGGCAGGGCGCCGAACCACGGTTTCTCGCGCAGCCGCCGCCACATGAGGTGGTCATGGGTCCAGGCGTGGTCGAACCCGAACTCCTCGGCCGCACGCCATCGTTCACGTGCGATCCGCCAGCGGGTTTCCGGAAGTATGACGATGCCGTGGCGCACGAACGGCTCCCCTCGCTCCGCCGACTCGGCGTCGGGTTCGGGTGTACGGAGATGGCTGACGTCCGGCACCGGGGTCCGGCCGGGGCGTCGCGCTCAGACGAAGAGCGACTCGACCTGGTCGTGGATCCGGCCGACGGCGGCGATGTCCTCGGCGACGACGCAGTACCGGACGGTGCCGTCGGCGTGGCTGTAGGCCTTGGTGAGGACCACACCGGTGCGGGTCTCGGGGTCGTAGGCGAAGCCGGAGTCGACGAGCCGGGCCACCGCCGCGGGGAACGAGGGAACGGGCCAGCCGCTGTACTCCGCGATCACCCGGTCCTGGGCGTAGTCGGGCCCGACCACATGCTCCCCGATGACGGCGTAGAGGTGGGTGGAGCCGGTGATCCGGCCGTTGTACTCGGTGAACCGGACCTCGCCCTCCGGGGTCAGGACGGCGTCCGCGCAGAAGAAGCCCCGGTAGCCGAGGGAGCGCAGCGACTCGCACATCCGGCTGCTGGCGGAGACGAGGACGGCGAGGGCGCCCGCTTCGAGTTCCGGGGCCGGGATGACCTGGGCGTTGGCGATGGGCGCCGAGAACATCTCCCCCTGCTGGGAGAAGACGGACGTGTGGTCGTTGATGATGAACTCGGCTGTGATGGCGCGGCTGTTGGGGAAGTAGCGCTCGATGACGGCGGGATAGTGCTCCTCGTTGGTGAGCCACATCCACCGCTCGTCGAGGTACTCCCGTACGGCCGCCCGCTCCGAGATCTCCAGCAGGCGTCCGGCGCCGACCGGTCGCAGCCCGGGGACGGGGCTGAGGATCTCGTTGCCGAGCCCGCCGCAGGAGAAGTCCCGCTTGAGCATGGCCGGATGGCCCTCGTCGAGCAGTTCCATGATCGCCTCTTCGGCGTCCTGGCGATTGGTGCACACCGTGCCCTCGGGCAGGGGCACACCGGCTCCGGCGGCCACGGCGCGGAAGACAGCCTTGCTGTTGACGAGCGTGCCGCCGCCCTGGTTGATGAACTCGTAGCCGGGAAGGGCCTTCTGGGCGCCGAGGAAGCGGGCCAGGGACGCCACGCCGGCGTCGGGGGTGAGAGCGATGATCGTGTCGACGGGTTCGCCGTCGAGGGTCTTGCGGAGCCCGACCCGGAACTCCTCGTCGGCCAGCCGGTCGGCCGTCAGCAGTTCGGTGCCCGACTGTCCGGGGGGCGGCGTGAGGATGCGGAGGGTCGACACGTCGGTCCGGGTCAACGACGTGATGTAGGCGAGGAGATCGGCCTCGGGCTCGACGGGCAGGAGAATGACATCACCGTCCCGTGCGAACCACAGCAGCAGGTGGGAGGAGGCGGCGGCGGTCTGGAGATGGGCCTGCGGCAGCCGTGTGGTGTCACCGGCGAGTTCATCGGTGAAGCAGTTGGCGATGAGCAGTCGGGGCATGGGGGGTAACCCTTTCGATTCGGTTGAGCCGGCCCGTGGGTCGAGTTGGGGGCGCGGTCGCGGTGAGGGGGCCCGTCCGGGGAACCGCACCGGGTGAGGGACCGGTGCGCGGAGTTCCACCGGACCGGGGCCTACGACAGATAGAGATCCGTCTCCTCCCAGGCGCGGACGGCTTCGTAGTCACGCGTGATCGGCCCCCGCCCCTCGGCGGCGAGATACACGTAGCCGGGCACCGTGGCCAGATCCACGGTCCGGGGCACCACACCGCCGGGCACGATGGCGGCGTCGACGGCGACGCAGGTCTCCAGGGAGGTCAGCGCGGACCGCCAGCGGTCGCCGCCGCACCGCCCGCGCCGCTTGTTGATCAGATACACCTGCCGGATCTCCCGGGACCAGCGGACGTCCTCGTCCGGGAAGGCGGCGAAGGCGCCTGGGTCCGTCAGCGCCAGAGCGAGCAGATGGACGTGCGACGTCCCCGAGTACTCGACGTGCAGCCACGGCTGGGTGGACCCCATCAGCCGCGCCCCGGTCTCGATCAGGACCGGTCCGGCGGCGGTGAGCATGACCTCGGTGTGTGCCGCGCCGTTGGCGATCCCGAGGGCGGTGTTGGCCTTCTTGGCGAAGGCGACGACCGTCTCGCCCTCGGTGTCGCCGCGCGGGACCGGCTCGTGGTAGTCGTACACCGGTTCACCGCCCGGTCCGCCGATCTTGACGCAGCGCCAGACGTCGACCACCTTGTGCAGGCCGTCGACGGTGACCGTGTTGACGATGAACTCCTGGCCCTCCAGATACTCCTGGACCAGGACCGCGTGGTTGGGGTCGCCGAAGCAGTCGTTCCTGCCGAGGACCTCCTCGGTGAACCGCCGGACCTGACCGGCGGTCCGGCAGATGTGCACCCCGTCGGTGGCGGCGCTCGCCAGGGGTTTGACGACCGCCGGCCGGCCCCCGCCGCTCTCGAACCTGGCCACCGCCTCGTCGGCGGAGGTGACCCGCGCGCCCACGGGCGCGGCCAGGCCCGCGTCCCGTACGCACCGCGCCATCTCGGACTTGTCGCGGCGGGCACGTACGGTCTCGATCCGGTTGTGGGGCAGGCCCATGTGGTGGGCGAGCGTGTCGGCGAAGACGACCCCGGACTCGGCGCCGGCGACGACCTTGTCGACGCCGAGCTCCCCGAGGGCGGCCGCCGCCTTGTCGAGGTCGCTCGTGTGCCCCAGGTCATGGATGTAGGCGGCCGGGTCGAAGCCACGGGTGTACGAGTCGCGGAAGTCGGGTTTGGTCCTCAGATGGACGCATTCGGCTTGCAGCCGGTTCAGTTCCTGCACCAGGAGGCGGCCCGCCGAGAAGCCGTCAACCACTGCGATGCGCATGTGCCTGCCTTCGGTCGCCGGCCGGGGCCGGAAGGATGTTCTGGTTGAAGTGGAAGACGTTGTCCGGGTCGTACGCCCTCTTGACGGCGGCGAGCCGGGCCAGCCTGGCGGCTCCGTAGACCTCGGCGACCTTCGTCCGCGCCTCGTCCTGGAGGTAGTTCACGTACGCGCCGCCATGGCTGTACGCGGCCAGTCGCCCGGTGGCGCGCCGGGTCCACTCGACATGGACCCGGTCGGCGCCGGGGTCGGTCCACTGGGACGAGACGGTGTAGATGTACGGGGCACTCCTGCCGGGGAAGGCGGAGTCCTCCTCGGGGACCTCGGCCACGGCCCCGCGCAGATACTCCAGTTGGACGGAGGACAGCGGCGAGGGCATGGAGCGGACGGACGCCAGGAACTCCTCGACGGCCGGTGGGGTCAGATCGTCGACGTAGGTGGATTTGGTGTAGTAGCGGTTGCCGTGCGGCCGTTCGTGGTCGCCCATCGTCTGGAGCTCCAGATGGGTCGTCGCCCGTCCGGTCGTCGCGGCGGGGGGCGCGGCCTCGTGGAGCGGCTCGATCGCCGCCGCCGCGTCGCCGGGCCGTCCGAACCAGACGGCTGTCAGGGAGAGGACGGGCCTGCCCCTGAGCCGGTCCGGCAGCCAGCCGTCCCGTCCCGGATAGGCGCCGGCGATCTTGAACCCGCCGGAGACGTGCAGCTCCGACGAGAGCCGCGAGGTGAACTTCCGGTACGCGTCGAGGGCGTCGGGCGCCTGGTCCAGTTCGTACAGGGCGGTGCGGTAGTAGACCGGTGTCGCCTGCCGCAGCAGCAGGGTGAAGCGGGTGACGACGCCGAAGTTGCCGCCGCCGCCGCGCAGCGCCCAGAGCAGATCCGGGTGGCCGTCCTCGGACACCTCCGTCACGGAGCCGTCCGCGAGCACCACCTCGGCGGCGAGGACATGGTCACAGGTCAGTCCCCAGCGCCGGCTGAGCCATCCGTAACCCCCGCCCAGCGCCAGCCCGCCCAGACCGGTCCCCGAGATGATGCCGGTGGGGCAGACGAGTCCGTGCGGGGCGGTCGCGGTGTCGAGATCCGCCAGCAGACAGCCGCCGTCCGCGTACGCGATCCGTCGCCGCGGATCCACCGTCACCCGCCGCATCCCGGACAGGTCGATCATGACCGCGCCCTCGGCGAGCGCGGTCCCGGCGACGTTGTGTCCGCCGCCGCGTACGGAGACCTCCAGCCCGGCGGACCGGGCGAACCGCAGCGCTGCGGTGACGTCGGCGGTCTCGTGGCAGCGTGCGATACGTGCGGGACGCCGGTCGTGCGTCCCGTTCCAGACCCGGCGCGCCGCGTCGTAGTCCGGATCGTCCGGATCCAGCCACTGCATCGGGTCAGCCTCCCGTCGTGGCCGGACCGGCCGGACAGTGGCCGGCGGACGTACAGTCAGCCCTCATCGGACGGTCACGGACTTCCAGTCGAAGGACACGTCGTCGAGCACGCCCATCTCGG
Organism: Streptomyces sp. NPDC058653; assembly: GCF_042716895.1. Taxonomy (NCBI): domain Bacteria; kingdom Bacillati; phylum Actinomycetota; class Actinomycetes; order Kitasatosporales; family Streptomycetaceae; genus Streptomyces; species Streptomyces sp. NPDC058653. The sequence goes on along the minus strand of NZ_JBHXRM010000072.1, from coordinate 9,909 downwards.
CGCAGAGATCGTGGAGTCCGCTGTAGTCCTGCACCAGGAGCGAGCGGCCCGGCTCGTTCTCGACATCGCGCATCATGGCCTCCCCGCCCTCGATGCCCAGCAGGGCGACGATGCGGCGCCAGGTGGTGAAGTCGTTGGCGCCGAAGGCGGCGAGCCCGTCGCCGAGCGCCTCGACGAAGAACTCGCGCTGCTCCGGGCCGAGACTCCGGTACACCGCCAGGGCGATCTCCTTGGAGATGGACGAGTGGCAGTACTCGTCGCGGTTGTGCAACTCGGCCGTGACACGGTTGATCGGCTGCACCTCCTCGTCCTGGGCCATGAGGTCGAGATAGGCGTTGATGGACATCTCGGAGACGGTGGTGAACGCGAGCGTGACCAGCTCCCGTTGCCAGCCGTGGTCCGCCCGCGCGAGCCGCTCCTCGTGCCGCCGTGCCTTCTTGGCCAGCGGCAGCGCGCTCTCCGGCATCCGCCACCCTCTGCGGCGACGGGTGACCGTGATCGCGTTGAGATGCATCAGGGTGTGGTACTGCTCGTCGACCATGGCCTGGGTGACGGCCTGGGCCACCGACTCGTCGAAGCCCGCGCCGAACGCTCCGGAGGCGATGAGCGAGAACCCCGGATTGACCACCCGTTGCTCGTTGTCCATGACGTTCTTGTTGAACGCCACCCAGGCCCAGGCGAGCAGCCTGCGCAGGACGGAGTCGTCCAGCGCGAGATACGTGGGATGGTCGCGGAACGGCAGGAGATGCTCGGGGTAGTCGGGCCGCCCCGCCTCGAACAGATCGTCCAGGTCGGGCTCGGTCTTCTTCACCGAGGCCCGGCGCGTCCAGTTCGAGGCGAGCCGGGCGATGACCGCGCTCTCCACCGGGTCGTCGTGGTTGTGATCGGGGAGAGCCGGGGCGGGCGGGCCGTCGGGACGGGGCTCTGAAAGGTCCGTCACTGTCCCCGTCCCCTCACCAGGTGCCGTTCAGTACGGCGTTCTCGTACGCTTCTCCGTACCTGCGCTGGGGCCAGGTGTTGTAGGCGAGCAGGAAGAGGTCGCGGTGCCCCTCCTGGCCGACGGGAGGGCTGATGTCGGTGGCGTAGTGGCGCATCGCCCGGTCGTCCAGGACGATCGCCTCCCCCGGGCCGAGGGTCAGGCTCAGGAACGGTTCGTCGCTGTCGAGCGTCATCAGCTGCGTCTCGCCGCCACCGATGTTCCGGCGGTCGACGACCGCGATCATGCTGTAGGTGTGGCCGTCCTGGTGGGGGCCCTCGGGCACGGAGACGCCGCGCGTGTTGTCGTCGGCGATGACCCGCCACTGGTGGACGTCGACCTGCCAGTCGACGGTCTCGTCGAGCGGAATCGCCTCGGCGCCGGTGCGTACCAGCAGGCCCGGGTCGATCCGCAGCGGTTCGTACTCCCTGAGCAGCCCGCCCGTCACGCCGTTGAACTGCGTCGCCTGGCAGAACGGCCGGTGCGGGAGCAGTTCGAGCCGCCATCCGGACTCGTGGTGTATGCGGTACTGCGAGAAACGGCGATGCCGGAACTTCCCCTCGCAGTACTGGTCGAGAGGAAGGGTCCTGAATTCCTCGCGAATATCTTCGGGCACATTCTCAAGAGTGATAAGTTGATAGTCCTGGTCATTCAGTGCCACGTACATCACCCCGGCTTCGCACACGATCCTTCTTCGGATTTGCGGAGACGTTTTAGCCAGGTGAAATCATTCATTACAGGAGTGTTGCGGGACAAGGGAACGGACGTGTCAGGATCCTGCCTGGCCGATGTAGGACAGAACCCTTCGCGGCTGATCGACCGGAAGTCCGCGGGCCGGCCCGCGAGTTCGGGCGGGCGGCCGGGGTGGTCCGGGCGTCCGGCGGGGGCGGGCGGACGCGGGCGGGCCGGCCTCAGGGGCCGAGCCAGCCCCGGCGGCGTGCGAGTACCCCGGCCTGGAACCTGCTGCTCGCCCCCAGTTGGGTCATGAGATCGGCGACGATCCTGCCCACGGTCCGGGTGGAGACCGCGAGTCTGCGGGCGGCCTGCGCGTCCGTGTATCCCTCTTCGAGCAGGTGGAGAAGAGCCCCCTCCGTGTTCGTGAGTTCCCTTTCACGGCCCTGGTCCTGAAGGCTGAAAGGCGCGGCCGAAAGCCAGACCTGTTCGAATACGGGGGCGATCGACGCCACGACCGACGATCCGGACAGCACCACCGCGACATTCTCGCTGCTGTCCTCCACCACCTCCGAGAGAAGGGCCTTCTCGCCGTCGACGATAAGACCTCTGAGCGACAGCACGGGGACGGTTCTGATCTCTATCCCCTTGTCCAGCAGCCGCTGCATCTGGGACATCCTGGCCCTGTTGTTGCGTACGCTGTCGAGCTGGACGGACTGAATGCGGATTCCGCGTGAAAGGATCTCCTCCCCGATTCCCCGGTCGGCGACGGTCGCTTCGGGAATCAGCGGACCACCGGGCGTGAACACCATGATTCCGCTCTTCGCCTCTCGGGCGAGCCTGACCAGTCGGTCATGGATCTTCCCGGTGCCGTCGACCTGTTCGACGTCCAGCGGGGCGACACCCGGCCGGCTGGTGAATTCGGCGGCCAGCACCCGGGCCGCCACTTTGCACTCCTGCAATACTTGGGTACGGGCCGCCAGCGCGGCGTGCTCACGCGCGATCAGCATATCGAGCCCTATTTCCGGCTCAACCGGGTACAGCCCGCCGGATTCTCCGTGGGAAGGCCAGAGAAGTGAGAGCTCGGCAAGCGCGCCGATCTGCTCCTCGACGACGGATTCGTGCCAGTCGAGCCGCATCGCCACCTCTCTGACACACATTCCCGGATGCTTCACAAGCAGGAAGTAGAGCTGCTCGGTCTCATGACTTATTCCAAATGGCTCCAGCAACGAGGACTCCTCCGCGGGGGTTTCTCCACCATGCCGCCGACGTGCCAGGGTTGAGACGGATTCCTCCTTTCCCCACACATGCCTGAGGGATCAGCCCGCCCTTGGTGGCGGAGCGGTGCGGAACCCGGAGCACGGCCGACACCGGGAACAACATCGCGGATCGCTGATCTGATCTCTGTGATAGCACCACAGAGTCGGAAGGGCGTGTGCCGGTGCCGAGCCTGTCCGTAACTCGTCGTATGCGCGGAAGCCGCGTCCCGCCCGTAGATCTCCTGGTGACGCGTCCTGACCTTCGGCGCGCCGGAAGTAAGAGTTTGGCTTGTTCTCCGGTCGTCACGGTCCGGAACCGGTGAAGGGTGAAAGAAGTGGCGACTGCTCCCGTACCACCTGCGCGCACGGCGCTCTCAGGCGCCGTGCGCCGCACGAACACCGCCCCGACCACCCGCGACTCCCTCACCAGGAGCGCACCGCGGGAGGGCCTTCACCGGGCGCCGCGCACCGCCGTCCTGACGATCGCGGCCGCGAAGAGAGGCACCGAGGCCGGGTGCAGATAGAGAAACAGATGCGGCTCGACAAGCTCCAACTCCATGACACGCGGCTCACCGTCGTCACCGTCGACGAGATCGACGCGCCCGTAAAGGAGTTCGGTCTCTCCGGGCACGGCCGCCAATGCCTGTTCGGCGACGGCCAATTCGGCCGCGGTCGGCTCCCAGGGATGCAGCTCGGGGTGCGGGACCTTTTTCTCGTCGTACGGGAATCCCGGTGCGAGAACGGCATTCTTACGGTCGGCGTGGAGGAAACGTCCGCCGGTGAAATGCAACGCGCGCTCTCCTTTCGCATCGATGCTCCGCATGTACGGCTGCACCATCGCGGTCATTCCCTCCGCGTGCATCCGGACCAACTGCCGCACCGCGGTGTCGCGCGCGTCGGGACGGTACCGGGCGGCGTACCGAGCGCCCGCGCCGACGGTCGGCTTGACGACGTATTCGCCCTCGTTCGGCAAGTCGACCGTGTTGCCGGGAGCGAGATAGCGGGTCTCCACGGCGGGGACTCCCGCGGCGAAAAGGTCCCCGAGATAGTGTTTGTCGACATTCCAGCGCAGCACCTCCACGGGGTTCGCCAGCGCCGTGACGCCCGCGCACTTCTCGGCCCACCGCAGAAACTCGTCGACCCGCCAGAAGTAGTCCCAGGCGGAGCGAATGGCCACCAGGTCGAAAGCGGCCCAGTTCACGTCCGGATCGTCCCAGCGGGCGACCACGGGTTTCGCGCCGGCGCACTCCACCGCCTCCAGCAGAATGGGCAGATCCTGATCCCATTCGGGATCGTCCAGCACACCCTGGCAGGTGACGAGCGCGATGCGGGGACCGAATGCCATGGCGGACTCCTCGTGGATGGGCAGTCGACTGGCGGTCAGAAGGCGTGCTTCGCGAACCGTGGCGACGGAGTCCGGAGCCCCCGGGAGGACACCCCCGCCCGCGGCGGGGCACCGCGGGCGGGGGAAGCCGGTCGTACCGTCGGGGGCGTCGGGGAAGCGGGGGACCTGACGTCCGTCGTCCAGGCTCCGGTCGGAAAGGCGTGCCCGGCCCGAAACGCGTGCCCGGCCCGGAAGACGCGCCCGCTCCGAGTGGCGTGCCCGGTCAGGACCCGGTACCCGCCCCGGCGCCGTCGGTCGCCCGGGAAGAATCTCATCGTCGGCTCCCAACAGCCAAGAGGGCATGGCCTGTTGGGAGCCACGAAGGTCAGGCCGCGTCCAGCTCCGCCACCTCGGCGGCGGTGAGTTCGAGGTCGGCCGCGCCGACCGAGTCGGTGATGGTCTCGGGACGGCTGGAGCCCGGGATCGGTACGACGACGGGGGACTTCGCCAGCATCCAGGCGAGGCAGACGCGCTGCGGGCTCACTCCGTGCGCCTCGGCGACCCGGTTGAACGCGGAGTGGGAGGAGCCGAGTCCGGCCGCGTTCCTGATGCCGCCGAAGGGGCTCCACGGCAGGAAGGCGATCCCCAGCTCCGTGCAGAGGTCCAGCTCCGGCTCACTGGAGCGGAACGCGGGCGAGAACTGGTTCTGTACGGAGACGAGCCGGCCGCCCAGGATCTCGTTGGCCAGCCGGATCCGCTCCGGGTCCGCGTTGGATATGCCCGCCTGCTGGATCTTGCCCTCGTCCAGCAGCTCGCGCAGGGTGCCGATCGACTCCTCGTACGGCACCTTCGGGTCGGGGCGGTGGAACTGGTACAGCCCGATCGACTCGACACCGAGCCTGCGCAGCGACTCCTCGCAGGCGCGCTTGATGTACTCGGGCGAGCCGTTCAGCGTCCAGGAGCCGTCACCGGGCCGCAGATGGCCGCCCTTGGTGGCCACCAGCACCTCGGAGCCGGCGCTGTGGGAGGACAGCGCCTTGGCTATCAGGGATTCGTTGTGGCCCACGTCGGTGGCGAGCAGATGGTAGGCGTCCGCCGTGTCGACGAACGTCACGCCGGCGTCCAGCGCCGCGTGGATGGTGGAGAGGGAACGGGCCTCGTCGGGCCGTCCCTCGATCGACATCGGCATACCGCCGAGCCCGATCGAACTGACCTCGACGGCGCCGATACGACGAGTCTTCATGGGGTGATGCGCTCCTTGCCGCTGCCGGGCCCGGCCGGTTCCGCCGGGGCTCCGACAGTCTTGCTCCCCCGCCCGCCGGTCGTCCAATGGCCCCTGCGGGGCGGGGCGATCAGGGCCGCAGCAGCCAGCCCTTGATGAAGGCGGCCTGGCCGACGTGCTGGAGATCGTCGGAGACGACGCTGATCAGCCGCACACCGAGTGTCACGGCCGGGACCCAGTTCCGGTCCACGACGCGCGCGTAGTCGGCGTCGTCGAGCGTCCTGATGTGGGTGACGGTCTGTTCGTGGACGGCGTCGTGGTACTCCACCAGCGCCTCCCCGGTGATCCCGCCGACCGCCGCCACGTCCTTGGGCGAATGCCCGTACCCCGTGGCGTGGCGTGAGAAGGGCAGTTCGAACCTGCCCGTCCAGTCCTGCGCGATCCACACCTCGTCCGTCCCCGCGATGTCGGCGACGTGGTCGTCCTGGATCCGGGTGAGGTGCCAGACGAGCCAGGCGATCGAGTTCGCCCCCTCGTCGATGCGTACGGCCAGCGCCTCGGGCGAGAGTCCGTCGACCACGTCGTGGACGTTCTGACGGATACGGTCGAAGGCGTCGATGAGCAGATCACCGCTCGTGGTCATAGCACGCTCCGCTTCTGTGCGTCCCGTTCTGTACGTCGTCGCTTCCCCGGAGCACCCCGGCACTCCGGCACACCGGCACTCCAGCACCCGAGCACCCGGACGTCCGGGGAAGCACAACTCCGGGTCACACCGGTCGCGATCCGCGCAGCGCCGGATGGGCGCGGGGGAGGAATGCCGAACTTCCCCCGCGATTCACCGCGTCTGCGCGGGCCGTTGACCGGTGCGACCCGGAGCCGGACCCGGTGTCGCTGGACGAGAGGTCCGGCCGCGGGCTGCCGCCGGTCGTCTGATCTTCCGGGTGGGACGGCCGGGCCACCCGAGGGCGGACCCGGCCGTCATGCAGTTGTGCGATCACGCTACGCGGATCATGGTCCGCGCCTGTGGATCAGGCGTGGTCAGGCGAGTCCGTCGACGAGGTCGGCGACCGACTTCCGGCGGCCCGTGTAGAACGGCACCTCTTCCCGTACGTACAGCCGTGCCTTCGAACCCCGCAGATGACGCATCAGGTCGACGATCCGGTCCAGTTCGTCGGCCTCGAAGGCGAGAATCCACTCGTAGTCACCGAGCGAGAAGGATGACACGGTGTTGGCGCGGACGTCCGGATATCCACGGGCCATCTTTCCGTGGTCGGCGAGCATCGTACGCCGCTCCTCGTCGGGCAGCAGATACCAGTCGTAACTGCGCACGAAGGGGTAGACACTGACCCACTCGCGCGGCGTCTCGTCGGCCAGGAAGGCCGGCACGTGCGACTTGTTGAACTCGGCGGGGCGGTGCAGCGCCATGTTCGACCAGACGGGGTCGAGCGCCCGGCCGAGCCTGGTGCGGCGGAAGAGGTTGTACGCGCCCTGGAGTTCGTCCGCGGTCCCGGCGTGCCACCAGATCATCAGATCGGCGTCGGCGCGCAGCCCGGACACGTCGTACGTGCCGCGCACGGTGATGTCCTTGGCGGCGAGCTGGTCGAACAGTTCCTGGACCTCGTCGGCGTAACCGGCCCGGTCCTCCGGCAGCAGATCGCGCAGCTTGAAGACGGACCAGAGCGTGTAGCGGATGACGTCGTTGAGATCCTTGGCCTTCTTGCCCGCGTTGGGGGTCTTGTCTGGTGCGGAAGTCATACGGCTATTCTCCCGCGCCCCGGTCGGTGCCCCGCGCCAGGGTCGGCGTGGCCATGATCTCGTCGGCGGCCCGCCGGGCGCTCGCGATACAGGCGGGGATGCCGACGCCGTCGTAGGGGGCGCCGCAGACGCGCAGTCCGGGCAGTGCGGCCACCGCCTCGCGGATACGGGCGACGCGGGCGGGGTGGCCCACCGGGTACTGGGGCAGGCCGTCGGTCCACCGGGTCACCTCGGTGGCGACGGGCCGCGCGGCGAGTCCGGTGGCCGCGCCAAGGTCGCGCAGGGACGCCCCGACGAGTTCGGCGTCCTCGCGCTGGAGTTGCTCCTCCTCGCCGTACCGGCCGATGGACGTCCGCAGGACGAAGAGCTCCGGTGCCGATTCGGCGACCCAGCCCCACTTCCGGGTGGAGAAGGTGGCGGCCTTGATGGCGCGGCCGTCGACGGGCGGCACGAGGAAACCGCTGCCGTCGGGCAGGCCCGGTGTCCGGGTGAGGGCGGCGCGGGGAAAGGCCATCGTCACCAGCGCCATGGAGGCGTACTCGACGGCGGCGAGTTCGGCGGACGCGGCGGGCGACTCGTGGGCGAGGAGCGCGGAGGCGGACCAGGCGGGGTTCGCCATGATCACCCCGTCGGCGGCGACGGTCTCCCGCTCGGTCCTGACCGCCCAGCCGGCGGCGGTCCGGGTGAGGGCGAGGACGGGCGTCTCCGTACGGATGTCGCCTCCGCGCGCCCGTACGGCGTCCGCGACGGCGCCGGGCAGCCGGCCGACGCCTCCCTCGATGCCGATGAACACCGCGTCGGTCCGGGGGTTCTCGGCGGCCTTCGCCTGGACGGCGCCGACGGCGTCGAGCAGTGAGTCGTGCGTACGCAGCGCCTCGAAGAGCTGGGGGACGGCGGCACGCATCGAGATGCGGTAGGCGTCGCCCGCGTAGACGCCGCCGAGCAGCGGCTCCACCAGCCGGTCCACGACCTCGCGCCCGAGCCGCTGTGCGACGTACTCGCCGATGGACACGTCGTCGCCGACGGCCACCGGGGCGAGGTCGCGCTCGCGGTCGATCCGGGCGACCCCTTCGGGGGAGAGCAGACCGGCGAGGGCCGACGCGTCGCCGGGCACACCCATCACATGGCCCTTGGGCATGGCGCGCAGGGCGCCGCGCGACCAGACGGAGGCGGAGGTCGTGGCGGGCGGCCGGAGGCGCTCACCGAGCCCCACGGAGCGGGCGAGGTCGACGGCCTCGGGGCGGCGGGCGAGCAGGGACTCGGCGCCGAGGTCGACGGCGACGCCCTCGATCTCGCCGGTCCGGAGTTTGCCGCCGAGCCGGTCGGTCGCCTCCAGGAGGGTCACGCGCGCCCCGGCGGACAGCAGCCGGTCGGCGGCGGCGAGTCCGGCGATACCGCCCCCGACGACGACGACATGAGGCGTACGAGCGGTGTCCGGCCTACGTACGGCGTCGGGTGTGGACACGTGATGCGGACTGCTGGCCATGGTCCCCACCCTCTCAAACGGCCCCCGGACCGCTCCGGGCGCACCCGGGTACGCACCGAGTCCCGACCGTGACCGCATCGCGACCGGAAAAGGGCAACCCGCTCCGCCGCCGGTCCGTCGAACCCCCGATACCAGCGCTCGGCATCTTTGGGGGGACCGACATGCGCGCACTTCCCGCATTCGCGGCAGCACTACTCACCGCCTCACTCGCCCTCGCGGGGTGCAGTGCGGGTGATTCGGACAGCGGCGGGGACATGAAGGCCGACAGCGCGGAGGCCGGGCCGGCCAGCGGGAAGCGGGGCGCCGCCGGTCCGGACGCGGCGGCCGACAAGGCCGGTGAGGCCGACGAGCAGTTCGCGGACGGAGGTGGGACGGCCGACGCGGACTCGGCGAAGACGTACGTGATCCGCACCGCGTCCCTCTCCGTGGAGGTGGGGAGCGCGACGAAGGCCCTCGCCACCGCCCGTTCGGTCGCGCTCGCGGCGGGCGGCGAGATCGAGGACGAGACGACGGAGCGTATCGACGACACGCGTGTGGCCTCGCAGATCGTGCTGCGGGTCCCGGAGGCGGAGTACGACTCCGTCCTCAGGGAACTCACCGGCACCGGGAAGCTGCTGCGGCGCACGGCGAACGCGAAGGACGTCACCGAGCAGGTGGTCGACACCAAGAGCCGTATCGCCACGCAGCGCGCCAGCGTGAACCGCGTGCGGGATCTGATGGACCAGGCGGAGGACATCACGGACGTGGTGGCCCTTGAGGGCCAACTGAACACGCGACAGGCCGAGTTGGAGTCCCTGCTCGCCAAGCAGGCGTCGCTCGCCGACCGGACGACGATGGCGACCGTCACGCTCGAACTGAGCGAGAGGACCGAGGAGAAGGACGAGGGGAACGACGACCCGGGCTTCCTGGACGCGCTCGGCGGCGGCTGGGACGCGTTCGTGTCGATGCTGCGGTGGACCGTGGTCGTGCTGGCCGCGATCCTGCCGTTCGCCGTCGCGCTGGCGGTGCTCTACGTGCTGTGGCGGCTCGTCCTCGGCGGCCGGCTGCCGGCCCGGGGCGCGCGCCCTGTACCCGCCCCGGTCCCGGAGCCCGCGCCCGAGCCGGCTCCCGCCGCCGCGCCGGTCACGGCCCCGGCGCAGCCGCCGGCCCCGGCCAAGGAGGACTGAACCGGCGCGTCCGCGTAGCGTCGTGTGCGGGGTACGCGGTACCCCGACC